>NZ_RPRY01000003.1 GCF_003949795.1 Streptomyces sp. WAC06614
TCGTGAGACACCGGGCGGCCAGGTGAGGCGAACCATCGAGTGCAACCGCCTGAAAGCCATACCCGGCGTCTCTGGATCTCCAAGACCTTACGACTGGCCTCGATCGACCCATCAACAACGTAGGACCGCCTGAAGGGACGCACGGACATGTCCAAGCGCGCACGCAAGAAGAGGGCCCGCCGCAAGAAGGGCTCCAACCACGGCAGCAAACCCAACTGCTAGTCACCAGCCCACCCCCTGGGGCGGCCCTCCGACAGGGCCGCCCCCCCCTTCCATGGCCCCGCAAGGAAGTCCCGTGATCAACCTGCCGTCGCATCGCCTCCCGGCCCTCGTCCGCTGGTTCCCCACCGGAGCCCCGGGCTCCGGCGCCTTGACCGAGCACGTCCTGACCACCGAGGCCGGCCGGTGGTGGGTGGACCGCGTGATCCAGCCGCGCGCGATCGCTGTGGAATGCGGGGACCACGTACTCCTGCGCGGAGAACCGGGGGCCCTCACGCCGGGCGAACTCGCCGTCTTCGCTGATCGCTCCGTCGAAGCCCCCGGCCGATTCCTCCCGCTGCTCGGTGCCGCGTTCCAGCGTGTGGTGCCGTGGCAGCGTGTGGTGTACGTCAAGCGCTCGTCCGTGCCGGCCGCCGACCGCCGAGGGGTGTCACCGTACGCAGGCTGAACGCGCGGGACGCCCGGGCGCTCACCAGGCTTCCGCCCGCCATGGGCTGGATCCACCGTACGTGGGGCGGTCCCGACTCCCTCGCCCGCTCCGGCTATGCCTGGGCCGTCTTCCACGGCGACCGCATCGCGGCCGTGGCCTGCACCTACTTCCTCGGCACCGCGTACGAGGACGTCGCCTGCGTCACCGTGCCCGACCCCCGCCTGCAGTACCTGGCGCTCGACTGCGTCAACGCCCTGTGCTCGGACATAGCGGCCCGCGGTCACACGCCGATCTGGACCTGTTCGACGTCCAACCGCCCCGGCCTCCTGCTTGCCTGGACCGCCGGCTTCCGCCCGGAGCGGGAGTACGCCCACTACGCGGTCGGTGCCCCGGTGCCGGCCGGAAGACTGTCCGCAAGCTGACGGGGGAGGCTGGCCGCCTGGGCTCCGTCCACCACAGCCGCGGCCCCGGCCACCCGGCACGCCGATCGCGAGCCGCACCCGATGGTTGCGGCCTGGAGCCCCGCTACGGCAGTCGGTCGGATCCCGGGCCCTCGTGCCCGCCGGCTGGTGCCTCCAGCAGCCGGTTCAGCTCGCTCCCGGCCTCGTCGTACCCGGCGTCCGAGATCTGTTGCAGCTCGCGCAGGTCGCCGTTCGCGACCGCCCGTCGGGTGAGCAGGAACCCGGCGTGCATGCACCCCTCATCCAACAGTTCGCTGAGCTCCCCGAGGTCCCCAGCCGCGTCAGCCATGTCGGCCAGCCGTTCCAAGGCGACCTCGTTGCCCTCATCGGCCAGCTCGCGCAGGGTCTCCCGATCGATGTCCGTATTCGTCATGGCGCCATGCTGCAACCCTGCCCCAGGGGAAAGGTCAAGTGGGACGATGGCCCGGTGATCACCATCGGGCAGCTGGCCAAGTACGTCGGGGTGTCGATCAAGACCATCCGCGTCTATCACGACAAGGGCCTGCTCCCCGAGCCCGACCGCGATGCCTCCGGCTACCGGCGGTACGGCGCGCACGACGCCATCGACCTGATCAAGATCCGGACACTCGCCGAAGCCGGAGTCCCGCTGGCCCGCATCCGGGAGCTGAGGTCGGCGACCGACCAGGAGTTCCAGCAGGCGTTGCGCGAGATCGACGACGAGCTCACCGCACGCATCCACCGCCTGCGGGCAACGCAAGGGCACCTGCGCCGACTCGCCGCCGGGAATCTGGCACCGCTGCCGGCCGAGGTCGGCGCACATCTGGAGCGCCTGGGCCGCTGGGGATTCACGCCTCGATGGGTGGACCTGCAGCGCGACCTGTGGATCCTAGTCTTCGCCACCCAGTCGGACCGCGCGTTCGCACTGTTCCACGACCAGGCCGAGACGCTGTCCGACCCGGCGCTACGGCAGCTCTACCTCGACTACGACCATGCGTACGACCTCGACGCCGACGACCCCCGCATCGACGACCTTGCCCGCCGCATCGCCGTGGCGACCCGGGAGCGCTACGGATCCGACGCCCTTCCCGGGCTGGATGCAGCCTCCGATATCCCCGCCCTCATCCAGGGGTCGGTCAATGCCTCGTCCCCCGCATGGCAGCGGCTCGACACTCTCATTCGCGCACAGCTGGGCGTGTGACGTGACGTGCGCGTCCTCGGCATCGACGGGGCCTCGACTGCACCACGTCGGCTACGCCTGGCTCACGCCTCGAAGCGGTATCCCATGCCAGGGGCGGTGATCAGGTGGCGCGGGTGCGAGGGGTCCGCTTCCAGCTTCCGGCGGAGGTGAGCCATATACACCCGCAGGTAGTTGGTCTGCGTTCCGTAGGACGAGCCCCACACCTCCTGGAGCAGACGCCGCTGGCTGACGAGCCGGCCCCGGTTGCGGATCAGGACCTCTAGCAAATGCCATTCCGTCGGCGTGAGCCTGATGCTCTCCCCTCTGCGCCTGGCCTTCTTCGCGAGCAGGTCGACAGTGAACTCGTCGGTCTCGACTACCGCCTCCTCCGAGGCTGTCGAGCCTTGTGGCAGCATGCGGCGGGCGACCGCTTTCAGCCGGGCCAGGAGTTCGTCCATGCTGAAGGGCTTGGTGATGTAGTCGTCAGCGCCCGCGTCCAGCGCCGCGATCTTCTCCTCGGAGCCGTGGCGGGCGGAGACCACCAGCACGGGCACCTGCGACCATCCGCGCAAGTGCTTGATCACATCGATCCCGTCCATGTCGGGCAGCCCGAGGTCGAGCAGCACCACGTCCGGGCCGTGGGCCGCCACGGCGTCCAGGGCCGCGGCCCCGTCCTGCGCGCAGTCCACCTCGTACTTCCGCGCCTTCAGATTGATGACCAGCAACCGCGCGAGCTGCGGTTCGTCATCCACCACCAGCACCCTGGTCATCGGCGCGCCGCCTTCCTGTCGTACGTGAGTCCCTTGGAGGTCCGGACCGGCCAGTTGGCGTTCCGCCGGACGAGACGGCCGGACCGTGGAGCGTCCCGGCACCAGTCCGACCCCCCGCGGTCCGGACTGGGCATGGTCTCGGCGACGATCGTTCGCGCCCTCCAACCTCGCATCACGGACGGCCGTCCGCTTCCCCCTGCCGCTCAGTCTGCGACCACCTGCAGGAGCCGATGCGCCACGTTGACGCCACTCTGACGAGAGGCCTGTACTTCTTGACGCGCCGCTGATGGCAGGGCGTGGGGGAAGCCGTCAGGGAGTCGTGCTCTGCTCCGTGGTGGGCATGACCCCGCCCGGGTCATGCCGGCATCAGAGCCTTGTCAAGGACTGGCTGACTGCCTTGAGCTCTATTTCGCAAGGCAGTTGGATGAGTGACGTGAACAGCCGCCTGCGCCACGACGACCGGCCACCGCATACGGTGCGCCCGGCCCCGCGCGCTGCCCACTTGCCGGTGCACTGAGCCACCGCACGATCTGCGGCCGCCCGCCCCCGCCCGTACAGCCGGCGGCCGCTTCCGCCTGGTGCCTGCCCCCACCCCGGGCAGGCACCAGGCCTCACTCTTCGCAGGCTTCGGGTCCGCTCACCCGGTCAGCACTCGGCATCGCATTGCACCCGACGTCTTCGGACCGCAGCTGCCTCTGAGGCCGCCTGGCTGCGCCACTACGGAGCGCACCATCCGTCGCTTGAAAGAGCCGGGCGGCAGTACGCCCCGCTCCCGGGACCAAAGAACCCGTGCACCGCCTGGAGGCCCTTCGTGATCGAGATCGCGCCGCAGCAGCTCCCCGCCCTCAGCCGCTGGTTTCCCACCGGCTCCCCCGGTACCGGCGCCCTCGCCGAACACGTGCTGACCACGGGCCGAGGCGCCTGGTGGGCCGACCGCCCGGACCGGCCCCGCGTACTGGCCGTCACCTGCGCGGACCACGTGCTGCTGCGCGGCGACCCCAGCGCGCTCACCCCGGCTGCCCTGTCCCCGTTCGCGGGCCGATACGTGGAGGCCCCCGCACGGTTCTGGCCTTCTCTCGGGTCCGCCTTCGAGCGCGTCGTCCCCTGGGAACGGATGCTGTACGTCCACCAGGCCCAGGCACCGGTGTCCCTCCCCCGCACACCGCGCGGCGTAACGGTACGGCGGCTGACGCCCGAGGACGTTCCGGCACTCGCCGACCTGCGTCCCGAAAGTGCCTGGATTCATGCCAGTTGGGGCGGCGCTGCCGGGCTCGCAGCATCCGGTCATGGCTGGGCGGCGTTCGCCAAGGGCCGGATCCTCTCCGTCGCCTGCACCTACTTCCTCGGAAGCGCCCACGAGGACGTCGCGGTCGTCACCGTGCCCGATCGCCGCCGCGAGCGCCTGGCTCTGGCCTGCGTTGCCGGCCTGACAGCGGACATCCGGGCACGCGGACACATCCCGAGCTGGTGCTGCTCGCGTGACAACCGGGCCAGCCGGCTGCTGGCCTGGACGGCCGGCTTCCGGCTGACCCGCGAATACGTCCATCACTCCACCGGCCGGGCCCTGGCACGCGAGGTCCAGCCGACCGCGGTCCCCGCGTGAGCCAGGCCTGGCCGACGCGTCAGCAGGTACGCTGCGCGCTCATTGCGTTGAGCAGGCCAGCAGCGCGCTCTGCGTCGTCCACGCTCACCGCGAACTCGTTCCCCCGCCGGGGGCGGATCACCAGACACTCACCGCAGCATCACCGTCGTCCCCATGCCGCTCAGCCGGTATCCCCAGCCCCCGACCTGAGCGGGGGTGCGGGCTTCGGCACGCGCCGATTCGATGTCCTGAACGGGCCAGTGTCGCACGGGCCAGCCGAGCGGGCCGAAGGCGACGCTCAGGCCCTTCTCGGTGACGCGCACCTGCACGGAGGCGCACGACAGCACCACGACGGAGACCATGGCGAACGGTGCGACGACCGCCCACGGCACCCCGACCATTCCGCTCGCCCCGACCAGCGCGGCGGCCAGCGTGACCAGGCCGGTCGCGACCCCGATCCAATGGAGCCACGGGTTCGCCGTCCGGGAGAGCCACACGAACCTCTCGCCGGCCGGAATCTCCGTGTTCGGCCCGCTCGTCACCACGCCCGGTGTCGCCGGCGCCCGATCGCGGCGGGTCACCGCCCACCCGGCCAGCCCCGCCACGGTCGCCGCCACCCCGGACGTCAGCACGGCCCACACGCTCACGGGATCGGCCTGTCGCCAGTCCGCGTGATCCAGGTTCGCCCGGACAATGGATGTCTGCGCACCGGCGAGGAAGACACCCCCGGACAGTAGACCGGCTACGGCCCAGTTCCGCATCGCCGGGCCCGAGGCCGCCCCATCGGTCCGCCGCACAAATACGACGATCAGCAGCACGAGGGCCACCCAGATCGAGCTGGGAAACACTGCGGCTGCCCACACGGGCATCGAGCCGTCGGGCCCGGTAGAGCCGACGCTCCAGTGAGTCGCCAGCCGCTCCGGCAGCCGGCCATCCGCGGCCCAGGGCATTGCGACGAGCGCAGTCAGGACCACCACGGCCCAGATCGCAACACCCCACCACGTCCCGTGCTTCCGTTCCATCTCTTCATCCCCTCGCTCATACCGACCCCTGATCATTTCCGCGGGTTCTGCCTTGTCATGGCCAGTGCGCCGCGCCCGTAGGCGTCATCTCGCCAGGTCAAGCCGCGCCTCCTCCAGGTCCAGCGAGCGCTGGAGGCTCCGGCGGGTGGCATCGCTGACCCGGTGTTCGTCGTAGAGCCGCTGGAGTTCGGCCGCTTCGACCCGGATGAGGTCGCGGCGCAGCAGCCGGTAGATGTGGTCCGCCGACTCGGCCAGGTCGGCTTCCTCGAGGCGGTCGCGGGCGTGTTCGAGGCGGGCATGCAGACTGCGCCGGAGCCGGTCCGCCACGACGTCCGGTACCGCTTCGAGGTCGGACATCTCGTCCAGGCGCCGGATG
This sequence comes from Streptomyces sp. WAC06614, assembly GCF_003949795.1. Classification (GTDB taxonomy): domain Bacteria; phylum Actinomycetota; class Actinomycetes; order Streptomycetales; family Streptomycetaceae; genus Streptomyces. The sequence continues at coordinate 5,999 of NZ_RPRY01000003.1, forward strand.
CCGGCGGCTGCGAGGGCGCACCGGGCCGAAGCCTCCTCGCGTTCGGTGTGGTCCGGTTCGAGGGCGATGCCGGAGCGGCGAACCACGTCGGCCAAGGTGAAGCCCTGGGCGACAAGGGTGACCACCACCACCGACGTGGTCAGTACGAGTACGAGTGGCCGCTGGTCCAGAGCGCTTCCGTCGTCCGCCAGGACCGGGATGGACAGCGCCGCGGCCAGCGGGACGACACCGCGAGTACCCGCCCAGGTCAGCACGACCGGGACGCGCCAGGACGGGCGTACGCCCGCGTTCCGCTGGACGACGGCCGAGAGCGGCAGAACCCACAGCAGGCGCACGGTGATCAGGGTCGCGGCGACCGCCAACGCGTACAGCGGCCAGAGTCCGTCGGTGGCGGTCAGCGCGACGACCTGCCCCGGCAGGGTGAGCCCGATCAGGCTGAAGACGACGCTCTCCAACAGGAAGACCACGGTGCCGTTGACGGCGTGCAACTGGATCCGTATGCCGGCGTTGGTCAACCGGTCCGCCCGGCCTCCGAGCACGACACCCGCCACCACGACGGCCGTCACGCCCGACGCATGCACCGCCTCCGCCAGCACGTAGGAGGCGTACGGGGTCACCAGGGCGATGACCGTCTCCAGTACCGGGTCCTCGGTCCTGCGGCGGATCAGCGCCACCACCCCGGCGACAGCTCCCCCGATGAGGATGCCGCCCCCGGCGAGCAGTGCGAATTCACTACCAGCTGCCTGCCAGGACACACCGGCGGAGGCCGCTGCGACGACGACGGCGACTCGGAAGAGCACGAGCGAGGTGGCGTCGTTGAACAGGCTCTCGGCCTGTACGAGGACCTGGACTCGCGGTGGCAGGGCCAGGCGCCTGCCGAGTGCGGTGACCGCCACCGGGTCCGTGCTCGCGAGGATGGCCCCGAGCACCAGCGCCATCTGCCACGTCAGCGGAGTGATCAGCGACGCGATCACCCCGACCGCGGCCGCCGAGGCCAGCACCAGGCCGACGGCAAGCACACTGACCGGCTTCCACACCAGGCGCAGCTCGCGCCAGGACAGCTCCTCCGCGCTCGCGTAGAGCAGAGGCGGCAGCACGACGAGCCCGATGACTTCGGGACTGACCCGGATCTCGGGGGTGCCGGGTATCAGCGCGACGACGAGGCCTGCGACAACGAGCAGTGAGGGCGCGGGGATTCGCCAGCGGCGGGCACCCGTGGCCACGACCGTGGCCAGCACCACGAGGAACAAGACCGTACCGACGCTGCGCATTCCGCCCCCACCCGAGTCGACGCGGACCATGCGGTCACACGACGCCGACCAGGCTTCCCGGCACACCGCCTTCACCCTATCGATGTACCGGCCGTCAACACACCGTCAAAGTCCCACCCCAGTGCCGTTAGGAGTGCATCAGGGACGTTTCGTTCACGACCTCGCTGGTGTTCGCTGGTGAGGTTGAGGGCGTCCGGAGGAGTCGGGTACGGGTGAGTACGGAGAATGTCGTCGGCATCATCATTGCGGTCTGCCTGGTCGGGTATCTGCTCCTGGCGTTCTTCTTTCCCGAGAAGTTCTGAGCATGACGACGACGGACGCGGCCGGCCTGACAGCAGGGGCGGCACAGCCGATCGTCCGGCCCGGAAGGCTCAAGGTCTTCCTGGGCGCGGCTCCCGGCGTCGGCAAGACCTACCGCATGCTCGATGAGGCCCACCGCCGGGTGGCGCGCGGAGCGGATGTCGTGGCCGGTCTCGTGGAGTGCCACCGGCGCCGGCACACCGAGGCGAAGCTCGACGGCCTGGAGATACTTCCCTTGGCCGGCCACGACTACCGTGGTGGCCGGTACGCGGAGTTGGACCGGGAAGCACTGCTGTCCCGGCGTCCGCAGGTGGTGCTGATCGACGAGCTCGCCCACACCAACGTTCCGGGCGGAGACCGGCACCCCAAGCGCTGGCAGGACGTCGAGGACATCCTCGCCGCCGGGATCGACGTCGTCACCACGCTCAACATCCAGCACCTGGAGTCGCTGAGCGACGTCGTCGAGAAGATCACCGGAGTGCCGCAGCACGAGACGGTGCCCGACGAGTTCGTGCGCCGCGCCGACGAGATCGAACTGGTCGACATACCCCCTGAAGGACTTCGACGCCGGATGGCACACGGCAACATCTATCCCCCGGAGCGGATCGACGCCTCCCTCGCCAACTACTTCCGCCCCGGCAACCTCATCGCCCTGCGGGAACTGGCGCTCCTGTGGCTGGCCGGGCGTGTGGACGAGGCCCTCCACAAGTACCGCATCGAGCACGGCATCGGGGACGTCTGGGAGACCCGGGAACGGGTGGTGGTGGCGCTCACGGGCGGCCCCGAGGGCGAGACCCTGATCCGCCGCGCCGCCCGCATCGCCGGCCGCTCTGCCGGCGGCGAGCTGCTGGCCGTGCACATCGCACGCAGCGACGGACTCGCCGCCGGGGTCTCGCACGCGGCGCTCGCCGCGCAGCGGGCCCTCGTCGAGGACCTGGGCGGCAGCTACCACTCCGTCGTCGGCGACGAAGTACCGACGGCCCTTGTGGACTTCGCGACGGCGGAGAACGCCACCCAGCTCGTCCTGGGTACGAGCCGCCGCCGCAGGCTGGAACGTTTCCTCACCGGCCGGGGCATCGGCGAGACCGTGGTGGCGCTCTCCGAGGACATCGACGTGCACATGGTCACGCACGAGCGGGCGGGGCACGGCCGGCTGCTGCCGTCCCGCCGCCGTACGCTCCCCACCTCCCGGCTCATCGCCGGACCCGTGGCCGGTGTGGTGCTCCCGGTGCTGCTCACCCTCGGCCTCGACCGGATGCGCGGCACGCTGAACCTCACCAGCGAAGCCCTGCTCTTCCTGGTAGCCGTCGTCGCAGTGGCTTGCATCGGCGGAGTGGTCTCTGCCCTGGTCGCGGCGCTGACCGCCGCATTACTCCTCAACTACTGGTTCATGCCGCCCATAGGCGAGTTCACCATGAGCGACCCGGACAGCGTGCTGGCCCTGGTGGTCTTCGCCGTCGTCGCCGCCACCGTGGCCGCCGCGGCGGACAGGTCCCTGCGGCTCTCCCGCCGCGCCGCCCGGGCCACGGCCGAGGCGGAGACGATGTCCTCCCTTGCGGGCAGCATCGTCCGCGGCGACCAGACGATACCGGCGCTGCTGGAACGCACCCGGGAGACCTTCGGCATGGATACCGTCGATCTGGCTCCGGAGACCCCGGACACCGGTTCCGGAACCGAGAGCGGACGCCGCGTCCGCGCGGGTTCGGACCCCGCCCTGGTGGTCGCGGCCGGATCGGGGGCCTTCCTCGTCCTGCGCGGCCGGATGCTGCCCTCCTCCGAGCGCCGCGTGCTGGCCGCCTTCGCCGCGCACGTCGGCGCCGCGGTCGAACGGGCCCGCCTGGCCGAGGCCGCTGCCGAGGTCGAACCCATCAAGGCCGCCGACCGGCTGCGCACCGCCCTGCTGCGGGCCGTCAGCCATGACCTGCGCACCCCGTTGGCAGGGGCCCTGGCGGCGATCACCTCATTGCGCACCCCGGACGTGGAGTTCTCCGAGGAGGATCGGGCGGAGCTGCTCGAATCCGCCGAGCTGTCCCTGAACCGGCTGAACCGGCTGGTGGAGAACCTGCTCGACCTCAGCCGCCTGCAAGCCGGCGCCCTCACCCTCGAACTGCGGGCCACCACCCTCGAGGAAGTCCTGCCGGCCGCTCTGGACTCCCTGGAACCGCTGTCCGCGGACGAGCCCGGCATCGACGTGCAGAGCCTGGAGACGGTACCGGCGCTCCAGGCCGACCCTCCCCTCCTCGAACGGGTCCTGGCGAACCTGGTCGGCAACGCGGTCCGCCACGCGCCCAAGGACCATCCCGTGCTGGTGACGGCGAGCGCCCTGGCCGGCCGGGTCGAGGTCAGGATCGCCGACCGGGGTCCCGGGATCGCCGCTGGTGACCGCGAGCGGGCTTTCGAGCCCTTCCAGCGCCTCGGCGACCGCGACAACACCGCCGGTCTCGGTCTCGGCCTCGCTCTGGCCCGCGGGCTCACCGAGGCCATGGACGGCACGCTCACCGCTGAGGACACCCCTGGTGGCGGTCTGACCATGGTCCTGTCCCTGCCCGCGGCCGATCACTGATGCGGGCGCAGAACGGCTCTGACCGGCGTGTCCTTGCCAACCCACCGTCTTCGGGCCGCTTGATCTCGCATTCACCGGCGTCGCAGCACCGCACAGTCCTGACCCTGGATCACACAGGGTGAGGTCATTTCCACCATGGGGGAACGCATGTCATTCGACGAAGAATGGGCGCAGCTCAAGTCAGCCGCTGCCGACAGACAGACCGCCATGCGGCTCAATCAGCTGGATCCCGGAGGAGGAGGCGGAGCGGGGCCGCAGGGGGACCTGGTGGTCACCCAGAAGGACTTGGCTGCCGTCGGGGACGCGGCGTTCAAGCTCCGCCAGCGGCTCGGCACCGACGGGGACCACGCCAAGGCCAGCACGTACGAGGCTGCGGGCTCCTTGAAGAAGGACTTCGCCCTGGGTGCGGCCCTCTCGACGGTCGCCGACAAATGGCACGACCAGGTCGGCACCCTGCTGGATGCCTGCGCCCACATCTCCAACCACTTGGACTACACCCAGAACGCGCACGCCGAGGACGAGTACTGGATCGCCACCCAGTTCAAGTTCGCGCAGCTCAACGCAGGATTCGAGGAGAGGGCGCAGCACTGATGGACCTGGACGCACTGCGCTTCGCGGACTTCTCGAAGCTGTCCACGGCCGTGGCCGACTGGACGGCCATGGCCACCAAGCTGTGGGAGCTGGAGTCGGATGCCCGCGGCGATCTCGGCGGGAAAGCCGCGAAGGCGGACTGGGCAGGGGTGAACGCGACCGTGACGCGGGAGTTCATCGGCAAGACCGCCAAGGAGTTCGCGGACGCCGCGACCGAGGCGACCAGCATCGGGAACGTCCTGCGCGACACCCACAGCGAGCTCGTCGACTACAAGACCAGGCTGAACGAGGCCATCCGGCGCGGGCTGGAGAAGAACCTCACGGTCGTGGGGACGGGTGACGGCGGCTTCACCGTCACGATGAACGTCCACCCCGACCGCGCCGCCAAGGGCACCTCGGTGCCCGAGCACACCGAGGCCGATGCGACCGCACTGCGGGACGAGGTCCAGCGGATCCTGGAGGGTGCGACCGAGAGCGACACCACGGCGGCGCAAGCCCTGACGATGCTGGTCAGCCAGACCCCGTACGGCTTCTCCGACGCCGCCTACTACGACCGCGACCGCGCGGCAGACGCCATGAAGGACGCCGACCGGATCGCAAAGCTCCTCAAAACCAAGGGAGACGACATGTCCCCCGAGGACTTCGACAGGCTGAACGCCGACCTGGCCAAGTACAAGGACGACCGACTCTTCCAGGAAAGGCTCGCCACCACCGTCGGCCCGCGCGGCCTGCTCGACTTCTGGGCCGACCTGGCCGACCCGTCCGACGGCGGCACCCTGCAGCGCTCCCGCCACGACCAGCTCGGCGACTTCCAGCGCAACCTCTCCTTCACCCTGGCCGGCGCCACCCAGTCCGACAGCCCGGCCATGCGCACCTGGGAGAACGACATGGTCAAGCTCGGCGAGGAGCGGATCCAGACCCGCGGCACCCAGGTCTACGGCTACCAGGTGATGAGCAACCTCATGCGCAGCGGCGACTGGGACAACCGCTTTCTGAACGACTACGGCAACGCGCTCGTCGCGACGGAGAAGAAGATGAAGCTCCCGGCCAACTACTGGAACGGCGGCGTCCCGCCGGTGCCGAAGATGAACTTCATCGGTGAGGACTTCGGCCGCGACCCCATGACCGGCTTCATGACGGCCCTCGCCGCCAGCCCGAACGCCGCCACGGAGTTCTTCAACACCACGCAGCCGACCGACAATGCCCAGTACGTCCTCGGCGACCGCCAGACCTTCGACGACACCCCTTTGGACAGCAAGGACGGCAACGCGGCCCGCGAGGCCACCGGCGCCGCCTTGGTCTCCGCCGCCACCGGCGTCAACCCGAACGACCCCACGGCCCGCCCGGCGGACCTCACCCCCGAGCACCGCCAAGTACTGGACCGCTCCCTGAAGTACCTCTCCGAGCGCGGCGACGAGTTCCCGCCCGAGATGCGCGACGACATGGCCAAGGTCCTCTCGGCCCACAGCGACGTCGTCCACCACTCGGCCAGCTCACTCGCCGACGACGAGAAGGACCCCCGCCTGCTGGACCGCCATCAGCTGCTGGAGGTCAGCAAGCAGATCTCCCGCGACCAGGACTCGTACGGCATGCTCAACGAGGCCATGAACCGCGAAATGATCAAGGACATTCACGGGGACCACCCCAGCGACCCCAAGGAGAACCTGGTGCGAGCCGGCGCCACGGTGGGCTTCCTGGAAGAGGCCCGCTACCAGGCCCTGAAGACCGACAAGGACGACCCCTCGTGGGATGCCAAGTGGCTCTACCACGGCTTCGGCGGCGCCGCGAACTTCATCCCCGTCGTCGGTGACGCCGCGCAGCGGGGGGTCGACGCCCTCGCCTACCAGTGGCAGCTCGACGAGCAGGCGCGGATCAACGCCGAGACCACGCGCCAGAACGGCGCCACCTTCACGGGCCGCGAGCGGCAGCTCCAGGCCCTCGCGGACGAATGGGCGAAGGCCAATCCCGGCGCCGGCAACAACCGCTACATGCTCACGTCCGAGATCAACGGGGCGGCCTTCGACGGCAACCAGAAGGCCCAGGGCCTGGCAGGCGCCCGGTGAGCCGCCATCGTGCCACTGCCCTGGCCCTGGTCCTGCTGGCCGGTGCGGCAGGGTGCGCGCAGGGCCAGGACTACGCGGTACCCGGCGATGTGTGCGGCGTCGAGGTGCGGCCCGCTCTGCTGAAACCGCTGCTCCCGCCAGGTGGTTCGTTCAAGCAGGGCGACACCAGCGAGCGCGGTGGAGACATCACCGGTTGCGGGATGGAGGTCGACAAGCGCCGCGAGCTGACGTTCCAGGCGAGCCTGGTGGCTGCGAATGTGGACCCTCTGCAGGTCAAGAGCCGTAACCTCCTGAGCGCCGGGAATCCCCAGAAGGCGGACATCGGCACCGATGCGCGGATCGCGGACAGCGCGGCGATGGCGTACAGCGCGTGCACGTACAAGGGTGAGCCGCACCGATACGTGGTGGAGGTCTGGGTACGGAAAGCTCCGACCGACGTCAATGAACGCCGCGAGGATCTCGCCCGCTTCATCGCCGCCTACCTGCCGGCCGCGCAGAAGGCAGCCGGCTGCGCCCGTTGACCAGAAGCACTATCCCCTTCGACTTGAGGAGTCGGCCTGTGCGGTACGACGACGAACCGGTCTTCAGACGGAGCAAGTGGGGTACGAACCGCTACTACTACAACCCCCACAACCCCTTCGGGCTCGCCCTCATCATCGTCACCCTGCTCTTCGTCGGGACGATGCTGGTCCTCATGGCTAACCGGGCAGGACCCTTCAAGCCTTCGCCCGCCCGAGCACCATGGAGCCCGCCGCCGTACGACTACTCCCGGCCGTCGCCTTCGATCAGCCCACCGGGCCCTTGAAGCCGATGGGGTTCCCGCCGTGGGAGCCCCATCAAGATGGCGTAGCCATCACATCAGCGGTGCGTCAGGGTCCGGCTCCAGAGCCTCTACCAGCCCTAACGTCGCTCTCATGGAACGCTTCACACGTGCCCGGGCGGGTGCACACGGCGCCGCAGCGGCCTCTCCCGGGCCCTTCGTGCACGACATCCACTGGGCCGGTGAGTGGCGCTCCGCGATCGGTGTGGCGTTCCTCCTCTTCACGGCCCTGTTCGCCGTGGACGCCGGTTTCGGAAGCCTCGACCTGACACGCGGCGCCCTGTGGACTGGCCTCGCGGTCCTTCTCTTCGTGATCTTGCGCCCGCCTCGGGTCTCCATTCGTCCTGGACTGCTGAGCGCCGGCGGATTGCTCATGACGGACACGGTCCGCACCGACTTCCTCGTCTCGGTCCGGTGGTACGACGGGGTGGCCCAGCGGATGGTCCTTCGGGACACGCACGGAAGCCGGGTCGAGATCGACCCGGCCGTCCTGGTTCGCAACCCGGCGATGTGGCACCTCCTCGACATGGACACGCGCGCGTCGATCCAGCGCGGCACCCTGCTCTCCGGCGTGACCGCGCTGCAGCAGCTGGCGCAGCACATCGATCGCGAAACGGCACAGACGGTCTTCAAGGTCTCCGGCTTGGAGTGACCGCTCACACCTTCACACCGGTCAGTGGTCCTGCTTGCGTGCTGCTGCCGGAAGCGTGAGCACCACGGCGAACCCGGACCCGTCGGTGGCCGGTTCGAGAGTCCCGCCCATGCTCTCCGTGAGGTCGCGGGACATCCGCAGGGCCAGGCTGTCGGCGGATCGGCTCGGGTGTGCCCCGGACCCTGCCTCCTGCGCCCCCTCGGGTCTTCCGTCAGTGATGCGGATCTCCACCGAGCCGGGGCTGGTCTCGGCCGTCAGCTGCGCGCGCCGGTCCGGCGGACTGTGCCTCTGGGCCTCGGCCGCCAGCGTGGTGAGCACCCGGGTGAGGACGGCTGCGTCGGCGATCACGTCGGGCAGCCGCTCCGGAAGGATGCAGCGCAGCGTATGGCCGGGACCGAGATCGTCCATCACGGCGGTCAGCAGTTCGTCGAGGTCCACCGGGCGCAGGTAGAGATCGAGTGCGCCCGCATGCAGTCGGCTCAGGTCGTCGAGATCCGAGACCAGCTGGTCCGCGCGGCGCAAGGCCCCTCGGGCCGTGTCGAGGAGACGGGCCTCCTCGGGGTCCGCGAGGTCGCGCAGGCTGCTCAGCGCGTCGTCAGCCGTACGGAGCGGCCCCCGCAGGTCTCGGCCCGCGATGCGGAGCAGTGAGGCCCTGGTGTGCTCCGCAGTGGCGCGCAGGTCCGTTTCGGCGTCGTGGGCGGCAAGCCGTCCGTGGGAGTACGCCATACCCAACTGGGCAGCGCACGCTGCCAGCACGCGCTGATCTTCGCTGCTCAGCGGTCGTCCGCGGGCCGCCAGGGAGATGTCGTCGCCAACGGGGCTCTCCACATCGGCGTCGTAGGGACGCTCGGGCGGATCAACGCCGGTGCTGGCGACGACGTACCAGCGGGGCTCGGCGGCATGCCCGGTATCCCTTTCCAGCAGGCTGACCGCGTCCAGGCCGAAGTCCTCCCGTACCTGTTCGAGCAGGGTCGGCAAGTCCTGCCCGTGCATCATGGCGGTGGCCAGTCGGCTCAGCGCCCTGGCCTCGGAGCTCGCTCGGACGGCCTGGTACGTGCGTTGGGCTGCCGTTCCTGCGGCCATGCCGACCACGACGGCCGTGACGACGTACACCACCAGTGCGAGGACGTCGGCGGGGTACTCGACGCGCAGCGAGTGCAACGGCGGGGTGAAGTAGTAGTCGGCGAGCAGGCTGGCGGCGAGTGCGGCCAGCAGGGCGGGGACGAGACCCCCGACCAGGGCGATGACGACGACGGCCAGCAGGTAGAGCACCAGGGCGAGGGAGAGGTCCACGTGCTCGCCCAGGAGGACCAGGAGGAGGGTCAGGACCGGGAGGGCAATTGCGGCGAGCACGATCGCCGTCCAGAACCGCCGTGGCCCGGTGGCGCGGCTGGGGTGCGGCAGCCGGAGGGCGGAGGACGACCCTGCGGCGTGTTCGTGGGTCACGACCAGCACGTCGATGGGGCCGGACCGCTGGATCGTCCGGTGCCCGACGCCTCCGCGGAGGAACGTGGAGACCCTGCCGCGGCGGCTAGCGCCCAGCACGATCTGGGTGACGCCTTCGGCCTCCGCGAACTGGAGCAGTTCCTCGGGGATGTCGTCGCCGGTGGTCTGGTGGTAGCTCCCGCCCAACGACTCCACCAGCTCACGCTGGGCTGCGAGGCTCGCCTGATCCCCATGGGTGAGGCCGTCGCTCGGCACGACGTGCAACGCCAGCAGCTCACTGCCTGGCACGCGGGCCGTGATGCGGGCCGCGCGGCGGATCAGCGTGCCGCCCTCGGGGCCGCCGGTGAGGGCGACCATGATGCGTTCGCGGGTCTCCCAGGGGGTGGTGATGCCGTGCTCGGCGCGGTAGCGCTGGAGCCCCTCCTCGACGCGGTCGGCAAGCCACAGCAGGGCGAGCTCCCGCAGCGCGGTGAGGTTGCCGACACGGAAGTAGTGGGTGAGAGCGGCCTCGATGCGCTCCGAGGGATAGATCTCGCCGTGCAGCATGCGCCGGCGCAGCAGCTCGGGCGGCAGGTCGACCAGTTCGATCTGGTCCGCTCGGCGCGCCACCTCGTCGGGCAGGGTCTCCCGCTGCGGGACACCGGTGATCTGCCGGACCACGTCACCGAGAGACTCCAGGTGCTGGACGTTGAGCGTGGTGACGACGTCGATGCCCGCGTCCAGGAGTTCCTCGACGTCCTGCCATCGCTTGGTACGACGTGAGCCGGGCACGTTGGTGTGCGCCAGCTCGTCGACCAGGGCGACCTGCGGACGGCGCGCGAGCACCGCGTCCAGGTCCATCTCGGTGAACGTCGCCCCCCGGTACTCCAGGGTGCTCCGGGGAATGATCTCCAGACCCTCGACGAGGGCCGCGGTGGGCCGTCGACCGTGCGGCTCGACGAACCCGACGACCACATCGGCACCGGCCCCTGCCAGACGCTGCCCCTCCTCGAGCATCGCGTACGTCTTCCCCACCCCGGGGGCGGCCCCGAGGTAGATCCGCAATCGCCCACGCGCCATGGACGGGCTCCTGCCCGCTCGTCACTGCTGCTCGCCGTCCTCCTTCCATGGTGCTCTCCCGCAGTCCCTGCTGCGCGGGGCTCACGGATCGTGCGGCCGGCGTCGTGTCAGCCCTGCCGGGCATGCGGCGGGCGCTGAGCCCTCGTGATCAGCACCAGACCGAGGAGGAGGACCACCACACCCGGCATGGTGGCGACGGAACGGTAGGCGGGATCGACCGCCAGGAGACCGATCACCTGAGAACCCAGCGCGGCGGCGATCAACAGCTGAGCCCAGCCGAAAAGGCGCAGCCGGACGATGTGCCGGCGCTGCCAGGGCAGCAGCCAGCCACGGCTGAGCGCCGCCACACCGGAGGCGGCGAGCAACAACGCGATCACACCGATGGGCACCGCGACGTACAGGCCAAATCCCATGCCGACCTCCCTTTCCGTGAGCGGGATCATGTCAGGCCGCCTTCGGCTCACCTTCGGGAGGTCCCTGTGACGCCAGCCACGCCCGACCTCGATCAACGTTTCCCCCGACTTCCAGCCCCGTCTCTTCCGCGTGGCCTCCCGCCGCCCCGGACCGTAAGGCCGATAGCCGATCGGTGGAACCACTCCATCGGGGCTGGACCTCGGCGCCGTCACTCGATCGGCGAAAGCTGCGCCGTGGCGCCCGGGCGTACGACAGGCTGGTGCGGTACGCATTCGGCATCCCGAGGCAGGAGCTCACGAGCGTGTCCGCGAGCGTTGCAGCAAATGACCAGGTACCCCTGCCCACGGCACACGACGTGCCATTGGGCCCTCTGGCGGGAATGGACGTACCGCTGTGGCATACGGCGAGCGGCTCGGTGCTTCATCTGTCGGCGGAGTGCAGGGCGTTCCGTGTTCCTCCCCAGCGGGCTGGCGTCAGCCTGCAGGTGCCGGATCGTGGAAGCATGGCCGAAGTTCCGGAGCCCGGGGGGTGCCGGCGTTGCCCCAACCCGTTCCCCGACTATTACACGCAGGCCCGCCGTCTGATCTCACGCATGGAGGAACTGGCGGCACTCGCGGGCCGGCTCTCCTCCGGGCATGACCTGGAGGCGTACTGCGACGTCCTCACGTTCGGCCTCCACGGGCCGGACTGGAGCAACCCGAGAGACGCCCATCGCCTCCTGCGAAAGCCTCTCTCAGCACTGGGCGCCGCCCGTGATCGGTTGACAGAACTCCATGCCGACGCCTACGGCAGCGGGAAGGCTCAGGAAGAGCTGCTCCTGATCGGGACGGGCGCGCTCCTCGACTCAGACTTCCGAAGCCGTCGGCCCGGGAAGTTCCGGCTCCCGTGGCAGGAGACCTGGGAGGAGATCTGCGAGCAGGCCCTCGACGCGCAGGAGGTGAAGGAGTCGTCATCGGGTACTGCACGCTATGGCTACCAGTCCGGCTTCGACCGGTGGTGCGAGAGCTGGCTCAATGCCCTGATGCGTCTCACCCCTGCCGAGCAGGGAAGCCACGCCTCCCCAGTAGCGGCACGTTGGGCGCGCGCGCACGCCGCCCTGGAGCGGTTGATCAAGCGCGACCTACAGGATGAACCGTGGGTGGTCAGGCTGACCGATCAACTGCACCATGTCGGACGCGGAATGGTCACCGGCATCGCTGCTTCCATGGCCGAGCCGGTGGTCGTGGCCTACGACGGACGCGAGGGGATCGATCTCCCGTGGCCGGCTCAGTACCTCCTCTGGGCCCAATATCCAGGCGGTGTCCGCCCAGCCGGCTCCAGCCAACACCGTCTCACGGCAGTCCCCCGGCTCTTCACCCTCCTCGACGGTCTCTCGCGCCGCTCCCTGCGAGTGATCGGCGACACCGAATGGCACGACTCGCCAACCGTGTACCAAGAAGCCATCGACAACGTCCCCAGGGCAGCGTTCTCACCCGACGCCCACTGCTGGTGGAACACCCAAGCAGCCGGCAGGCTCCCCCACCTCCTGTTCATGGCCCGCGCAGACGCCGCCTCCACGCAGCAACAGGCACAGCGCGCCCAGGCACCTTGGCGGTAAGACGGCCACAGCCTCGGTCCCAACGAAGCCCGGCAAACCTGCCACGCCGCGAACCACTCTCTGGTTGGGTGGCTCAATGGAGCACCAGGAGTATCTTGGCCACCGCCTCATCGAAGTAGCCCTTCTTCCCGCGAGGGTGGTCTACCTCATCGCTGAAGGCAGCACGAGCGGTTTCCGGGCGGCGGTGCGGGCGGCGACCCAACGCTGGGGCGGCATGACCGAGCCGATCATCGAAGCCTCTACGGATGCCGACACCGTCGCGGCGGCGGAGCTGATCCGAGTTGCGGATGTCCAAGCGCTCGTCAATGTGAACGCCGACCCTGGACGTGCTCGGGAACTTGCCGACTTCTGGAATCTTCCGCTCGTGGCCCTCGACGCCATGGGCTCGACAGGAATCTGGCAGTTCACGAGCCGGCCTGAGGCTGCCTGCCACAACCTGATCGGGCCAGCAGCGGACACCTGCTTCCGGGCAGATCCGGAGGGACCGCTCTGGGCCGTGGCAGTGGCGGGTATCTACCACGCTCCAGACGAAGCCGCGTACCAAAGTCCCGTGATCCCCGCGCAGGACACTCTCCTCGGTGCCGCACAGAGCACCGGCGCCACGGCCCTACAGCAAGGTATGGCCGGCTTTCAGGAACACCAGCGCTCAAGTCAGAGCGTGCATGACGAGCTGCCGATCGTTGTCGTCGTCGCCCGGCCGGATTCTCTGCCCGACGTCCTGTGGTTTTGGAATGCTCGCGCTCTGCGCTTGCACGTACACACCGAGATGCCCCTCTTGCTGTTCCCCGACGATGCACCGAAGAACTGGACCAACTTCGCGCGCGACATCCGGCTGGCACAGGTCCACTCGGGGCTCCGCGTTCAACCGGACGTCGTCTTCATCAGTCAGAGCGTTGCGGAAGATGACCTGCACGAAGCGGCGCATCAGGCCGGTCTCGTCGCATCGTTCGACCATGAAATCCGCCACAGCCGTCTTGCTGAGGCTCCTGAGCCTCTGACCTACGCGATCAACCTGGACGTCTCTTCAGGATGGCTCTTTGATCGCCGGTGGGGTGCCATGAAGCGCAGCGGTTTCCATCAGTTCGCCGGGCCCAGCCGGTTCGACGTCAAGCTGCCCGTCACCCTGCAGCACCCCGCAGCCGGTCTGCTGCGCCTTGCCGGAGAGCCCTTCAACGGCCTTCCAAAGCATCCCGTGGTCGCTCGTATGATCACGGAACAAGGCAGGGGCCAGATTCGATTTCCGGCGTCCTGGCACGGCGACCAACTACAGATGCCCGTTTCCCTGCCGTGGTTGGACTGGCCTCGGCTGACTCTCACCATCCCGAAGCTGGTGGAGGTCGTACCTCGACTCCTGAACGAAACCACCAACCGGTTCGAGCTGTCGACGCCGGGCAAGATCGGCGTCACCATCTCCCAGCAGTCCGACGTCGGTGCACTTCTCGACCTACTCGTCGTGGAATCCCTCACCGCCCTCAAGACCGAGCGCACCGAGCACTTCATCAAGGCGCTGGACCATCGCATTCCCGGGCGCATCCTACTCGAGGATGCCAAAGAGCTCGCCCGCGAATTCGGCGGACGCATGGACCGGAAGTTCCGCTCCGCTACGAACGCCCTGAACAACTGGCGACCCCAACAGGTGACCCCCGCTCTCGAGAGGGCCTGTGAACAGGGATGGGCCGAGCGTGGGCTTGGACTGGACTGCGAGCAGTGCAAACTAAACAGCTTCATCCCGCTACAAGCGAGCACCGGCCAGGCGGTCTGCCCTGCCTGCTCGGCACCGGATCGGTACGGGCGGGACAACGGCAAGTCCGTCGAGATCATGTATCGCCTCAACGGGTTCATCGACCGAGCCGTTGACAACGGCGTGCTCACCCACCTGCTCGTCGTCGCCGCCCTGAAAGAGCGCGCCCCCGACTCACACTTCCTCCCCGGCGTCGACGTTGTCTTCGGAGATGGCGACACGAAAGAAGTCGACATCTTCGGCGTCTACAAGGGAAAGGTCCTCGCAGGCGAGGCGAAGGTCAGCGCCTCCGAGTTCGCCAAGGAAGGCCAGATCAGGCGCGACGTCGAACTCAGCCACCGTCTCAAGGCCGACGTGCACGTCATGGCGGCAATTGACATCATCCCCGACCCGCTCCTGGAGGAAGCACGGGAACATTGCAGAATGGCGGGTCTCGAACTTCTCGTCCTGCATGAACCCGACCTCCGGCCTCGCCTGGCGGAAGCGCGCACCGAACGGGACCGCCAGGCCGAGGCACAGGCACGGGCGCAGCAAAGCCGACGACGAAGGCCGTAGCTCGCCCCGCAACGGATGCCACCCCGGGCGCGGGGCATCAGGCAACGTCGCCGCGCGACGTTTCAGGGTGCCGTGTTCAAGCGGAACCTGCGCCATCAGCCTGGCTAGCATCTGGCCACGACACCAGTGATCATGATGGGCTACAGGAAGCTGCCAACCGACGTGCCGCGATGCGCGCTCGTGCGCTCCCTCCCGCGCCGGAACTTATTAGGCCATCCTGGTGACATGGCGACCCTCCCGAAGGCCCCATGCCCCTCCTGCTCCGTTCCGCACGCCTTGCTGCCCACCAAACGAATCGGGTACGGATCGGTCAAAGACCACAAGATCGAGCCCCGGGCACTGGTGCTTTGTCCGGGCAGCATGGTCCACGTCGCTTACGCCGAAGCACGAGCGTGGCAGCTTGAGTTCGAGCGCGCACAGCAGGAGGCAGCGGCGCCGGCCGCGGTGGAAGAAACGCTCTTCGAGGGATGAGGATCAGAGAGCCGCACCCATGCGACGCATCGCAGTAACAACGAGGGGTTCGCGAAAGTCACCATGCCCCGACCTCCCGCCGACATTAGAGCGCCTTCTCGCCCCAAACGACGGCGGCTGCCGTGAGTGACCGGCAGGCGTCGGTGAATGGCGATGCCCAACCTGAGCGTCGGGTTGCCGGGGCCGTTGTGGTTTACGAGGGTCGAGTGCTGCTCGTACGGCGACAAATTGCAGAGGGCCAGCTCTCGTGGCAGTTCCCGGCGGGCAAAGTCGAACCGGGCGAGTCCTGCGAGGAAGCCGCCGCCCGCGAGACGAAGGAGGAGGCTGGCCTGGAGGTGGCCGCCGCCGCTCCGCTGGGCGAGCGGGTGCATCCAATCACCGGTCGGCACGTGTCCTACACGGCCTGCGAGGTGGTCGGTGGGGCCGCACACGTGGCGGACGCCGATGAAATCGCTGAGGTCGCGTGGGTGACCCTGCCGGAGATCCCGCAGTACATCCCGTACGGACTCTTCGAGCCGGTCCAGCGATACCTGGACGTCGCCCTTCGACGTTGACCACAGCTACCAGGGCGAGAATGCCTCGGCGCCCCACAGCGGCAGTCCATGGGCGGTGCCCTCTCCTGGCGACCCATACACCGGTGGGATGTAGGACCCGTGGACGCGGTCACACAATCTCAGAGAGGCCACCCCGCGCGAACATCCAGTCGCCTCCGAACCGTAGGCCTCCGTCGCGCACACGGCGTTCCGTCACATCCTGGCGGAGGGAGGGGACAGGCGAGGGCGTTGTCACTTGCGCACAAGATCCGCCACGCACGCTCCATCCACGGATCGAACGCCCCCGCCGGGTCCGACGGCACGATCGTAGGAGCCGACGGCGCAGCGGCAGCCACCACTGCCCTTCGGAGGCATGAGGGCTCGACCAGCCAGCGACTAGACCTAACTACTCGTCAGTAAAGTCAGCAAAAGGTCAGCATTCGTTCGACCAAACTTGGTTACAGCCTGCGACACATGAGACTCGATCATCGGCGTCGAAGGCGCTCGCACCATGTCCGGCTGCCTCTCCTGCGAAGTCAAAACCGGAGGGCCGGGAGCGAGCACAGCACCCGACCCTCACCCCACATAGACCAGCAGGTCAACGCACCCTTCCCCTGGGTTTCAGGTGCGTCGGCGGGAGTTCGGGGGACGGAATCGGAGGGCCGTCGTAGCCCTTCACCTCGCCGAATCGGGACCCGTTCATCCAGTCTTCGCGGGCCTGCGCGATATCATCGTGTGACCGTCCGATCCAGTTCCAGAACCATTGGATCTCAGAGCATTTCCGCAGGTCAGAGGGTTACGAGTCGCCGGAAGTCAGCAAAAGTCAGCATGCGCGACCCTCTGGCGGGACGTTCTCGGAGCCGCCCTCACTCCCAGCAGGCCGTCTCATTTCACTGTCCGAATGCTGGATAACACTCGCCGCTGAGCGATCCGGCACCCTAGTCTGGCCGGGCAGCTGGTTCGCCCCGTCCGCCAGGCGGGATGCGTCGCAAGAGGGAACCCGGTGGGAATCCGGGACTGCCCCGCAGCGGTGAGCGGGAACGACCGCCGTCATACGCACTGGGACCGGACAACGGTCCTGGGAAGCGACGGCCAGTAGGTGCCCGCCGGGAGACCGGCAGGCGTGCCCGCGAGTCCGAAGACCTGCCCGTTGCCCGCACGCGGACGATTCCGCGCGCGGATATCCCGGTGACCTCGTGGGCGGGTCGGCGTACACAGCGAGCGGTACCTGCGGTGTCCTTTCCCGCAACGTGGTCCGCGCGTTCTGTCGTCCCTTCGCGTCCGCGTCCCGTCGTCCGGGATGTTCTGGACACATCTCGCGAAGGAGAGTTCCGTGACAGCGAAGCCCGCAGCCGCGGCAGCACGAGCCACCGTGTACGGCTATCCCCGCCAGGGTCAGAACCGCGAACTGAAGAAGGCCATCGAGGGCTACTGGAAGGGCCGCGTCACCGCCGACGCCCTCCGGCAGACCGCAGCCGACCGGCGCCGATCCAACTGGCAGCAGCTGACGGACGCCGGCATCACCGAGGTACCGACCGGTGATTTCTCGTACTACGACCATGTACTCGACACCAGCGTGATGGTTGGCGCTGTCCCTGAGCGGCACCGGACGGCGGTCAGCGCCGACGCGCTCGACGGCTACTTCGCGATGGCGCGCGGCACGCAGGACGTGGCCCCGCTGGAGATGACCAAGTGGTTCGACACCAACTACCACTACCTGGTGCCCGAACTCGGTCCCGACACCGTCTTCGCCGCCGACTCCACCAAGCAGGTCGCCGAGCTGAAGGAGGCCCTCGCGCTGGGCCACGCGGCCCGCCCGGTCCTCGTCGGCCCCATTACCTACCTGCTGCTCGCCAAGCCCGCCCCCGGCGTGGCCGCCGACTTCCAGCCGATCACCCTGCTCGACCGGCTGCTGCCCGTCTACGCCCAGGTCCTGGCCGACCTGCGCGCCGCCGGAGCCGAGTGGGTGCAGGTCGACGAGCCCGCCCTGGTCCAGGACCGCACCCCGGCCGACCTGAACGCCGCCGCCCGTGCCTACCGGGAGATCGGCGCGCTGACCGACCGGCCCAAGCTGCTCGTGGCCTCGTACTTCGACCGGCTCGGCGACGCCCTCCAGATCCTCGCCGCCGCCCCGGTCGAGGGTCTGGCCCTCGACTTCACCGACTCCGCCGCCTCGAACCTCGACGCCCTCGCCGCGGTCGGCGGGCTGCCGGGCAAGCGCCTGGTCGCGGGCGTCGTCAACGGCCGCAACATCTGGATCAACGACTACCAGAAGTCCCTGACCACCCTCGGCACCCTCCTGGGCCTCGCCGACCAGGTCGATGTCGCCGCGTCCTGCTCCCTGCTGCACGTCCCGCTCGACGCCAACGCCGAACGGGACATCGACCCTCAGATCCGGCGCTGGCTCGCCTTCGCCCGCCAGAAGACCACCGAGATCGCGACCCTCGCCCGCGGCCTCGCCCAGGGCACCGACGTGATCGCCGCGGAGCTGGCCGCCAACCGCGCCGACCTCGCCTCGCGCGCCCATTCCGCCATCACCCACGACCCCGCCGTCCGCGCCCGCACCGCCGCGATCACCGACGCGGACGGCCGTCGCTCCCAGCCCTACGCGCAGCGCACTGCCGCGCAGCGCGCCCACCTGGGGCTGCCCGTACTGCCCACCACCACCATCGGTTCGTTCCCGCAGACCGACGAGCTGCGCGTGGCTCGTGCCGACCTGCGGGCCGGCCGCATCGACGCGGCCGGGTACGAGGAGCGGATCGAGAACGAGATCCGCGAGGTCATCTCCTTCCAGGAGAAGACCGGCGTCGACGTGCTGGTGCACGGCGAGCCCGAGCGCAACGACATGGTGCAGTACTTCGCCGAGCAGCTCACCGGCTACGTCGCCACGCAGCACGGCTGGGTGCAGTCCTACGGCACGCGCTACGTCCGCCCGCCCGTCCTGGCCGGAGACATCTCCCGGCCCGAGCCGATGACCGTCCGCTGGACGACGTTCGCGCAGGCTCAGACGTCCAAGCCGGTCAAGGGCATGCTCACCGGTCCGGTCACCATGCTCGCCTGGTCGTTCGTACGCGACGACCAGCCCCTCGGCGACACCGCCCGCCAGGTGGCGCTGGCCCTGCGCGACGAGGTGAACGACCTGGAGGCCGCAGGCACTTCGGTCATCCAGGTCGACGAGCCGGCGCTGCGCGAGACCCTGCCCCTGCGGGCCGCGGATCACGCGGAGTACCTGGCCTGGGCGACCGAGTCGTTCCGGCTCAGCACCAGTGGTGTGCGGCCGGACACCCAGATCCACACGCACATG
The DNA here is from genome assembly GCF_003949795.1 of Streptomyces sp. WAC06614. Taxonomy (GTDB): domain Bacteria; phylum Actinomycetota; class Actinomycetes; order Streptomycetales; family Streptomycetaceae; genus Streptomyces. The sequence continues at coordinate 25,379 of NZ_RPRY01000003.1, forward strand.
TGCTACGCCGAGTTCGGCGACATCGTGCAGGCCATCGACGACCTCGATGCCGACGTCATCAGCTTGGAGGCCGCCCGCTCCCACATGCAGGTCGCGGACGAGCTGGCTGAGCACGGTTACCCCCGTGAGGCCGGCCCGGGCGTCTGGGACATCCACTCCCCGCGCATCCCGAGCACCGACGAGGCAGCCGGACTCCTACGCAAGGGCCTGGATGCCATCCCCGCCGAGCGACTGTGGGTGAATCCCGACTGCGGTCTGAAGACGCGTGGTTGGACCGAGACCCGAGCCTCCCTGGAGAACCTTGTCGCCGCCGCCCGCGAGGTCAGGGCGGAGCTGGCGGTCGACAACGGCTGATGCCGCGCGGTCTGGGCCGGACGCCTCGGCGTCCGGCCCAGACCGGCCACGACCGGACAGGAGCGACGCAGGCCCGGCAGACGGGAAGGTCTCAGGTGGCGAAGCGGAACACCCTGCACGTCATGGTCGACGGGCAGCTCATGGTGGCTCTGACCCCCAAGGAATACGCCGGCCTCATGACCATGCGCCGGCAGGTGGGCGGACTGGGGGCCCGGCTGCGCGTGGTGCGCGACACCCTGAGGGACACGACCGAGTTCCTTTCGACGCTGGTCGCCGCACTCGAGGCAGATGACCGTGCCGGGTGTCACCACTCGGCCGGAAGTGCCGCGCCCCCCATTGCCGTCCTGCTCGCTTCAGCACCCGAACTCCTGCACCGCGCCAGGCGCGTTGCGGGGAATCCCCGCAGCCGTTCCCCGCGACGGCGTAGGCATTGAACTGTCTACGCCTGGCCGGCAAGGCAGCGTCCTCGGTCCAGGGGTCCCGCGAAAGCGGCCACGTTTGGAGACAGTCAACATGTCCACCCGCACACCGACTCGCCGCGTCGAGGTCCTCGGCCCTCCGGGCGAGCGCCATGGCGAGATCCTCACTCCGGAGGCGCTGGAGTTCCTGGCGCGGCTCGACGCCGCGTTCGCGAACCGCCGCCGCGAGATCCTCACGGCGCGCCGCCACCGTGCGGACCGCCTCGCCTCGGGATCCCCGTTGGGCTTTCCCCGTGCCACCTCGGCCGTCCGTGACGCCCCCAACTGGCGGGTCGCACCGCAGGCTCCGGGCCTGACCGACCGCCGTGTGGAGATCACCAGTCCGCCGACTCCCCGGATGGCGGTCCACGCCCTGAACTCCGGTGCCCGGGTGTGGGTGGCTGATTTCGAAGACGCCACCTCCCCTCTCTGGGAGAACATCGTCGGCGGCCAGTTGACCCTCCTCGATGTGTGTCGGCGGCGCATCGACTTCACCACCCCGGAGGGCAAGGAGTACCGACTTGGCACAGCCTTGCCAGCCATCATGGTCCGCCCCCGCGGCTGGCACCTGGAAGAAGAGCACCTGACGGTCGACGGCCGCTTCCTGTCGGCGTCCCTGGTCGACTTCGGCCTCTATCTCTTCCACTGCGCGAAGCACCGGATCGACAGCGACTCCGGCCCGTACTTCTACCTCCCCAAGTTGGAGAACCGGTACGAGGCACGCCTCTGGAACGACGTGTTCCTCCTTGCCCAGGACCTCCTCGGCATCCCGCGCGGCACGATCCGGGCCACCGCAATCATCGAGACGGTCACTGCCGCGTTCGAGATGGAGGAGATCCTCTACGAACTGCGCGAGCACAGCGCCGGCCTCAACGCCGGCCGCTGGGACTACCTCTTCAGCTTCATCAAGACCTTCGGCCACCACCCTCGCTTCCTGCTGCCGGACCGCACCGAGATCGCCATGAGCGCGCCCTTCATGAGGGCGTACGCCGCACTGCTCGTCCGCACCTGCCACCGGCGCGGCGCCCACGCGATCGGCGGCGTCGCGGCCCACCTCCCGCACAAGGGCCCCGCGGCCGGCCAGGCCATGGTGGACAAGGTGCGCCTCGACAAGGAACGTGAGGCCAGAGACGGTTTCGACGGAGCCTGGATCGCACACCCCGCCCTGGTGTCCGTCTGCCGCGAGGCCTTCGACGCAGTTCTCGCCGGCCGCCCGCACCAGATTCACCGCGCACTTGACGGCGTGCGGGTGAGCACCACCGATCTGCTGTCCGTACGCCGCTCAGCCCTGCCGCCGTCGAGGGAAGAGATCCGGTCGAACGTGTCCGTCGCCCTGCGCTACTTCGATGCCTGGCTGCGGGGTCGGGGTGCCGTCGCTCTGGACGGGCTGCTGGAGGACACTGCCACGGCCGAGATCGCCCGAGCCCGGCTCTGGCAGTGGACGCGGCATCGCCTGATCTCCCGGGAGGAGCTGCGTGGTCTGATCGACACCGAATCCGCCGCCCTGGCCCGGGAGCAGCCCGGCGCGCGGGTGTCAGAAGCCCGTGAGGTCCTCGAACGGTCGATTGTCATGCGTGACTTGCCTGCCTTCTTCACCCCCGAGGCGTACCGCCGTCACCTCGTCCGCCGTGTGGCGGTGTCGTCATGAGTTCGTTCAGCACCCGGACGGGTACATCGCGCACGAGCGGCCGTGAGGAACGCGTCGTCGCGGGGTTGCCGAAGTGGGACCGGTGCGCGGTCATGGGCGTCGTGAACGTGACCCCCGACTCCTTCTCCGACGGCGGTCACTGGTTCGACGCGGCAACTGCCGTCAAGCACGGTCTGGACCTCGTGGCCGAGGGCGCCGACCTGGTCGACGTCGGCGGCGAGTCGACCCGCCCCGGCGCCTCCCGTGTCGACGAGGAGGAAGAACTGCGGCGCGTCATCCCGGTCGTTCGAGACCTGACGGCAGAAGGTGTCCTCGTGTCCGTCGACACCATGCGCGCCTCCGTCGCCGCACGGGCGATCGACGCGGGCGCTGTCCTGGTCAACGACGTCAGCGGGGGCCTGGCCGACCCCGCGATGGTCCCGGCCGTGGCGGCCGGCGGAGTCCCCTTCGTGGTCATGCACTGGCGGGGGTTCAGCCACGACATGAACAGCCGCGCGGTGTACGAGGACGTGGTGCGCGAGGTCGTCGCGGAACTCGGAGCCCGTGTCGAGGCCGTAGTGGCCGCAGGCATCCCCCGGGAGCGACTGGTGATCGATCCGGGACTGGGCTTCGCCAAACGGGCCGAGCACGACCTCCGCCTGGTCGCGGGCCTGGCCGAGATGTGCTCGCTGGGCCGTCCCGTCCTGGTTGCGGGCTCCCGGAAGAGGTTCCTCGGACACGTGCTGGCCGACGCGGACGGCACACCACCACCCGCGCATGGACGGGACGCCGCCACGGCTGCCCTCTCGGCGATCGCCGCCTACCAGGGTGCCTGGGCCGTCAGGGTCCATGACGCCCGTGCGACGGTCGACGCGGTCAAGGTTGCTCACGCGATCGCTGCTGCCGGCTGAAAATGAGGAACGGTGGGGGTGTGACGACACCACTCGCCACACCACCCACCGTTCCCGACCACCTCCGGCGCACCCTCAGCCCCGGAGTCGTGCCAGGCCCCTCAGACCCGGCCGTATGTGTGGAACCCGCGGCCGCTCTTGCGGCCGAGCAGCCCGGCCTGGACCATCCGCTGGAGCAGCGGGGGCGGGGCGTACAGGGGCTCCTTGAATTCCTCGTACAGCGACTCGGCGATCGCGGCGACGGTGTCCAGGCCGATCAGGTCGGCGAGCTTGAGCGGGCCCATGGGGTGGGCGCAGCCCAGCTCCATGCCGGCGTCCACATCGGCGGCGCTCGCGAACCCGGACTCGGCCATGCGGATGGCGGAGAGCAGGTACGGGATCAGCAGCGCGTTGACGACGAAGCCTGCCCGGTCCTGGGACCGGACCGTGGTCTTCCCGAGGGCATCACGGGCGAACGTCTCGACTGCGGTGATGGTGTCCGCCGACGTGTGGAGGGAGGAGACGACCTCGACCAGGGGGAGGACGGGTACGGGGTTGAAGAAGTGGAGTCCCACGACCCGGTCGGCGCGGCCGGTGGCCATGCCCAGGCGCATGATCGGGATGGCTGAGGTGTTCGTGGCGAGGATCGCTTCCGGATCCGCGACGATCTTGTCGAGGGCCGTGAAGATCTCCGTCTTGGCTTCGGGGTTCTCGGTGACGGCCTCGATCACGAGCTGCCGGTCGCCGAGGTCCTCCAGGTCCCCGGTGAAGACGAGGCGCGCCAGGGCGTCTTCGGCGGAGATCCGGTCGAGCTTGCCGCGCTGGACCGCTCGTTCCAGGGAGACGGCCACGCGCTGGCCGGCGGCACGGGCGGCGGTGGCGTCGGCTTCGGCGACGACGGTGTCGAGGCCGGCGCGGGCGCACACCTCGGCGATGCCCGCGCCCATCTGGCCGCCGCCGACGACACCGACACGCCGGATACCGGCAGGCTGCAGGAGGGCGTTCACGCGTTCACCTGCGCGGGGGCACGGCGGACCAGGTGACGGGTGTAGGCGTCGGGCGTGAAGAACAGCGGGAGCTGCATCGAGAGCGCGGAGTCCACGAAGACCTCCCGGGCTTCGAGGGCGAGCGCCTGCGGGTCCTCGGCCTCCAGGGTCGCGCATTCGGCGTCGAGGAGGTCGATGACCGTGTCCGGTCCACCCGGTCGTGGCGCAGCCACTGCCAGATCTGGACGCGGGCGATCTCGGCGGTGGCTGCGTCCTCCATCAGGCCGTTCAGCGCGACGGCGCCGCTGCCGCGCAGCCAGGCGTCGAAGTAGCGCAGGGCCACGGCAATGTTCGAGCGGATGCCCTCGGAGGTCGGCGGGGCGGCAATCCTGCGCACGGACAGCAGGTCGGCGGCGGTGACTTCGACGTCCTCCCGGGTGCGTTCCAGTTGGTTCGGCCGGTCCCCGAGGACGCCGTCGAAGATCTCGCGGCAGAGGGGGACGAGGCCGGGGTGGGCGACCCAGGATCCGTCGAAGCCGTCCTCGGCCTCCCGCTCCTTGTCGAGGCGGACCTTCGCGAACGCCGCGGCGTTCGCGTCCGGGTCCTTGCTCGGGACGTGGGCGGCCATGCCGCCGATGGCATGGGCTCCGCGCTTGTGGCAGGTGCGGACGAGGAGTTCGGTGTACGCCCGCATGAAGGGGGCGGTCATGGTGACGGCGGCGCGGTCGGGAAGCTGGAAGTCGGTGCGGTGGCCGAAGGTCTTGATGAGGCTGAACAGGTAGTCCCAGCGGCCCGCGTTGAGGCCGGCGCTGTGCTCGCGCAGCTCGTACAGGATCTCCTCCATCTCGAACGCGGCCGTGATCGTCTCGATCAGGACCGTGGCGCGGACCGTGCCGCGCGGGATGCCGAGGAGGTCCTGGGCGAACACGAAGATGTCGTTCCACAGGCGGGCCTCGGTACGGTTCTCCAACTTCGGGAGGTAGAAGTAGGGGCCGTACCCGGCGTCGATCTGGCGCTGCGCGCAGTGGAAGAAGTACAGGCCGAAGTCTACGAGCGAGGCGGACACGGGCCGTCCGTCGACCTCCAGGTGTTCTTCCAGGAGGTGCCAGCCGCGCGGGCGGACCATGATGGTCGCGAGGTCCGACCCGAGGCGGTACTCCTTGCCCTCGGAGGTCGTGAAGTCGATTCGGCGCTCGATGGCGTCGAGCAGGTTGAGCTGACCGGCAATGACGTTGTTCCAGGTGGGTGCGGTGGCGTCCTCGAAGTCGGCCATCCACACCTTGGCCCCGGAGTTCAGTGCGTTGATCGCCATGCGGCGCTCCGGCGGGCCGGTGATCTCCACTCGGCGATCGGTCAGGCCTGGGGCGGGCGGGGCCACGCGCCAGTCGGTGTCGGCGCGGACCGCGGCCGTGGCGCGGGAGAAGTCCAGTGGCGTGCCGGACGCCAAGTGGGCGGAGCGGCGGCGGCGTTCCTTGAGGATTTCCAGACGGCGGTCCGCGAAGGCGTCGTCGAGCCGGGCGATGAATTCCAGGGCCTCGGGAGTCAGGATCTCCTCGTGGCGCTCAGCCGGCGCGCCGAGAACCCGGACGCTGCTGATCAGGGGCGTGAGTGACATGAGGTTCTTCTCCTCAGCGGTGGGCGGCGGGCGCCCGAAGGGGGGGAACCCCTCGGGCGCCGTCGGACGGCGAGCGGCAGAGCGCCGGGCTGGACCCGGCTGGACCCGGAGCGGAGATTCCTAGTGGAACTGCTCTTCCTCGGTGGAGCCGGCGAGCGCGGTGGTGGAGGAGGCCGGGTTGACGGCGGTGGAGACGAGGTCGAAGTAGCCGGTGCCGACCTCCCGCTGGTGCTTGACGGCGGTGAACCCCTGGGCCTGGGCGGCGAACTCTCGCTCCTGGAGGTCCACGTAGGCGGTCATGCCGTGCTCGGCGTAGCCGCGGGCGAGGTCGAACATGCCGTGGTTGAGGGAGTGGAAGCCGGCCAGGGTGATGAACTGGAAGCGGTAGCCCATCGCGCCCAGCTCCCGCTGGAACTTGGCGATCTGGTCGTCGTCCAGCGCGGCCTTCCAGTTGAAGGACGGCGAGCAGTTGTAGGCCAGCATCTGGTCGGGGTACTGCGCGTGGATCGCCTCGGCGAACTCGCGGGCCTGGGCCAGGTCCGGGGTTCCGGTCTCCACCCAGATCAGGTCGGCGTACGGGGCGTAGGCGAGGCCGCGGGCGATGACCGGAGCCATGCCGTTGCGGACGTGGTAGAAGCCCTCTGCGGTGCGCTCGCCCGTGCAGAACTCGGCGTCGCGCTCGTCGACATCGCTGGTCAGCAGAGTGGCCGCGAGCGCGTCGGTACGGGCGATGATCAGCGTCGGGGTGTCCGCGATGTCGGCGGCCAGACGGGCCGCGTTCAGGGTGCGGATGTGCTGCGAGGTCGGCACGAGGACCTTGCCGCCGAGGTGACCGCACTTCTTCTCGGAGGCCAGCTGGTCCTCGTAGTGGATGCCCGCGGCGCCCGCCGCGATCATCGCCTTGGTCAGCTCGAAGGCGTTCAGCGGTCCGCCGAAGCCGGCCTCCGCGTCCGCGACGATCGGCGCGAGCCAGTCCGTCGTGTCCGTGCCGCCCTCGGCGGTGGCGATCTGGTCGGCGCGCAGCAGCGCATTGTTGATCCGACGGACCACCTGGGGAACCGAGTTGACCGGGTAGAGGCTCTGGTCCGGGTAGGTGTGCCCGGCCTGGTTCGCGTCGGCCGCGACCTGCCAGCCGGAGAGGTAGATGGCCTGCAGCCCGGCACGCACCTGCTGGACCGCCTGGCCGCCGGTGAGCGCGCCGAGGGCGTGGATGTAGTCCTGCTCGTGGAGCTGCCGCCACAGCCGCTCGGCGCCGCGCCGGGCCAGGGTGTGCTCCTCGCGCACGCTGCCCGACAGGCGGACCACGTCCTCGGCGGAGTACGTCCGCTCGATCCCCGCCCACCGCGGGTCGTCCGCCCAGCGCTGCTTGAGCTGCTCGGCCGCCGCCTTGTTCGCCTCTGCCATGACCGTCACCGTTTCCGTCGTCGCTTGTCTTGCCAATGCCCCCGACAGGGATCCGTGCATTGACACTCTGTGCCTGATGAAGAAGGTGCGGCCGCCGAACCCGCCCGTGGGCCGGAGCTGAGCAATGCTGCCGATCTGCCAGGAGCGGACGGGCCAGACCATCGAAATCAGGGCATGAATCGAGGTTCTGGGGTCCTTCCCGGCCACCGGTTCCGGCTGGCCGCAGGACCGACTCTGGCACTGGCACTGGGTGCCATCAAGGTTGTACGTCTGCCAAGGTTTGCGAATCTTCGAGGCTGAAATTGCCAAGCTTGCGAAGGTTACCGATGAGTCAGGTCGCCGTATGCTGACGGGACCCGTCCGACGGTGGAGGAGTCCGGTGAGCAAGACCTACGCGGGAACACGGCTGCGGCGGCTGCGTGAAGAACGGCGCATGACGCAGGCCGATCTGGCCAGGGTGCTGGGCATCTCGCCCAGCTACCTGAACCAGATGGAACACGACTCCCGCCCGCTCACCGTCCCGGTGCTGCTGCGCCTCACCGAGGCCTTCGGGGTGGACCCGGGGTTCTTCTCGGAGCGCGACACCAGCCGCATGGTCGCCGACCTGCGCGAGGCACTGGCCAAGGAGGTCGCCGAAGCCCGCGTCTCCTCCTCAGACCTTGCTGAGCTGGCCACCCGGATGCCGGCGGTCGCCTCGGTCCTGCTGGACCTCGGGCGACGCAGCCAGCTCCTTGCGGAGCGGCTCGCCGACGCGGCCGAAGGCCGTGTCGGCCCGGCGGAGGCCCCGCGCTCTCCTCACGAGGAGATCCGCGAGTTCTTCTACCGGCGGCAGAACTACCTCCACGACACCGATCTCGCCGCCGAGGCCCTGGCCCGCGAGATCGGCATCCGCCCCGGGGACGTCATCCGCGCCCTGACGCACCGCCTCGCCGACCGGCACGGTGTGCGGATCAGCGCGGACTCCGACCGGCTGCACCACTACGACGCCGACAGCCGCGCCCTGCACCTGTCGAGCAGGCTTCGCCCCGGGCAGCAGGCCTTCCGGATGGCCACCCAGCTCGCCCTCCTCGAATACGGCGACGAGCTGGACCGGCTGGCCGCCGAGGACTTCCCGGCCGGATCCGAGGCACGCCCCTTGGCCCGGATCGGCATCGCCAACTACTTCGCCGCCGCGCTGATCCTCCCGTACACGGTCTTCCACACGGCCGCCGAGGAATTCCGTTACGACATCGAGCGGCTCACCGACCACTTCGGCATCGGCTACGAGACCGTCTGCCACCGCCTCAGCACCCTCCAACGCCCCAGGCTGCGCGGGGTCCCCTTCTCCTTCGTCCGGGTCGACCGGGCCGGCAACATGTCAAAGCGCCAGTCGGCCACCGGATTCCACTTCTCCCGTGCGGGCGGCACCTGCCCGCTCTGGAACGTGTACGAGGCCTTCAGCGCCCCCGGCCGCATCCACGTCCAGGTCGCCGCCATGCCCGACGGGCAGCGGTACCTGTGGACCGCCCGCGCCGTCACCCGCCACCGCGGCGGCTGGGGCGAGCCCGGCAAGACCTTCGCGATCGGGCTCGGCTGCGAGATCCGGCACGCCTCGCGGCTCGTGTACGCCGACGGGCTCGACCTCGACAACACGGCGGCCGCCACCCCCATCGGCATGGGCTGCCGCCTCTGCGAACGCCTCGACTGCCCGCAGCGGGCGGTCCCCCCGCTCGGGCGGGCGCTGGCCGTGGACGAGAACAGCAGCACGTTCGTCCCGTACCCCGTCATGGGCGACTCCTCGTCCCCCCGCAGTTGACGCATCTGGGGTCGGCCCAGGCAGCGCGGACACGCCCCGAAGCCCCTACCAGCCGTGGTGGTCATGGAACCTTCGACATATCCCGAACCCGACGTACGTCTGGCGCGCCTCGCGGACGCGGTCAGTCTCCCGCCCGCATGGCCTCCGACCGATGAGTTCCTCGACGACCTCACGAAGCGGACCGGTCTGCGCACCCACGACCTCCTGCTCGTCGCGGACCTACCCGTACCCGCGACCGCGTGGCTCTTCGACGAGACGGCCGGCGCTTCCAGTTCCCTGTTGTCGCGTTCCCTTGTCCTGCCCCCGTCCGGCAGGCAACTGCTGCGCACCCGTGCACGCTCCATGACCGCGCCGGCGGACACGCTCACGCCTCGGCAGCCCCGCCCGTACGAGCAGTACCCACCGGGCTTCGGCTCGCTCCTCCTGCGGATGCTCGCGCTCCGGAACCTGAACTGGTCCGGGGCGGCCAAGGTCATGTGCCTGATGTCCGGTGTGTGCAAGGCGGCCTCGACCATCGGAGCCGTGGGACGAGGTGCCAAGGAACTCGATGCCGAGATGCTCGACGGCTTCGCGGCGACGCTCGGCATACCGGTCGCCGTGTTGGGTGAGCTGACCGGCGTCCGCCCATCGGCCGAGCCTCGCGAACTCGCGCCCAAGGTGGTCGACACAGCCTCGCTGATCTGGGAGGTCCGGCAGCTGACCTGGGACCAGGAGGGTGCGCTCACCGAGTACGCGGAGGTGCTGGGCGGGAAGTGAAACCGTCCGGGGCGCCGGATCACCCGCTCTTGAACACCGGGTACGGCACGTACGTCTGCCGGTCGGGGTCGACCTCGAGGCGACCGCCCGCCGGCGGCCTGGCCCGCTGGGCGCAGTCGCGGCGCTCGCAGATCCGGCAGCCGAGCCCGATCGGAGTCGCGGCCGAGTGTTCCGCCACCGCGAGACCCTCGGCGTAGACGAGCCGGGACGCGTGGCGGAGCTCGCAGCCCAGCGCGACGGCGAACTCGGCCCGGCGGGCACGGTGTCCGTAGCCTCCGCGGGTCACGGTGCGGGCGATCCAGAAGTACTTCTTGCCGTCCGGCATCTCCGCCACCTGGGTCAGGATCCGGCCCGGGGCCGAGAACGCCTCGTAGACGGTCCACAGCGGGCAGGTCCCGCCCAGCCTGGAGAAGTGGAAGTCGGTCGCGGACTGGCGCTTGGAAATGTTTCCGGCCCGGTCGGCCCGCAGGAACGAGAACGGGACCCCGCGCTGTCCGGTGCGTTGGAGGGTGCTCAGCCGATGGCAGACCGTCTCGAAGCCGACCCCGAAGCGGGCCTGGAGGAGCTCGATGTCGTAGCGCAGTTCCTCGGCCGCCGCCCGAAAGGTCCCGTAGGGCATCAGGAGGGCGCCCGCGAAGTAGTTCGCCAGTCCGACCCTGGCCAGTCCTGCGGACGCCCCGGAGTCGAACTCGGCTTTTGCCACAAGGGAGTCGAGCAGCGGACCGTACGCCAGCAGCGCCAGCTGGGTGGCGAGCTGGAAGGCACGTTGTGCGTCGGTCAGCCAGGGCGACAGGAACAGCAGGCCTCGTTCGCGGTCGAAGCGACGGGCGTCCGAGGACCGGTCCGGAGCACCCTCGAAGAGGGTCACCCCGTGCCGGGTGGCGAGGACTTCCGCGAGGCGGTCCGCCGTGCGCGACACAGAGCCGCCGCCCAGGGCCGTTGCGACGGCTTCCGCTTCGGTGTCGAGAGCGTCAAAATGGTTGTGGTGGGCGTAGAAGAAGTCCCGTACTTCGTCGTGCGGTTCGGCGCGCACCACGACCGTCGAGTCCCCGGGAGGGGCCAGAGCTGCGACCTGCTCGGCCGCGTCCCGGTAGCGGTGGTGGAGCGCGACGAGGGCCTTTGCGATGTCCGGGTGGTCACGGGCCATGTCCGCGATCTCCTCGGAGGCCACCGAGACCCCGCCGGCCTCGTCCGCCAGGGCGGCGCGCAGATCGGTGGTGAGGCGTTCCTCGTCGGCTTCGGAGAAGAATTCGGGGTCGACCCCGAACACCTCGGCGATCTTCAGCAGGACCGGGGCGGTGAGCGGCCGCTGGCTGTGCTCGATCTGGTTCAGATAGCTGGTGGACAGGTCCAGGGCACGGGCAAGCTCCACCTGGTTCATGCCCCGCTCGCGTCGCAGCCTGCGCAGTTTCGCGTGGGCGTAGATCTTCCGTCCGGCCGTACGTCCCATGTGGCGACAGCGTTCCTTCCACCCGTTCCTCTCTTGCGAAGGTAGCACTCGCCCCTTTCGCAAGATTCGCAGATTCGCAGGATTCGAAGGTACTGATTCCGCAGGTTGGAGCTGTCGCACGGGCTTCGAATACGGGGAAGGGTGAGGCATCGACACCTTCGCCTTCCGCACCTGAGGAGTTCCGTGATCGAGCACGAGGTACGCGTCCATCCCAGCGCCGACCGCCTTCCGCGCGAGCGGCAGCTCGCCTGGAAGCTGGCCGAGGCGGCCACGGGCACCGAGCCGGCCTCCGACCTCGATTCGCAAGCCGCCGGGATGGCGGTGAACCGGATCGTGGACAACGCCTCCGTGGCCGTGGCCTCCCTGCTGCGTCGCCCCGTCGCGGTGGCCCGGGCGCAGGCCTCATCCCACCGGGCGACGCCCGGAGCTTCCGTCTTCGGGCTGCCGCCGGAAGTGCGGGTCTCCCCCGAGTGGGCGGCATGGGCCAACGGCACCGCCGTACGCGAGCTCGACTTCCACGACACCTTCCTCGCCGCCGACTACTCCCACCCGGGCGACAACATCCCGCCCCTGCTGGCCGTCGCCCAGCACACCGGCCGCTCGGGTGCCGACCTCTTGCGCGGGATCATCGCCGCCTACGAGGTACACGTCGCCCTGGTACGCGGCATCTGCCTGCACGAGCACCGCATCGACCACGTCGCCCACCTCAGTGCCGCCACCGCCTGCGGGCTCGGGGCGATGCTGGACCTCGACACGGCGACGGCCTACCAGGCTGTCCAGCAGGCAGTGCACACCACGACGGCCACCCGGCAGTCCCGCAAGGGAGAGATCTCCAGCTGGAAGGCCTACGCCCCGGCCTTCGCCGGGAAGGCCGCGATCGAGGCCGTCGACCGGGCCATGCGCGGCGAGAACTCCCCCTCGCCGATCTACGAAGGAGAGGACGGCTTCCTGGCCCGGATGCTGAACGGGCCGCAAGCCTCCTACACCGTCTCGCTGCCCGCCCCCGGAGAGCCCCGGCGCGCGATCCTCGACACCTACACCAAGGAGTACTCCGCCGAGTACCAGGCGCAGGCGATCATCGACCTGGCCCGGCGGATGCGCGAGAAGACCGGCCCCACAGCCGGGATCCGCGAGGCTGTCCTGCACACCAGCCACCACACCCACCACGTGATCGGCTCCGGCTCCGGCGACCCGCAGAAGTACGACCCGACGGCCAGCCGCGAGACCCTCGACCACTCCGTCCCGTACATCCTGGCCGTCGCCCTGGAGGACGGCACCTGGCACCACGAGCGGTCCTACGCCCCCGAGCGGGCCCAGCGGCCCGCGACCGTCGAGCTGTGGAAGAGGATCTCCACCGTCGAGGCCCCCGAGTGGACCCGCCGCTACCACGACCCCGACCCGGAGCGCCGGGCCTTCGGCGGGCGCCTGGTCGTCACCCTCGACGACGGCAGTGTCATCGAGGACGAACTCGGGGTCGCCGACGCGCACCCGGCTGGCGCGCGACCCTTCGACCGGGCCGCCTACACCGGCAAGTTCCGCACCCTGGCAGAAGGCATCGTCACCGCCGACGCCCAGAACCGCTTCCTCGATGCCGCGGGCCGACTCGCGGAGCTGGACACCGACGGGCTCGCCGCCCTGTTCCCCGCGGTCGACACAGGCCTGACCGCCGCGTACGACGGGACGCTCCCGAAGGGATTGTTCTGATGCTGCACACCCACACCACCGCGGCCGTCAGGCGCCGGAGTTTCAGGGAACAGCTCTCCTCGGGCCGGCTGCTGCGCATGCCCGGCGCGATCAACCCGTACTCGGCCCGCCTCATCCAGGAGGCCGGCTTCGACGGCGTCTATCTCTCCGGAGCAGTGCTCGCCGCCGACCTGGGACTGCCCGACATCGGCCTGACGACCTCGACCGAAGTCGCGGCCCGCGCCCAGCAGATCACCCGGACCACCGACCTGCCCGCCCTCGTCGACGCCGACACCGGTTTCGGCGAGCCCCTGAACGCCGCCCGCACCGTCCAGCTCATGGAGGACGCCGGCCTGGCCGGACTCCATCTGGAGGACCAGGTCAACCCCAAGCGCTGCGGCCACCTCGACGGCAAGGCGCTCATCCCCCTCGACGCGATGGTTCGCCGGGTGCGGGCAGCCGTCGACGCGCGGCGCGATCCCGACTTCCTCCTGATGGCACGCACCGACGCCCGCTCCGTCGAGGGCCTGGAGGCGGCGATCGACCGCGCCAAGTCATATGTGGATGCCGGAGCAGACGCGATCTTCCCGGAAGCCCTGGGCAGTGAGGCCGAGTTCGAGGCCTTCCGCAAGGCCGTCGACGTACCGCTGCTGGCCAACATGACCGAGTTCGGCAAGGGCCCGTTGTTGTCCGCCCGCGCCCTTGAGGACCTCGGCTACAACCTCGTCATCCACCCCGTGACCCTCTTCCGCCTCGCCATGGGCGCGGTCGAGGAGGGCTTGCGCACGATCGCGGAGGAGGGGACTCAGGAGTCCCTCCTCCCCCGCATGCAGACCCGCTCCCGCTTGTACGAGGTCCTCGACTACGAGGCGTACACCGCCTTCGACGCAAGCGTCTTCGACTTCACCCTGCCGCCCGGCACCTGAGCCCACCGGAGTGAGCCATGACCGCCACCACCCCTGAGATCCACCGCGGCCTCGCCGGTGTCGCCGTCGACACCACCGCGATCTCCACGGTGATCGAGGAGACCAACTCCCTGACCTATCGCGGCTATCCGGTGCAGGAGTTGGCCGCGCACCGGTCCTTCGAGGAGGTCGCGTACCTGCTGTGGCACGGAGAACTGCCGGACGCCGGAGAGCTGGAGCGGTTCCGCGCCCGGGAGCGGGCCCTGCGCCCGCTCGACCGCACCACGGCCGAACTGCTGGCCGGCCTGCCCCGGACCTGCCACCCCATGGACGTGCTCCGCACCGCCGTCAGCTTCTTCGGCGCGGAGGACCCGACCGAGGACGAGGAAGGCACCGCCGGCCATCTGACCAAGTCACTGGGTCTACTCGCCAAACTGCCGGTGGTCGTCGCCGCGGACCACCGGCGACGGCTCGGGGAAGACCCCATCCAGCCGGACCCGGAGCTCGGATACGCGGAGAACTTCTTCCACATGTGCTTCGGCGCGGTCCCGGCCCCCGAGGTGGTCCGCTGCTTCGAGATCTCGATGATCCTCTACGCCGAACACAGCTTCAACGCCTCCACCTTCACCGCCCGGGTCGTCACCTCCACCCTCTCCGACCTCTACAGCGCGGTCACGGCGGCGATCGGCGCGCTGAAGGGCCCCCTGCACGGCGGCGCCAACGAAGCGGTCATGCACATGCTGCGGGAGATCGGCGACCCCGAGCAGGCCGCTGACTGGCTGGACCGGGCCCTGGCGGACAAGCGCAAGATCATGGGCTTCGGCCACCGGGTCTACAAGCACGGCGACTCCCGCGTCCCGATCATGCAGGAGGCCACCGGCCGGCTCGTCGCCCGGGCGGCGAGCCCGGAGGTGACCCGGCTCGCCGCACTGCACGCCGCCCTGCGCCACGCGATGATCGGCCGCAAGGGCATCTACCCGAACCTGGACTACCCGGCCGCGCTCGCCTACCACCTGATGGGCTTCGACGTACCCATGTTCACGCCGTTGTTCGTCATGAGCAGGGTCACCGGATGGACGGCCCACATCACCGAACAGCTCGCCCACAACGCACTGATCCGCCCTCTCGGCGTCTACAACGGTCCGGCGCAGCGCCTTCTCCCGCAGGGAGTCTGATGACCGGGTGCCCGGCGGCGCCGCTCGGTGTGGGATACGGCCAGAGCCCCGTCTCCCCCACAGGTACGGGGGCGACAGGGCTCTGGGGGCCGGCTGTGGTTCTTCGTTCAGCCGAGGACCGGCTCCGGCCGAGGCGCCGCCTCCGTGCCTGCCGGATCGGTGCGGTGAGCCAGGAGCCGCTGGGCGAGAACGCCGAAGACGATCCCGAAGACGACCCACATCACGACCTGGACGGTCACCGAGGCGACCCGGAACTCCCACAGCAGGGCCGCGGGGAACTCGGGCTTGACGGCGTCGGTGTTGTCTGGGAGGACCAGGAAGGCCAGGGCGGTCGCGACGACGAAGCCGGCGCCCGCCGCCAGGGTGGCGTTCCAGTTGCCCAGGCGCGGTGCCAGCCGCCGTCCCAGGATGATCGCACCGACGCCGAGCAGGACGCTGAGAAGGATCATCAGGAAGAACAGCGTCGTGCGCTGCCCGATGGTGTCGGGATTGCCGACGGCCGGCGGGCTGGCCGGGTACTTCAGGAACGGCACGAAGTAGACCGTGGCGAAAGCACCGGCCGCCGTGAGCGCGGCCGTCGCCCGCGGGCTGAACCCGCCGACGCGGCCCAGGACGAAGGAGAACGCGAGGGAGGCGATGCCGCCCAGCGCGACCCCGTAGACCAGCACACCGGTGGCGAGACCCACGGTGGACTGGACGGGACGGCTGACGAGCTCTTCCTCCTCCTCGGCGGCGGCCGGGGCTCCATCGCCACCGTGACCGGCGTGACCGGCCGCAGGTGCGGCTTCCTTGGCGGCCGTGGCCTCTTCGACGGCGATGGAGCCCCGGACCGGGGGCTCACCGACGACGTAGGCGACGGCGAAGGCGAACAGTCCGGCGATCAGGCCCGCGAGCATGCCGCGGACCAGGAGACCTCTGACAGTGGAGGCATACATGATGTGCAGGCCTCTCAGTGGCAGGGGAAACCGAGCAGGTGGCGACCGTCGTGCACCCACTCGTGCACGCCCTCGCCGGAGAACACGGCGGTGGCACCCTGCTCCGCGCCGACGAAGTACAGCGCCACGAGCATCAGGAGACCGACGAACAGCGCCCAGGGCAGGACGGCCTTGACGGGCAGCGGAGCCGACGGCGAGACGGCGGGGGCGGGTATGGCAGCAGAAGCGAGGGCCTCGGCCATGGTGGAACCTCCTCGGGGAACAACGCGTCCCATACGGTGGTGCAGGACGACGGTCCTCGGGTCTGACTCGCTGCGGCAACCCCCAGGGGGCAGTCGCCGCAGCACACAGTGGCGCGACCATGCCGGATTCACACCGGACTTCCGTCTCGCCGTCGTCACTATGTCTTTATGTCGCGCTTACGCTACCGCGTGACGGGCCCGCGACCAAGACCGTGAGGCTGTGATCACAGGGCATGCCCGAGGTGCAAGACGCGTGGCGCGGGCATCGTTATGACGTCGAGACCGCAAGCAGGTGCGCACCAGTGTCCGGGGACGGTAGCCGGCCATCCCCCGGACGCCGGTCGTGCTCAGCCGTGCGTGAAGTGCGGCGGGCGCTTGTCCACGAAGGCGGACATGCCCTCCTTCTGGTCGGCCGTGGCGAACACCGCATGGAACAGACGGCGTTCGAAACGGACGCCTTCGGTGAGGGTGGTCTCGAAGGCCCGGTTCACGGCCTCCTTGGCCATCATCGCCACCGGCTTTGACATCTCGGCGACGGTCGTCGCCACCGCGAGTGCCTCGTCGAGCAGGTCGTCGGCGGGGACGATCCGGGAGACCAGGCCGGCGCGTTCGGCCTCGGCGGCGTCCATGGTGCGGCCGGTCAGGCACAGTTCCATGGCCTTGGCCTTGCCGACGGCGCGGGTGAGGCGCTGGGAGCCGCCGATGCCGGGGATGACGCCGAGCTTGATCTCGGGCTGGCCGAACTTCGCGGTGTCGGCGGCGAGGAGGATGTCGCAGAGCATGGCCAGTTCGCAGCCACCGCCGAGGGCGTAGCCGGAGACCGCCGCCAGGGTGGGGGTACGTACCTGGCCCAGGCGGTCCCATGCCGTGAACCAGTCGGAGAGGTACATGTCCATGTAGCTCTGCGGACGCATCTCCTTGATGTCCGCCCCCGCCGCGAAGGCCTTCGCCGAGCCGGTGAGGACGATGCAGCCGACCTCCGGGTCACGGTCGAGTTCCTCGGCGGCAGCCACGACCTCCGTCATGACCTTGAGGTTCAGGGCGTTGAGGGCCTCGGGCCGGTTGAGGGTGAGGACGGCCACGCGGCCCTTGCGTTCGAGCAGGATGGTCTCGTAGGCGGTCATGCGGGATTTCCGTTCTGGTTAGGTCCGGCGGGGCGGAGGGTGCGGACGATCGCCGAGAAGTCCAGGCCCGCGCCAGCGCCTTCGGCGAACTCGGCGTACATCTCGGCAGCCTTGAGGCCCAACGGCGCCTCCACCCCTCCGGCCCGCAGAGCGTTCGCGGCGAGGCCGAGGTCCTTGGCCATCAGCGGTGCGGCGAAGCCCGGCCGGTAGTCGCGGTTTGCCGGGCTGGTCGGGACCGGTCCGGGGACGGGGCAGTTGACGGTGAGGGCCCAGCACTGGCCGGAGGCGGTGGAGGCGACGTCGTACAGCGCCTGGTGGTCCAGGCCGAGGCTCTCGGCGAGGACGAAGGCCTCGCTGACGCCGATCATGGAGATAGCGAGGATCATGTTGTTGCAGATCTTCGCGGCCTGTCCGGCGCCCGCCGCCCCGCAGTGGACGGCCTTCCTGCCCATAGCGTCGAGCAGCGGCTCGGCGGCCGCGAACTCCGCCTCCCCGCCGCCCACCATGAAGGTGAGCGTGGCGGCTTCCGCACCCACCACTCCCCCGGACACGGGCGCGTCGAGCGCCCGGTGTCCGGCCGCGACGACGGCCTCGTGCGCGGTGCGGGCGTCGGCCACGTCGATGGTGGAGCAGTCGACGAACAGGGTCCCGGGGCGAGCGGCGGCCAGCAGCTCCTGGTCACGGTAGAGGGCGAGGACGTGGCGCCCGGCGGGGAGCATGGTGATGACCACGTCGGCTGTGGCGGCGGCCTCGGCCGCGGACCCGGCGGGCTCGACTCCGGCGGCGCCGGCGGCGGCCACCAGCTCGGGGACGAGGTCGAAGCCCAGGACGCGGTGTCCGGCCTTGACCAGGTTGGCCGCCATGGGTCCGCCCATGTGTCCGAGCCCGATGAATGCGACGGTGCTGCTCACCAGACGACCTCCTGCGACGAAGCGGTCGCGACGAGCCGCAGCTCGTGCGCGTCGAGCGGGGCGAAGAACCGGTCCACGTCCGCCGGGGTGACGTCCTCCAGCGCGGCGGGGGACCAGCGCGGGTTCCGGTCCTTGTCGATGACCTGGGCGCGGATGCCCTCGACCAGGTCGGGCGATGAAAGTGCCGCGCAGGAGACGCGGTACTCCTGCTCCAGTACGCGCTCCAGCGGTCCGAGCCGCCGGGCCCGGCGGAGCGCGGCCACGGTGACCTTGACGGCGGTCGGGGACTTGGCCACCAGGGTGTCCGCTGCGGCCTTCGCAGCAGGAACGCCCGAGGCCAGCAGCCGCGCCACGATCTCCTCCGCGGTGTCGGCGGCGTAGCAGTGGTCGATCCACTCGCGGGCGGAGGCGAGGCTCCCGGCCGGCGCCTCTTCCACGTGCCGCTCGAGTACGGCGTGGACGGGGTCTGCGGCCAGCTCCCGGGCCAGTGCCGGCAGCGCGGCCGAGGGTACGAAGTGGTCGGCGAGTCCGCACAGGAGCGCGTCGGCGGCGCCGACGGGTGCGCCCGTGAGCGCCAGATGGGTACCGAGCTCCCCCGGGGCCAGGGCGAGGAGGTAGGTGCCGCCGACGTCGGGGACGAAGCCGATGCCGGTCTCGGGCATCGCGACCTTGGACCGTTCGGTGACGATGCGGACGCTGCCGTGGGCGGAGACGCCGACACCGCCGCCCATCACGATGCCGTCCATGAGGGCGACGTACGGCTTGGGGTAGCGGGCGATCAGGGCGTTGAGCCGGTACTCGTCGCGCCAGAAGTCCGCGGAGGCGGTGCCGCCCGTGCGGGCGTCCTCGTAGATCGCGCGGATGTCTCCCCCGGCGCACAGGCCCCGGTCTCCGGCGCCCTCGATGACGACCACCTCGACGGAGGGGTCGTTGGCCCAGGCCGTGAGGGCTTCCTCGATGCGGAGCACCATGGGGTGGCTGAGGGCGTTGAGGGCCTTCGGCCGGTTGAGGGTGATGTACGCGGCGCGGCCCTCGGTGCGCACGAGGACGTGGTCGTGGTCGTGGGCTACGGGCTTGTCGTTGGTCATCGCAGGGTCTCCGTCAGTCCGCGCGCGACGATGACGCGCATGACTTCGTTGCTGCCTTCCAGGATCTGGTGAACCCGCAGGTCGCGGACGATCTTCTCGATGCCGTACTCGCTGAGGTAGCCGTAGCCGCCGTGCAGCTGAAGGGCCGCGTCGGCCACCGCGTACCCGGTGTCGGTGGCGAACCGCTTGGCCATCGCGCACAGGCGCGGCGCCAGCGGGTCGCCCCCGTCCAGGGCCTCGGCGGCCTGCCGGACCAGGGCCCGGGCGGCCGCCAGCTCAGTCGCCATGTCGGCCAGGCGGAACTGGAGCGCCTGCGCGTCCAGAAGACGGCTGCCGAACGCCTCCCTGTCGGCCAGATAGGACAGGCTCCGGTCGAGGGCGCTCTGGGCGCCGCCGAGCGAGCAGGCGGCGATGCCGAGGCGGCCGCCGTTGAGGCCGTTCATGGCGATGCGGAAACCGTCACCTTCCACGCCGAGCCGCCGATCGGCCGGGATCCGGACGCCGTCGAGGATCACCTGGCGGGTCGGCTGGGCGTTCCAGCCCATCTTCCTTTCGTTGGGGCCGAACGAGACCCCCGGGTCATCTCGCTCGACGACGAAGGCCGAGATTCCGCCGGGGCCGGGCTCGCCCGTCCGGGCCATGACCACGTAGAGGCCGGCTGATCCGGCGCCGGAGATGAACTGCTTGACGCCGGTCAGCACGTAGTGGTCCCCGTCCCGTGCGGCGCGGGTGCGCAGCGCGGCGGCGTCAGAACCGGCGCCCGGTTCGGTCAGGCAGTAGCTGCCCAGGGTCGCCGCGGAACAGAGACCGGGCAGCCAGCGGGCGCGCTGGGCGTCGTCGCCGTAGCGGTCGATCATCCAGGCGACCATGTTGTGGATGGAGAGGTAGCCGGTGATGGACGGGCAGCCGGTCGCCAGGGTCTCGAAGACGAGCACGCCGTCGCTGCGGCTGAGGCCGGAGCCGCCGTGTTCCTCGCGGACGTACACGCCGGCGAGGCCGAGGGCGGCGGCCCGCCGGATGACCTCGACGGGGAAGTACTTGTCCTGGTCCCAGGCGACCGCGTGGGGAGCCAGCTGCTCCTGCGCGAAGTCGAGGGTGACCTCGGCGAGGGCGAGCTGGTCCTCGGTGAGGGTGGTGGTCACGGCGCTCACCCCATCGTCGGGATGGTGAAGCTCGCGCCTTCCTTGACCCCGGAGGGCCAGCGCGAGGTGACGGTCTTGGTACGGGTGTAGAAGCGGATCGAGTCGGGGCCGTGCTGGTTCAGGTCGCCGAAGCCGGACTTCTTCCAGCCGCCGAACGTGTGGTAGGCGACCGGCACCGGGATCGGGACGTTGACGCCGACCATGCCGGTGTTGACCCGGCGGGTGAACTCGCGGGCGGTGTCCCCGTCCCGGGTGAAGATCGCCACGCCGTTGCCGTACTGGTGCTCGCTCGGCAGGCGCAGTGCCTCCTCGAAGTCGGCGGCCCGGACCACCGACAGGACGGGGCCGAAGATCTCCTCACGGTAGATCCGCATCTGCGGGGAGACCCGGTCGAAGAGGGTGGCGCCGGCGAAGTAGCCGTTCTCGTGGCCGTCGAGGGTGAATCCGCGTCCGTCGACGACGAGTTCGGCTCCCTCGCTCGCGCCGATGTCCACGTAGCGGCGCACCCGGTCCAGCGCGTCCCGGCTGACCAGCGGCCCGAAGTCGGCTTCCGGGTCGTCGGACCGGCCGATCTTCAGCTGTCCGATGCGTTCCTTGAGGGCAGCGACCAGCCGGTCGGCCGTCTCCTCCCCCACGGGTACGGCGACGGCGATGGCCATGCAGCGCTCGCCCGCCGAGCCGTAGCCGGCTCCGATGAGGGCGTCGACGGCCTGGTCGATGTCCGCGTCGGGCATCACGATCATGTGGTTCTTGGCTCCGCCGAAGCACTGGGCGCGCTTGCCGTGCGCGGCGGCGGTGGCGTAGATGTGCGCGGCGATCGGCGTGGAGCCGACGAAGCCGAGGGCCTGGACGCGCGGGTCCTCCAGAAGTGTGTCGACGGCTTCCTTGCCGCCGTTGACCACGTTGAGGACGCCCGGCGGCAGGCCTGCCTCCAGGAACAGCTCCGCGAGGCGCAGCGGTACGGACGGATCACGCTCGGACGGCTTGAGGATGAACGCGTTCCCGCAGGCCAGGGCAGGTGCGGCCTGCCACAGCGGAATCATGGCGGGGAAGTTGAAAGGGGTGATTCCGGCGACGACGCCGAGGGGGCTGCGCAGGGAGTGCACGTCGATTCCGGTGCCGGCGTTGTCCGTGAACTCCCCCTTGAGGAGGTGGGGGATACCGGCGGCGAATTCCACGACTTCCAGACCGCGTTGCAGGTCGCCGTGTGCGTCGGCGACCGTCTTGCCGTGCTCGGCGGACAGCAGCCGCGCGAGGCTGTCCCGCTCGCCTTCGACGAGCTGGAGGAAGCGCAGCAGCACGCGGGCCCGGCGTTGGGGGTTCCACTGCCCCCATTCCGCCTGCGCCTCTTCGGCGTTGGTGATCGCCGCTTCGGTGTCGGCTCGTCCCGCGAGCGGTACGCGGGCCTGGACGGTGCCGGTGTTGGGGTCGTACACGTCGGCGAAGAGCCCGGACGTGCCGGTGGTGTGCTTTCCGCCGATGAAATGGGTGAGTTCACGGACCATGGATGCCTGCTCTCGTCAGGTTGGATCCGGGGATGGCACGGCAGGCCGACGGACCGCACCCGGGTGGGGGTGCGCCGCTGTGGAATGCCGTGAGAACTACGAGCGCGCGAAATCGGTGTGTGCGTGCTCCGCCGGATCACCAGGGTCGTGGGTACAAACCGGTGCCATGCGTGTCTGCTCCATCCTCGTGGACAACACGGAACAATCCGCGGCCGGTATCCTGACTCCCGGATCCCCGCGCGCCGCCCGCCTTCCCGACAGACCTCGTCAGTGGCGTGTGGATGGCAGCACACTCCCCGGTCACAGTGGCGGGACCGTGCCGGTTTCTCACCGGCTTCCCTGCACCGCGGACCTTGTGCCACGAACATATAGTTGGACGTCCTAGTAAGTCCAGAGCCGACGCTCGGGCGGGCCTAGAGTCGACGCATGCGCATCGTCTCCCTGCTCCCCGCGGCCACGGACATCGTGGCGGACCTCGGACTCGCCGCTGACCTGGTCGGACGCACGCACGAATGCGACTGGCCGCCCGCGGCGATCGCCTCGGTGCCCGTCGTCACCCACGCCGAATTCGATGCGGACGCACTCAGCAGCCGGGAGATCTCCGCCGCGGTGGGTGGCTCGGCACAGCGGATCCTCGCTCTACACCCTGGACACCGAGGCGCTCTCCGCGCTCGCGCCGGACGTCCTGCTCACCCAGGACCTGTGCCGGGTCTGCGCGGTGCCCTACGAGGCGGTTTCCCGGGCGGTGCGCCTCATGGACGCCGGACCTCGTGTGGTGAGCCTGGAACCGCGGACCCTGGGCGACGTCCTGGATTGCCTCGTCACGGTGGGCGGCCTGCTCGGGGTCCGTGAGGCGGCCGAGCGGCGGCGGGAAGAGCTGCGTGACCGGCTCACCGAGGTCCGGCGCGCCACGGCGGGCCGGCCGGCGCCCAGGGTGGTGGCCATCGAGTGGCTCGACCCGCTGTGGCCGGCCGGGCACTGGGTACCGGAGCAGATCACCTGCGCGGGCGGAGAACCGCTGCTGGCCGCACCAGGAGAGCACACCAAAGCGATGACGTGGGAGGCGGTACGCGCGGCGCGCCCGGACGTCATCCTGGTGCTGCCGTGCGGGTTTCCTCCCGAACGGACCCTGGCCGAGATCAACCTCCTCAGGTCCCTGCCTGGCTGGGAGGGGTTGCCCGCCGTGCGCACGGGCGAGGTGTGGGTACTGGACGGGCCCGCCTACTTCAACCGGCCGGGACCCCGCGTGGTCCGGGGCGCCGAGGTCCTCGCCCACGTGCTGCACGGGGTGCGGGTCGGGGATCCTGTGACCGAGGCGGAAGCGCGGCGGCTAGACCGGGCGTAGCACTTCCTCCCGGCCGAATATCGCCCGCCGGAACGGAACTGATGCGTCCACACGGCATCTCACAGGATCCGCTTCCAGCACATGCCCACCAGGTCGTACGATGCGTTCTGCTCCGGCCCATGCGGCGGGAGCTCACAACCGAATGCATGCACAACTGGGGGAAGCCGGTGGGAATCCGGCGCTGACCTGCAACCGTGAGCGGAGCCGAATGGCGCCGTGAGTCGGAGTACCCGGGGTGCGATGCGTACTGCTTCTCACTGTCATGGTCTGCAGCGCGAAGCCCCCACCCCGGGCCGGCGTCCCCTGCTCGTCTCCTCACGGAAACGAGCAGGGTACGGGCACGTGCGGCGGAGGGACCGTCGGCTCAGACTCTCGTCCCTCCCAGGAAGAAGGCATCATGCGCCAGCTCCTCGCCCGCCGCTCCGTGATCGCCACGGCCGCCCTCGGGCTCGCTCTCGCCACCGCTCCGGCCGTGGCCGAGGCCGCCCCCCAGCCGAACACGAACGCGGCCGTCAAGGTCAACCTCACCGTTCAGGGCCCCAACGGGGTGCTGTTCAAGGGCAAGATCAAGACCAAGGGTCACGACGTCACGACCACCACTGGTGGCACCCACAAGTGCGACGGCACCAACGGCGGCGCCAACCCGTCCAAGGTCCCCACCCCGACCGCAGCACTCGACGACGCGGCTCGACTGAACTACTTCTCGTGGGACGGTACTTGGTACGCGTCCTTCGACGACTTCTCCGTCGACACCATAAAGAACGTCAGTGGCGGCGGCTCCGCCTACTGGAGCATCGCCGTCAACGGCACCCCCACCCCGGTGGGCGGCTGCCAGTTCAAGCTCAATGCCGGCGACCAGGTGTCCTTCACCTGGACGTCCTTCTAGTCCGTTCCGAAGACCATACGATCGGGCCCACTCCGTCGGTCCGCTAGCGCTTGCGTCCAGGGCCCCTCGCAGAGCCGGGCGACGCGTCCGGCTGCTTCCCGATCACTCGTTGGGCCTGCTCGACCGCTGCTTCCAGAGCGCTGAGCAGGCCCTTCGGCGGCTGTCGTGGGGCATCGGGTCCATCGTGGGGAGCCTCCGCAGGGACCTCACCCGCCCGGAGCAGGGCACACATCGCCCCCGCCACCCGGGTCAGCGAGGTGAGCGCCTCCCGTGTCATACGCAACCGCACCACGTGGGAGCCGAATTGGCGGCGGGACGCCGCCAGGCTCTCGTACTCCTGCTCCGTGAGGGCGACCAACTGCACCCCGTCGACGATCACCTGACGCGGCACGATCTTCGCCATCCCCGACCCTTCCGGCGCCCTGGGTAAACGCCCTGCTTTCACGTTGCCCGTTCCTCCAATAGTGCAACAGTGCGGGTTGCGGGCTTCAGGCCCGCAACCCGCACTGTCGTCGCGATGATCAGGCGCCCCACCGCAGGGCGATGGTGTCGCCCACGTTGATGACCTTCTCCCGCAGCGCCCCGGCGAAGGAGGAACCGTCGACGCTGACCTTCCAGGTGTTCGAGCCGCTGTTGGCCTTGCCGTTGACCGTCGTGATCGTGCCGGTCCCGGAGGACGGGGTCACGCCGGTGACGCAACCCGAGGGGGTGGCCGCCGAGGTCGCGGCGGTGAGCACGTCGCCGAGCGTGGTGGTCGTACCGGTCGGTGTGAAGGCCACCGAGCAGACCTTGAGGTTGCCGGCCCCGTCGTCGACGGTCAGCGCCAGCTTGGTCGCCGTCCCCGCGGTGAAGGTGGACTGGGCGACCCACTGCGGGGCGCCGGGGGTGACCGGGACGGGCGGGGCCGTGGTGAAGCCGCCGCCGGCGACGGCGCGCAGCGCGTCGATGGAGGAGTAGGCCGAGGGCGTGGTGTCGGAGGGCTTGTACTTGAAGCCGCCCGCCGGGTTGTACTGGTTGGCGATCAGGAAGTCGATCGGGGTCTTGCCACTGCCGGTGAGGAAGTCGCCGGTCTGGGGGTTGAAGCCGCAGGCGTTGAGGCCCGCGACGCCCCAGCCGTTGGAGCTGGTGTTGACGCCGTAGAGGGAGTTGAAGGCGCCGCTGCTGGAGACGAGGGTGCTCTTGAGGAAGTTCTTCGCCTGGACGACGTCGGTGTCGGTGTTCGGGACGCCGGAGACGCAGAGGGCGGCCATGGCGGCGCCGGTCATGTCGACGTCGCTCGCGGAGTTCAAAACGGTGGGGTTGCCCTCGGCCTTGTTGAAGGTCCAGCCGCCGTCCACGTGCTGGTTGGCGCGGATGCGGGTGACCATGGAGTCGGTCAGTGCCTGCGGCACCCGCTTCGCACCGCCCTGGGTCTTGGCACCACCCAGCGAAAGGGCCGCGAACACCGTGCCGTTGAAGTTCCCCGACGGGCCGAAGTAGCCGGCCTCGGCGGTCTGCCAGTAGGAGTAGATGTTGGCTATGAGGTTGCGGGAGGCCGAGACCCGCGCCGGGTCGATGCCGGCGGCGTACGCGTTGAGCGTGCCGCGCTCGTAGTCGGTGACCACCGGGGAGGCTTGCGGCCAGCCCGCCGTCGACAGCAGGTTGCGGTAGACGGTGCGCGCGTTCTTCGTCGTGTCGCCGGCGGGGTAGACGTCGACGACGGCCGTGCCGGTGGCTGCGAAGGCGCTGAACGCCCACTCGTTGGAGAGGCCGCTGCCCGCGTACGAACCATCGGCGGCCTGGAGGGACTTGAGATACGTCACGCCGTTGGTCTTGGACGTGGCGATCTGGGCGGGCGAGGAGGTCGCGAAGGCCGGCAGGGTCGTGAGGGCGAGGGCGCCGAGTGCTGCGGGCACCGCGAGCGAGAGGCGGCGCGGGGTACGGGTACGGGACATGGCCTGCTCCTGGAAATGAGGGACGCCGACCCGACCGCAGCTCTCGTGGGCGGGCAGCCCGCAGCTCGGTGGCGGCCGTCCGAACGCGTGGTACGGCTTGAGATGTGCCTCGCCAGATGGGCATTCGGGCTCGGTGACGGCCCCCTGCCGTCCCACACCGCTGCGCGTCAGCCCCGGATTCGCACCGGGTTCCCCCATGTGGCAGCCCAGGACGCTACCGGAATGATCAAGGGTCCGCCAGCCGATGCGTGGTGGATCCATAGGGTGGTTCTTGTGCCTTGCCTCGTGAGACGCAGACCACCTTGACGGTGTCTTTATCCGCGTGTTCCACTCCGACTGATAAGCACTCAGCTCCAGGGGAAGCCGGTCGAATTCCGGCGCTGACCCGCAACCGTAGGCCCGGTTCCGTCCGGGCGAGTCGGAATGCCTGGGGCCAGGTTTTTGCAGCGAGAAGCGCCGTCGCGGACTACGGCGTGGTTCGAACGGCTTCCCCGTGGTCCCACGGGTTGTGGAGCCCTTTTGCCACGCACTGGTCCGCCCGGCTGACACGAGGGGCCGTGGTGGGGACCGCACAGCAATCAGAGCGACACCTGGGGAGCAAGGGGCTGCTGTCGCTCGTATCGGCGGCGTTGCTGACCTTCGCCGCGAGCGCGGCCTTCGTCGGCGGAACGGTACCTGCCTCGGCCGACCCGATCGAGCAGTGCACGGCCACCACCGGGGCGATCGTCGCGGTGGACTTCGGCCCGTTCGGCGGCAAGGTGGAGAAGGGCTGCGACACCACCCCCACCACCGGCTACGAGTTGCTGCAGACCGCCGGGTTCACCATGGAGGGCACCGTCCACGACGGCCCCGCCTTCATCTGCCGCATCGGCAAGGGCACCGGCACGCAGTTCCCGACGCCGGACAAGGAGCCCTGCGTCCTCACCCCGCAGGCGTCCGCCTACTGGTCGTACTGGACGGCTTCGCCCGGGCAGCGGAAGTGGTCCTACAGCCAGCAAGGGGCCATGGCCAGGAACCCGAAGCCGGGTGACGTGGAGGCCTGGGTCTACGGCGGCACCGACGTCGAGGGCACCAAGGGCAAGCCGTCCTTCTCCCCCGACGACGTCCGTGGCTTCACCACCCCCGACCCGACCGTCCCGACGGCGCCGCCCAAGGTGCCGGCCGGACGGGTCGACGTACCCGCGACCACCCGCTGGGTGACCGGGACGCTGACGGACGGGGAGCGCGTCGTCGACGAGGGCTCCACGACCCCGAACCACTTCCTCTCCACGGAAGCCGTCTTCGCCCTCGCGGCAGCCGACCGCAAGAGCCCGGTGGCGAGGAAAATCGCCGACTTCCTCGCGACGCCCGCGCAGACCGACGCGTACGCCTACCCGGCCGGCAAGGACGGCATCCCGGACGCCACCGCCGCCGCCCGGCTCGCCCTGGTCGCCGAGGCCACCGGCAAGGACCCGCGCGCGTTCGGCGGGCACGACCTGCTCGGCGACCTCGTGAAGTACGCCTGCCCCCGGGACATCGGTGACGGTGAGACGGTCGAAGGCTGCTTCACCAAGGGCGACTTCCGTACGACCGGGCAGGCCGACGCCCAGGCCATGGCCGTCATCGCCCTGGTCAACGCCGGTATGACCCCGCCCCCCGGTTCCGTGGCCCGACTGACTGTCCTGCAGTGCGAGGACGGCGGCTTCACCAGCATCCTCATCCGGCCCGGCAGCCCCGGGTGCGAGAGCGAGGCCGGCGCCACCGGCCTGATCACCCTGGCCCTGGAGCGGGCCGGCGGCCACGAGGCGGTGCTCCAGAAGGCCCGCAACTACCTGAAGCGGTCCCAGCTGGCGACCGGCGCCTGGCCCTCGGTCTACTACGAGACGACCGGCAATCCGGCCGCCACCGGCTGGGCCGCGCAGGCGCTGCGCGCCCTCGGCGACGAGGCGTTCGCGGATGCCGGCGTCTCCTGGCTCTCCAAGCACCAGCTCCCGACGGGTGGATTCGGCTTCGCCGAGGACGACACCGATTCGAGGCTGTACCCCACCGCGACGGCCGCCCTCGCGGGCGCCGGCCATGACCTCGTCTCCCTGACCGCCAAGCCGGCCGAACCGCCGACCCCGACCACGCCGCCCACCCCGACCACGCCGCCGGCCGGTGAAGGGCCCGACCTGAAGAAGGGCGCCGCGTACCTGACGGCCCCCTCCCGCCTGGTCCAGGGCCGCTTCTACGAGAGCCAGCCCGGCACCGGATTCGCCGACTACGGCCTGACCATCGACGGCGCGTACGCCCTCGCCGCCACCGGCGGGGACAACGCCGCCCTGCGCAACATCGTCGACTTCATGGACAAGGGCGGCAAGGACGGCCAGAAGCGCGGCATCCACGACTGGACCCTCGTCGGCACCAAGTACGCGAACGGCGGCTCCATCGGCAAGGCTGCCGTGCTCGCCCAGGCCGTGGGCCGCGATCCGCGGAACTTCGGCGGCCAGGATCTGATCGCAGCCCTCGCGAAGATCACCTGTCAGGCGAAGACCCCGACCGTCCAGGAGTGCGCGGCCAAGGGCAACTACGCCTACGCCACCTCCGTCTTCAAGCAGTCCCTCGGTGTCATGGCCCAGCTGCGCGCAGGTGAGAAGGCCGCCGCGGCCGAACCGGTCGCCTACCTCAAGAGCCTCCAGACCCCGTCCGGTGCCTGGGTCAGCCTGATCGGCGAACCCAGCGGCCCCGAAGTGGACTCGACCGCCATGGCCGCCATGACCGTGGACCTGCTCCCCGACGCCGACTCCCAGGCAGCGGTGGACAAGGCACTCGCCTGGCTCGCCACCCAGCAGAAGGAAGACGGCGGCTTCCCCGGCGCCTCCGGAAACTCCGTCAACTCCGCGGCCCTGGCCATCCAGGGACTCTCGCTGGACGCTCCCAAGTACGGCTCCCAGATCGCCAAGGCCCGGAAGTTCCTGGCGAGCCAGCAGAACGGCGACGGCGGCTTCAACGTCGCCAAGGGCGGCCAGACCGGATCCGACCTCCGCGCCTCCACCCAGGCCGTCGGCGGCGCCACCGGCGTCTCCTTCGGCACGCTGACCCGCGACCTGACCGGCACCACCCCCGAGCCCGTCCCCAGCACCTCTGGCGGAACGTCCGGTGGTACCTCCGGCGGCAGCGGTTCGCCCGTCATCGTGACGCCGGGCGAGAACGGTGGCGGCACGGGCTCCTCGGGTGGTTCCGGGTCCGGCGGCGGTTCTCTCGCCTCTACCGGAGCCCAGGTCGGTGCGCTCGCCGCTGCCGCGCTGGTCCTGACCCTCGGCGGCTGGGGCCTCACCCGCGCCGCGAAGCGCCGCCGCCGGACGGGGGCGGGAGCATGAGTCGCAACCGCTTCGTGCGCGCCTTCGCCCGGGCTGCCGCCGCGCTGGGGCTGACGGTGGCGGCCTTCGCCGCCACCACGGCCCCGGCGGGCGCCGCGCCGCAGCCGATGGGCCAGTGCACCACCTCTTCGGGGGTCGTACTCGCCGTGGACTTCAGCCACTGGGGCGGCCCCGTCTACCGCTCCTGCGGCACCACCCCCACCACGGGCTACGAGCTCCTCAACCAGGGTGGCTGGGCCACGACCGGCACCGGCCACGACGGCCCTGCCTTCATCTGCCGCATCGGCTACAGCGGATATCAGGGCGGCAAGCAGTACCCGACCCCGCAGCAGGACGACTGCGTACTGACCCCACCGGCTTCCGCCTACTGGTCGTACTGGCACGCCAATCCGGGCCAGAACACCTGGGAATACAGCCAGTTGGGCGCCATGCTCTACAAGCCGAAGCCCGGCAGCGTCGACCTGTGGATCTTCGGCGGAACGAACGTCGAAGGCACCGAGGGCAAGCCCACCGTCACCCCCGACCAGCTCCGCGCCAAGAACACCCAGCCCACCGGAGGCCCCGCACCCAAGGACACCCGCACGGCGGCGCCGCTGCCGCCGAACGTCAACACCGGTCCCAGGCCGGAGAACCCGCCGCCGACCAGCCCGCAGGCGACGACGACGCCCAGCCCCGCAGCTACGGAAAGCCCCTCCGCCTCGGCAAGCCCTTCAGAGAGCATCTCGCCCACGCCCTCCGCACCACCGCCTTCGTCCAGTGCCCCGGCCGTGGCCGCGCCCGGCCCCCAGGTGGTCGAAGCGGCGCCCGCCGCCGACACGAAGCACGACACCGGTTCGTACCTGCCCGCCGTCGCCACCGGTGCACTGGTGCTGCTGATCGGCGCCGCGGCCGTGTACGCCGCCAAGCGCCGTCGTACGGAGTAGCCGCGTGACGCGCACCACCATCTCGACGCAGGCGGCGAAGCCGCCCGTGTCCGGCCCCGCGCCGGACACGGGCGGCCGCCGCCTGCCCCGCACCCTGCACCCCGTCGCCTGGTGGATCTGGGCCCTCGCCCTGGCCACCGCCGTGAGCCGCACCAACAACCCGCTGCTGCTGTTCCTCGTCCTCGCGGTCCTCGGCTACGTGATCACCATGCGCCGCACCGAGGCGCCCTGGGCGCGCGGCTTCAAGTACTACCTGTACCTCGCGCTGACCGTCGTCGCGATCCGGGTCACCTTCCGCGCGGTCTTCGCCACCGGCATCACCCCGCGCGACCACTTCCTCTTCTCACTGCCCCACATCCCCACTCCCGACTGGTACGCGGGCATTCAGCTCGGCGGGCCCGTGTCCCTGGAGGCGCTGCTCTCCGCGGCGACGGACGGGCTACGCCTCGCCTGCATGCTGTGCTGCATCGGCGCCGCCAACACCCTCGCCAACCCCAAGCGGGCCCTCCGTGTGCTGCCCGGCGCCCTCTACGAACTGGGGGTCGCGGTCACCGTCTCCCTCAGCGTCGCCCCGCAGCTCGTCCAGAGCGTGCAGCGCGTCCACCGTGCCAAGCGGCTCCGGGCCGGACGCTCGAAGGGCCTGCGCGCCCTGCGCGGCATCATCGTCCCCGTCCTGGAGGACGCCCTCGAACGGTCCCTGCGCCTGGCCGCCGCCATGGACTCCCGGGGATACGGCCGGGGCGGCACCGCCACCCGCCGCTCCCGCCGCCTGACCGGCGCCCTGATGCTGCTCGGCATGTGCGGCCTGTGTGCCGGGACGTACGGACTGCTCGACGCGACCGCGCCGAAGCTGCTCGGGCTCCCGGCCATGGGCGCCGGGGCCGTGCTGTGCTTCGCCGGGCTGCGCCTGGGCGGCCGCCGGATCACCCGGACCAGCTACCGGCCCGATCCGTGGCACTTCGCCGAATGGGCCGTCGCAGGCTGCGGCGTCCTCTCCGCCGTCCTGCTCTTCGCGAACGTCGGCTTCAACGCGGCCGAGCTCAACCCCTCCATCTACCCGCTCAGCTGGCCCACCCTGCCGCTCGTGCCGGCCGCCGCGATCCTCCTCGCGGGGACCGCCGGCTTCCTGGCCCCGCCGCCGGCCGCACCGGCCCGGGCGGCCGTCCCGCCCCAGCGCACCGAGGAACCCAAGTGATCACCTTCGACCAGGTCACCGTCCAGTACGAGGACACGGCCGAACCGGTCCTGCGCGATGTGGACCTCACCGTCGAGGAGGGCGAACTCTGCCTGGTCGTCGGCCACACCGGCGTCGGCAAGTCCACCCTCCTCGGCGCCGTCAACGGCCTCGTCCCCCACTTCACCGGCGGCACCCTGTACGGCCGCGTCCTCGTCGACGGACGGGACACGTCCGAGCACCCGCCCCGCGAACTCGCCGACGTCGTCGGGGTCGTGGGCCAGGACCCGCTGGACGGCTTCGTCACCGACACCGTCGAGGAGGAACTCGCCTACGCGATGGAGCAGCTGGCGGTCCCGCCGGCCACCATGCGCAAGCGCGTCGAGGAGACCCTCGACCTCCTCGGCCTCGCCGACCTGCGCCACCGAGCCCTGCACGAACTCTCCGGCGGCCAGCAGCAGCGCGTCGCCATCGGCTCCGTCCTCACCGCCCACCCCCGCATCCTGGTCCTGGACGAACCCACCTCCGCCCTGGACCCCACGGCAGCAGAGGAGGTCCTGGCCGCCGTCACCCGCCTCGTCCACGACCTCGGCGTCACCGTCCTGCTCGCCGAACACCGCCTGGAGCGCGTCGTCCAGTACGCCGACCGCGTCATCCACCTCCCCGGCAACGGCCGCGTCGTCTCAGGCACACCCGCCGAGATCTTCCGCACCTCCTCCATCGCCCCGCCCATCGTCGAACTGGGCCGCGCGGCGGACTGGACGCCGCTGCCGCTCTCGATCCGCGACGCCCGCCGCGCCGCGGCCCCCCTGAGGACCCGGCTGGCCGACACCGTTCCCCCACCGGTCCGCCCTGCCCCGACGACGGTCCGGCCGGAACTCCTCACCGCACGCGGCATCACCGTGACCTACCACGGCGTACCGGCCGTCCGCGAGGTCGACCTGACCCTCCACGGCGGCGAGATCACCGCCCTCATGGGCCGCAACGGCTCCGGCAAGTCCTCCCTCCTGTGGGCGCTCCAGGGATCCGGACCACGCAAGGCCGGCTCGGTGGCCGTCAGCCCTCCCGACGACCCGAAGCCGCTCGACCCCCGGAAGCTGTCAGCCGCCGACGCCCGGCGGCTGGTCGGACTGGTCCCCCAAACCCCCACCGACCTCCTCTACCTGGAATCCGTCAAACAGGAACTCGACCAGGCCGACGCCGAATCCGGAGTCACCGCCGCCGGGATCCGGTCCCGCACCATCCTGGACCGGCTCGCACCCGGCATCCCCGACACCACCCACCCCCGCGACCTGTCCGAGGGCCAGAAGCTCGCCCTCGTCCTGGCGATCCAGCTGACCGCCGCCCCCCGCGTGCTGCTCCTGGACGAACCCACCCGCGGCCTCGACTACCGGGCCAAGAGCGAGCTGATCCGCATCGTCGACGACCTAGCCGCCGAGGGCCGGGCCGTCGTGATCTCCACCCACGACGTCGAGTTCGTCGCCCGCGCCGCCAACCGCGTCGTCGTCATGGCGGAAGGCGACATCGTCGCCGACGGCCCCACCACCGAGGTCATCGTCGCCTCCCCCGTCTTCGCCCCCCAGACCGCGAAGATCCTCGCCCCGCTCCCCTACCTCACGGTCGCCCAGGCGACCGCCACCCTCACCGACCACGGGACGGACCCGGCCTCATGACCGCACGCGCCGCAGCCATCCGGATCCATGCACGCGCCGGCATCGTCATAGCCATGGCGGCCTTCCTCGGGATCGTGGCGTTCTTCTGGCCCTTCCTCGTCGCTCCCGGGAAGTTCGGCTCGAACTACGCCCCGCCGCTGATCTTCGGGGTCCTCCTCGTCATCGTGCTGTGCGTGGTCGTCTCCGAGATCGCCGAAGGCGGCATCAACTCCAAGGCCCTCGCCATGCTCGGCGTGCTGTCCGCGGTGAACGCCGCGATCCGCCCGCTGGGGGCCGGCACGGCCGGGATCGAGACGGTGTTCTTCATCCTGGTCCTCGCCGGCCGGGTCTACGGTCCGGGCTTCGGCTTCACGCTGGGCTGCACGTCGCTCTTCGCTTCCGCCCTCATCACGGGCGGGGTCGGGCCCTGGATGCCGTACCAGATGTTCGGCTGCGCCTTCGTCGGCATGCTCGCCGGCTTCCTCCCGAAGGCCGCCGGCCGCAAGGAGGTCGCCATGCTCGCCGTATACGGATCGGTCTCCGGCTACCTCTTCGGCTTCCTCCTCAACCTCTCCTTCTGGCCCTTCTCCCTCGACCCGAACAGCTCCATCGCCTACCTGCCCGGCCTCCCCTTCACCGAGCAGTTCCACCGCTACCTCGCCTTCGACCTGGCCACCTCCCTCGGCTGGGACACGGGGCGGGCCGTCACCAACTTCGTCTGCATCTGCCTGGCCGGCCCCGCCGTCCTCACGGTCTTCCGCCGCGCCGCCCGCAAGGCCCGCTTCCAGGCCTCGGTCCGCTTCAAGCCCAGCACGGTGTCGGCTGAGCAGTGAGCTGCGACGCCCGCCGCCAATGACCTGCCCCGGAACGGGTCCGGGACGGGACGACCAAGCGCCTGCCCGGAACGGAGGGGTCCGGGCGGACTCACACCCTCATGCCCGACCGGTGGGACGCAGTTCGCGCTCGAGGGCGGACAGGGCGAAGGCGTGCGCGGAGGTGTGCTGCCAGCGGGACCGTCCGAACATCACGTCCTCGGAAAGCCCGCTCAGCATGGCCACCGCCCGGATCGTGAACTCGGAGACGTCCACGTCGGCGAAGTGGCCCAGGTCCCGGCCCTCACGGAGGATGGCTTCCAGGCGCTCGTCCCAGCCGTCCAGCAGCTCGGTGAGGAGGCGCCGGCCCGCCTCGTCGTGGCGCTGGGCCAGTACCTGCGTCCACAGCGCGTAGCGTTCGTCGCCCTGCTCGCGGGGCAGATAGAAGCGGACGAACAGGTCCAGCTTCTCGGCAGGAGATGCGGCCCGGTCGGCGGCCTGCTGGAACCGGGCCCAGAGGTCCGCCTGGCTCCACGCGAGGACTTCGAGCAGGAGCCGGTCCTTCTTGCCGAAGTGGTAGAGGATGTGCCCGGTGCTCATACCGGCCCGCTCGGCAATGTCCGACATCCGCAGGCCCGCCGTGCCCTTCTCTGCGATCACGGCGATGGCGGCCCGCATCGCCCGCCCCCGCGCCTGCTCCCCGCTGGGCTGACGCTTCCTGTCGGGCAGCGCGGGCCCCGTCCCTGACGTCGGCATGAGCTCACTTTCGGTTACGGAAATCCAGGTCCCAAGTCTAGGTTCCGGCGATCTAGATTCTTAATCTAGACTGAAAATCTAGTCAGGTAGGACGGTGCACACCCGTCCATCCACATGCCCGCCCCCGCGGCCGACGGCCTACCCGTACGACCCACCACCCAGGAGACCCCTCATGACGCGCGGATTCGATGTCGTGGAGACCTGTATCGCCCACCTGCGCGCAGCGCTGGAGAAGGGCGAGACGACCTCGGTCGGCCTGCTCGACGCCTATCTCGCTCGGATCGACGCGTACGACCGGCTCGGCACGGCCACCGCTCTGAACGCGATGGTCGTGATGAACCCCGACGCCCGGGCGGAAGCGGAGGCCTCCGACGCCCGCCGCGCCCGCGGCGAGACCCTCGGCCCGCTGGACGGTATCCCCTACACCGCCAAGGACAGCTACCTCGCCGAGGGGCTCACGGCCGCGTCCGGCTCCCCGGCCTTCGAGCACCTCGTCGCCCAGCGCGACGCCTTCGCCATCGAACGCCTGCGCGCGGGCGGGGCCGTCCTCATAGGCCTGACCAACATGCCGCCGATGGCGAACGGCGGCATGCAGCGCGGCGTGTACGGCCGCGCGGAAAGCCCGTACAGCGCCGACTGGCTCACCAGCGCCTACGGCTCCGGCTCCTCCAACGGCTCCGGCACCGCGACGGCGGCGTCCTTCGGCGCGTTCGGCCTCGGCGAGGAGACCTGGTCCTCGGGCCGCGCTCCCGCGTCGAACAACGCGCTGTGCGCCTACACGCCCAGCCGCGGCGTGATCTCGGTCCGCGGCAACTGGCCGCTCGTACCGACCATGGACGTCGTGGTCCCGCACACCCGCACCATGGCCGACCTGCTCGAACTGCTCGACGTCATCGTCGCCGACGACCCGCACACGCGCGGGGACCTGTGGCGCGCCCAGCCCTGGGTGCAGCTGCCCTCACCGTCGCAGGTACGACCCGCCTCCTACCCAGACCTCGCGCCCACCGACGCCGGGGCGGCATCCGAGGCGCTCGCCGGCAAGCGTGTCGGCGTGCCCCGGATGTACATCAACGCCGACCCCGCCGCCGGCACGAACCCCGACGGAGGCATCGGCGGCCAGACCGGACAGCGCATCGACACGCGTCCCTCGGTGATCGCCCTGTGGGAAGCAGCCCGCCGCGACCTGGTGGCCGCCGGCGCCGAGGTCGTCGAGGTCGACTTCCCCGTGGTCTCCAACTACGAGTCCGACCGCCCCGGCGCGCCCTCGCTTTTCACCCGCGGACTGGTCGGCCGCGACTACCTCACCTTCGAGATCGAAGACCTGTCAGCCTGGGCCTGGGACGACTTCCTGCGCGCCAACGGCGACCCGGCGCTCTCCACCCTGGCCGACGTCGACGGCACCCGCATCTGGCCCAAGCAGAACGGTGAACTGCCCGACCGCTACGACGGCTTCGACGACACGATCGGCGACTACCCGCGCTTCGTGCGCGAGCGCCCGTACGCCTCCCTCACCGACATGCCGCACCTGGAGCAGGGGCTGCGCGGACTCGAGGAAACGCGCCGCGTCGACCTCGAACTGTGGATGGACGGACTGGGACTGGACGCGGTGGTCTTCCCCGCGGTCGCCGACGTGGGCCCCGCGGACATGGACGTCAGCACGGAGTCCGCCGACCTCGGCTGGCGCAACGGCGTCTGGGTCGCCAACGGCAACCTCGTCCCCCGCCACCTCGGCATCCCGACCGTGACCGTACCTATGGGCACCATGACCGACACCGGCATGCCCGTCGGGCTGACCTTCGCGGGCCGCGCCTACGACGACAACGCGCTCCTCACCTTCGCCGCAGCCTTCGAGAAGACCGGCAGCCGCCGCACCGAGCCGCCGCGCACGCCCCGCCTGCCAGCGGAGTGACCCGACCGAGAGCCTCCGGGCTGACCACGTCAGCCCGTGGAGCCCGGCTGGGGCCCCTTCCCCGTCCACAGGGAAGGGGCCCAGCCCCGCGGTGGGGTCACGGCTGCGGGCCTGTCCCCGCCTCGCCTCCCCCGTGCGCGGGCTGGAGGTTCGCAGTCCACTTCTCCTCGATGCGACCGAACCTCCAGACGGCGAACGCGACGATCCAGGTGGCGATGAAAAGCCCGACGATCAGGTAGCCGACCAGGTTGAGATCGAGGCCGCCGACCCAGTCCCAGAACGGGCCGTGCAGGTCGAGCTTCTCGCCGACCAGGCCCAGCAGTTCGATCGTGCCGATGATCAGGGCCACGGCCACCGACAGGCCGGTGATGGTGAGGTTGTAGTAGACCTTGCGCACCGGCTTGGAGAAGGCCCAGCCGTAGGCGAAGTTCATGAACGAGCCGTCGATGGTGTCCAGTAGCGACATGCCCGCCGCGAAGAGGACCGGCAGGCAGAGGATCGCGTACCAGGGCAGCCCGGAGGCCGCGCCTGTTCCGGCCAGGACCAGCAGGGCGATCTCCGTGGCGGTGTCGAAGCCGAGGCCGAAGAGCATCCCGAGCGGGTACATCTGCCAGGGCTTGGTGATCGACTGCATCAGCCGGCCCAGGATCCGGTTCAGGAACCCTCGGTTGTTCAGCTGCTCCTCCAGCGCGGCCTCGTCGAAGTGCCCGGAGCGCATCTCGCGGAACACCTTCCAGATCCCCGCGAGGATGACCAGGTTGATGATCGCGATGGCGTAGAGGAAGACGCCTGAGACCGTCGTCCCGATCCAGCCGGTGATGTTGTGGAGCTGGGAGCCGTCGTCCTCGACGGGGCCGGCGAGGGCCTTGATGCCGAGGGAGAGCAGGACGGCGAGGGCGAAGACGATGGTGGAGTGCCCGAGGGAGAACCAGAAGCCGACCGACAGGGGGCGCTCGCCCTCGTGCATGAGCTTGCGGGTGGTGTTGTCGATCGCGGCGATGTGGTCGGCGTCGAAGGCGTGCCGCATGCCCAGGGTGTATGCGGTGACGCCGATCCCGATCCCGAAGGTCTTCTCGCCCAGGCTGTAGTGCTCGGGGGTGACGATCGCGACGAGGGTGAACCAGCCGATGACGTGGAGAGCGGCGATGAACGCCGTCATCCCGGCCACCCGCCTCCACTCCGCCCGGGTCATGGACCCGGTGAAGCGTTGCCATCGGGAGCGAGAATGCGCTGGTGGGACAGGGGTACCGGCGGTCATGGGTGTCTTCTCTCGGTCGCGTTACACCTCTAACGCGAAGAGGATGCTCTTGCAACATGTGCGCAGGAAGAGAATGGAACCGGTGTGACCGAAGGCTGGCCGGCAGCTGGTGGAAGTTTTACACCGCCGTGGGGAGAGCGTGGCATTCGGCCACACCCTCCCCGGAGAGCGGGTCAGCGGCTGCCGACGAGCCGGGGCAGTTCAGCCAGCGTGTCTGCGAGGCGGTCGGCGGCCAGGCCGCCGCCCTGGGCCAGCTCCGGGGAGCCACCGCCGCGTCCGCCGAGGAGTTGCTTGACCAGCGCGGCGGCGTTCAGGCCTGCCTCGCGCGCGGCCTTGTTCAGCGCCACGACGACCACCCCGGCCGCGGTACCGACGCCGACGGCACCGGGCGTGGCGACCGGGAGGCGGTCCCGTACGGCCGTCGCCAGGGCGCGGGCCTCTTCGGCTCCGCCCTCGGCAGTGGTGACGACCACTTGGACGCCGGTCGCGTCCACCGCGTTCCCGGCCAGTTCGGCGGCACGGGCGGTGGTGACCTGCTGCTTGAGGCGGGCGTTCTCGCGGTCCGCTGCCTTGAGACGGTCCAGCAGCCCCGCGATCTTCTCGGGCAGCTCGGCGCGCGGGGCGCCGAGCTGTTCGGCGATCCGGGCGACGAGGTCGCGTTCGCGGGCCAGGTAGGCGAAGCCCTCGACGCCGACGGCGGCCTCCAGGCGGCGCATGCCCGCGCCGACCGAGCCCTCCGAGGTCAGGGCGACCGTGCCGATCTGGGAGGCGTGCTCGACGTGGGTGCCGCCGCATAGTTCCCGCGACCAGGCCCCGCCGATCTCGACGACGCGGACCTTCTCCCCGTACGTCTCGTCGAACAGGGCGAGCGCGCCCAGCTCCTTCGCCTCGGGAAGCGTCATCCACTGCACGCCAACGGGCAGGTCACGACGCAGCGCCCGGTTCGCCGCTTCCTCGACCTCACTGCGCACCGTCGTCGAGAGGCCGCCGCGCCAGGGGAAGTCGAGCCGGAGGTAGCCGGGGCGATTGTAGGAGCCGGCCTGGAGGGCGGTGGGGCCGAGGACCTCGCGCAGGGCGGCGTGCAGGACGTGGGTGCCGGAGTGGGCCTGGCGGGCGCCGAGCCGCCATTCCGGGTCGACGGCCGCGTGCACGGCGTCGCCGGTCGCGAGCTCGCCCGCAGTGATCCGTACCTGGTGAGCGACGAGACCCGGCAGGGGGCGCTGGACGTCCAGCACTTCGGCCTCGACGGAGGCGCCGGAGAGGACGCCCGCGTCACTGTCCTGGCCGCCGGACTCGGCGTAGAAGGGGGAACGGTCGAGGACGACGGTGACGATCTCCCCGGTCCGGGCCACGGGTACCGCGCCCTCGGCCCCGAGGACCGCGAGGACGCGGGACTCGGTGGTCAGGGTCTCCCAGGCCAGCCAGTCGGTCGGCCCGTTCGCGTCCAGGACGGAGCGCAGAGCCGTGGTGTCGACGGCGCCGCCGGACTTGCGGACGCGGGCGTCCGCGCGGGCCCGCTCCCGCTGGGCGTTCATCAGCGCGGTGAAGCCTTCGCGGTCGACCTCGACGCCCTGTTCGGCGGCCATCTCCAGAGTGAGGTCGATGGGGAAGCCGTAGGTGTCGTGCAGCAGGAACGCCTGCGCGCCCGGCAATGAACGCCCGCCCTCCGCCTTCACCTTGGTGATGGCGGTGTCGAGGACGGTGGTGCCCTGCTTGAGGGTAGCGCGGAAGGTGTCCTCCTCGCCGTACGCCTGGTCGGTGATCCGGGGGAACGCTTCGGTGATCTCGGGGTAGCTGGGGGCCATGCAGTCGCGGGCCACCGGGAGCAGCTCGCGCAGGGCCGGGTCCTGGTAGCCGAGCTGGCGCATGGAGCGGACGGCGCGGCGCAGGATGCGGCGCAGGACGTAGCCGCGGCCCTCGTTGCCGGGAGCCGTGCCGTCCCCGAGGAGCATCAGCGCCGTACGGACGTGGTCGGCTACGACGCGGAGCCGTACGTCGGACTGCGCGTCGGCCCCGTACCGGACGCCGGCGAGGGCCGCTGCATGGTCGAGGACGGGGCGGGTCTCGTCGATCTCGTAGAGGTTGTCCTTGCCCTGGAGGAGGGTGGCCATGCGCTCCAGGCCCATGCCGGTGTCGATGTTGCGGCGGGGGAGCTCGCCCAGGATCGGGTAGCCGGACTTGCCGGGGCCGTCGCCGCGCTCGTACTGCATGAAGACGAGGTTCCAGAACTCCATGTACCGGTCCTCGTCGACCGCGGGTCCCCCCTCGCGGCCGAGGGCGGGGCCGCGGTCGTAGTACAGCTCGGAGCAGGGTCCGCAGGGGCCGGGGACGCCCATGGACCAGAAGTTGTCCTCGTCGCCGCGGGCCACGATCCGCTCGTCGGGCAGGCCCGCGGTCTTGCGCCAGATAGCGCGGGATTCGCTGTCGGAGTGGTGGACGGTGACCCAGATCCTGTCCGGGTCGAGGCCGTAACCGCCGTTCGCCTGGGACGCCGTCGACAGCTCCCAGGCGTAGGCGATGGCCTCTTCCTTGAAGTAGTCCCCGAAGGAGAAGTTGCCGTTCATCTGGAAGAAGGAGCCGTGCCGGGTGGTCTTGCCGACCTCCTCGATGTCCAGCGTCCGCACGCACTTCTGCACGCTGGTGGCCCGCTCCCACAGCGGGGCGGCCTCGCCCGTGAAGTACGGCTTGAACGGCACCATTCCGGCGTTGACGAACAGCAGCGTCGGGTCCGGGGTGGGCAGGGGCGCGCTGGGGACGACGGTGTGCCCGCGTTCGGCGAAGAAGTCCAGGAAGCGGCTGCGGATGTCGGCGGTACGCAAGGTCGGGTTGCTCCGTTGCTCGGGTCAGATGGGGCGGGGGGCGGC
>NZ_RPRY01000402.1 GCF_003949795.1 Streptomyces sp. WAC06614
GCCCCCGGCCTGCGTCCCGGCCTCCGCCCTGGCCTCCGCCCCCAGCCTGCGTCCCGGCCTCCGCCCTGGCCTCCGTCCCCGGCCTCCGCCCCCGGGCTCCGCCTCGGGATCGCCCTCGGCGTCGGGCTCCGCGTCCGCCGGGGCGGTGTCGGGCTCCGCGTCCGCCGGGGCGACGCCGGGCCGCGCTGGCGGCCCGTATGGCCGGTCCTGCGGCGCCCTTTTCTTCTTCCGCCCTTCGACTTCCCTTCCCCCTGGCCGGCCGCCGGGCCGGGCGCGGCCAGTGCAAGCGGATAGTCATCCGCTTGTGCTAGCGTGCTGCTCGCGAGGAAACGGATAGATATCCGTTTCATGGGTGAGCGAACGTCGGAGGGGCAGCAATGGTGGATCAGCGCGCAGTGGTGACGGCCGGGACCGGGGGGATCGGGCTGGAGACGGCGAAGGGGCTCGCGGCGCGGGGGTTCGCCGTCACCGTGGTCGGGCGGGACCCCGGTCGGGGGGCCCGCGCGGTGGAGCGGATCGGCGCGGTGGCGACCGGAGGCGAGCCGCGGTTCCTGGCGGCCGACCTGGCCTCGCTGGACCAGGTGCGGGCACTCGCCGCCACGCTGGCGGCGGAGGGTCCGCTCGACCTCCTGGTGAACAACGTCGGGGCGATGTTCCCCGAGCCGACGCGGACGGCCGACGGGATCGAGGCGACCTTCGCGGTCAACCACCTGTCCCCGTACCTGCTGACCGAACTGCTGCTGGAGCAGCTACGGGCCGCCGCGCCGAGCCGGATCGTGAACGTCAGCTCGGCCGCCATCGGGCTCGCCAAGCGGGTGTTCGACCAGGTCGAGCCGCCGGGCGGCTACTACGGCTTCCACTGGTACGGCCGGGCCAAGCTCGCCAACCTCGCCTGGACCCTGGACCTGGCCGAGCGGCTGCGCGGCACCGGCGTGGCGGTGTTCGCGGCCGACCCCGGCGGCGCCGCGACCGCCATGACGGACGGCACCATGAACGATCCCCGGATCGTCTCCCCGGGGCTGCGCCTGCTGTGGCCGCTGGTGCGGCGGAAGTTCGAACGTTCCACGGCCGGGCCCGCGGCCGAGGCCGCGCGCCCGTCCCTCGCCGCCGCCACCGACCCGGGGCTGGACGGCCGGACCGGCCTGCTGATCGGACCCGGGGCCGAGCCCGTTCCGGCGTACCGCGGGAGCACCGACCCGCGGACGGTCGCCGACGTCCTCCGGCTCAGCCGGGCACTGGCGCCCCTGGAGGGGGCCGTGCACGGAACCCGGCCGAGCTCCGGCCGTGATCCGCAGGACAGGGCCTAGGCGTCCCGGCCGCGGGGGCGGCGCCGGGACCGGCGTCCGCCGGTCGGGGCCTCGGTGACCAGGGCGAACGTCACGGTGAGCCGGGCGCCGCCCAGGGGGCTCCGGCCGATGCGCACCGTACCGCCCGTGGCCGAGCCCGCCCGCCGGGCGATGTCCAGCCCGAGGCCGGTGGAGCCGGTGCTGCTGCCGCGGGACAGAGCCTGGTCGGGTTCGGGAATGCCCGGTCCGCCGTCCTCCACGACCAGTTCCACGGTGTGCGCGGTACGGGCGACCCGGACGCCGAACGGGGTCCCGGGCGCGGTGTGCCGGAAGACGTTGCCGACCAGGGCGTCCACCACGGCCGCGATGTCGTCGTCGGACAGGCCGACGGCCGTGGGTTCCTGGGTGAGGTCGAGGGCGCAGGATCGGTTCTGCTGCTCCGCCAGCACCGACCAGAAGGCGGTCCGCCGGCGTACGACGTCGGCCACCTCGCACCGGTCGCCGGACCCGGCACCACTGCCGGAGCCCGTGCCCCTGCCCGGACCGGTGGCTGTGCGCGTATCCGTATCCGTGTCCGTATCCGTGCTCGCGCGCCTGCCCGGGCCGGGGCCCGGGGCGGCCGCGTCGGCGGGGCCGCGGTCCGCCGGTCGGCCGGCGCCGAGCAGGCCCTGGCCCATCGGGCCCACGGCGAGCGGGGTGCGGGCCGCGGCGATGATGGCCTGGAGCTCCGTCTCCAGCGCGGCCACGGCCGCCTCGACCCGGGCGGACTCGGGTGTGCCGGCCATCCGCTCGGACGCCAGGTGCAGGGCGGTCAGCGGGGTGCGCAGGCGGTGCGACAGGTCGGCGACCAGTTCCCGTTCGACGGCCAGCAGTTCGGTCATCCGGTGCGCCATCGCGTTGAACGCGACACCGGCGTCCCGCAGTTCCCTGGGCCCCATGGGCTCGACCCGGGTGTCCAGGTCGCCGGCCCCGAGCGCCCGCGAGGCCTGCGCGAGCCTCCGGGAGGACCGGACGACCTTGGCGCCCAGCCGGTCGGCGACCAGCACCGAGCCGCCGATCAGCCCCACGGCGAGCAGCAGCATGACCGCCCACGACTGCGCGACCCCGCGGGTCAGTTCGGCCTCGGGGACGAAGTCCTCGACGACGGCGACCCGGTCGCCGGGCAGCACCACCGGCTGGAGACAGATCCAGCCGCCCGGGATCTCCTGGGAGATGGACTCCCGTCCCCGCTGCGCCCGTTCGAGCAGCGCCGCGGGAGCCCTCGTCTCGCCGAGCGGAGGGGCGTCCGGCAGGTGGACCACCAGGTGCTCCGAGGAGTCCAGGCTCGCTGCCGACTCGCGCAGGGCCGCCGGATCGGCGGTCACGGTGAGCACGGGGGCCAGGGCCGCGGCGCGCTGCTCGGCCGCGGTGACGCCCTGCTCCTTGACCAGCGACAGCACCAGCGCGGCCAGGGGGATGAGGAAGGAGAGGGCGACCATCGAGGTCACCGCGAGGGCCACGCCGGCCAGCGAGCGCCTCACCGGGGCGCCACCAGCTTGATCCCGACCCCGCGCACGGTCAGCAGGTAGCGCGGGGCCGCCGCGCGTTCGCCGAGCTTGCGCCGCAGCGAGGACAGGTGCACGTCCACGGTCTGGTCGTCCACGTACGGCTCCCGCCAGACCTCGGTCAGCAGCCGCCGCTTGGAGACGACCTGTCCGTGGTGGAGGGCGAGGAAGGCCAGCAGGTCGAACTCCCGGCGGGTCAGCCGCAGCTCCTGGCCGGCCAGGAACGCGGTGCGGGCGCCCGGGTCCACCGTCAGCTCGCCGACGGTGACCGGGCGCAGCGGATCACCCGCCGCGGGCCCCGCCCCGGGGAGGTGCGGCGCGGCCGGCACCCCCCGGACCCCGGCGCCGCCGCGCGCCCCGGGTACGCCCGG
Source organism: Streptomyces sp. WAC06614 (assembly GCF_003949795.1). Taxonomy (GTDB): domain Bacteria; phylum Actinomycetota; class Actinomycetes; order Streptomycetales; family Streptomycetaceae; genus Streptomyces. The sequence continues at coordinate 3,202 of NZ_RPRY01000402.1, forward strand.
CGTACCGGGGAAGCCCGCCATGCCCGGTACGCCCACGGCGGGACCGGCGGGCAGGACATGGCCGGTGCGGCGCAGGACGGCGGAGAGGCGGGCGATGAGCTGTCCGCCCGAGAACGGCTTGACCAGGTAGTCGTCGGCGCCGGCGTTGAGGAGCTTGATGATCTCCGTCTCGTCGTCCCGGGCCGTGGCCACCAGGACGGGCACGGAGGAGATGCCCCGGATCATCCGCAACGCGTCCCCGCCGTCCAGGTCGGGCAGCCCCAGGTCGAGGACCACCGCGTCGACGGGGGTCTGGGTGACCTCGCGCAGGCCGCCGAACCCGTCGGCGGCGCTGCGCACGGCAAAACCGTGCTCCGTCAGCACCTCGATCAGGGACTGGCGGATGCTCGGATCGTCTTCCACGACCAGGACGCTGGGCATGGGGACACCTTAGGGGCTCGGCCGGAAGGGTGTGCTCCGCCCCTACGGGGCGCTGAACACCGGCCCGCCGGAAGTGACGCGCAGCCGCACCGGACGGTCGGCGACCGGGATGGTGCAGCCCTCCTGCGTGCTGCAACTGGCGTATCCGAGCAGCACCGTGGCGTCCCCGTCGCCCTGGGCGCGGACCGGCAGGGTGGCGGTGACCGGGCCGTCCGGGTAGACGGGGACCGGAGCGTCCACACCGGGCACGCTGATCATCCGTACCTCCGCCGCGACCTTCGGTCCGGACCGGGCCGTCAGGCCGCCGGTGACGGTCACCGTGGTCGGCCGGCCCACGCCCTCGACGCCGGTGACCGGCAGGTCGGTGCTGTAGAGGTGGAAGCCCTTCTTCTCGGGCGTGAACACCGCGGTGAGCGTGCCCTGGGCGTCGTGCCAGTCGGACACCGAGAGGGCGACGGTCACCCCGTTCTCGGTGAACCGCGCGGTGTTCCCGGCCGGTGCGGCAGCGGCTGCGGTGGCGGCGCTGGTGGCGGCGCTGGTGGCGGCGCCGGCCCCCGCTCCCGCGGCCCCGCCGTCCCGACCGCCGCCGCAGGCCGTCAGCGCGGCGCACGCAGCCAGCGCCAAGGGGGCCGCGACGAGACGGGACCGGGTGGACCGGCCCCGGGGCGCGCCCCGGCTCATGCGGCCCACTTGCGCAGGAAGGCGTCGAGGCCCTCGGCGGTCAGGGACGGGTTGCCCGTGACGTGGGTGTCGGTGCGCACCGTGCCGGACGGGGACACCACGACCAGGACGGGCATCGTGTACGTCCCGCCCGAGGGGCTGTACTTGCGCAGCAGGGCCGAGTTGGCGGAGCTGTTGCCGCCGATGTCTATCTTCACCATGTGGTACGAGGCCCCCAGCAGCGCCGAGGTCTGGGCCTGGGCGAAGACCTTGTCGGCGGCCTTGCAGTTGCCGCACCAGTTCGCCCCGAAGTCGAGCAGCACCGGGCGTCCGTCGGCCTTGGCCGCGCGCAGCGCCGCGTCGACGGCCGACCGGGCGTCGGCCGCACTGTCGTACCCGGGGCCCGGGACCGCGGCGGGCCCGGCCGTGGTCGCCGTACGGGAGGGCTTGGCGGCGCTCGTGGTGGCGGGGGCGGACGGGCCGGACTTCGCGCCGGCGGACGCGGAGGCCGACGCCGAGGGCGATCCCGAGGCGGAGGCCGATGCGCTGGGCGAGGCGGAGGCCGAGGGGGAGCCGGCCGAGGAGGCCGTGCCCTCGGGCGTGGCCGACGCGGCCGCGCCGGCCGCGGTCGCGGTGCCCGCTCCGGCGGAGGACGCGGACGGTCCGCAGGCGGCGGTCAGCCCGGCCGCGACCACGGCCGCGGCGATCAGCGGAAGCCGCCGCCCGGGGCGCGCGGCGGCGGGTCCGGGCGGTGTACGGCGGCCGGCGCGGACGGGTACGGGCAGGCGAGAACTCATGGGGGGAACACCTCGGGCGCGGTGAGAACTGCCGGACGGGCGCGACGCCCCCGGCTCGGTGGAACGCGAGCATAGGGGCGCCGCGGGCCCCCGGAACCCGCCTCGGCGCGATCTTGAGGATGCCCTAAGGAAGCGCTCAGCTTCCGCTGCGCCGAATCCCGGCAAAGGTGTCAGAACGAGGATTCGCGGACGGTGGCCTTCGCCGACGGGTCGATCGTGGCGGTGATGACCGAGCGGTGGTCGTCGCTGGTGAAGGTGACCGTGAGGGTGTCGTCCGAGGTCTGGGCGGTGGTGGTACGAAAGCCCCGACCGGGGATGGCGGAGATGAGGCACACGCCCCGGCCGCCGAAGCGGACGGTGGCCTTGCCGCCCTGCGAGGGCACGGTGTAGAGGCCCGCCCCGCCCTGCTCGCAGTCCACGTCGGCCTTCGGCCCGGTGGGCCGGGAGGGGGCCGGCGAGGTCCTGGCC
>NZ_RPRY01000403.1 GCF_003949795.1 Streptomyces sp. WAC06614
CCACTCCGCCGCCCTGCGCCAGCTCCAGTACTTCTGGCCCCGCGCCCGCCGACCAGGGGGCGTCGGCATGCCGGGCCTCGGCGTGCCGGGCCCCGGCGTGCCCGGGCGTCCGCCCGGCGGCTGCTCGTCACCGCCGGTACGACTGGTGTGCACGGCCTGTGGACGACGTTGCCGTCCGCCCCACGGGACCTGGCAGCATGGCGGGGTGACAGCAGCAACGCACTCCTCAGCTTTCCCGGCCGTCGCCGACTCGGCCGACGCGGTGCTCCTGGGCCTGGACCCGGAGCAGCGCGAGGTCGCGACGTCCCTGGACGGGCCGGTGTGCGTGCTGGCGGGAGCCGGCACGGGCAAGACCCGGGCGATCACCCACCGCATCGCCTACGGGGTGCGGGCCGGCCGGCTGGCCCCGGCCAGTGTGCTGGCCGTCACGTTCACCAACCGCGCCGCGGGCGAGATGCGCGGCCGGCTGCGCGCACTCGGTGCCGAGGGCGTGCAGGCGCGGACGTTCCACTCCGCCGCCCTGCGCCAGCTCCAGTACTTCTGGCCCCGCGCCGTCGGCGGCGAGCTGCCCCGGCTGGTCGAGCGCAAGGTCCAGCTCGTCGCGGAGGCCGGGGCCCGCTGCCGGGTCCGCCTCGACCGCAACGAGCTGCGCGACGTCACCGGCGAGATCGAGTGGGCCAAGGTCACCCAGACCATCCCCGCCGACTATCCGGCCGCCGCGCTCAAGGCGGGTCGCGAGGCCCCCCGGGACATGGCCGAGATCGCCCAGATCTACAGCACGTACGAGCAGCTCAAGCGGGACCGCGGGGTGATCGACTTCGAGGACGTGCTGCTCCTGACCGTCGGCGTCCTCCAGGACCGGCACGACATCGCCGAGACCGTCCGCGCCCAGTACCAGCACTTCGTGGTCGACGAGTACCAGGACGTCAGCCCCCTCCAGCAGCGCCTGCTGGAGCTCTGGCTCGGCGACCGGGACAGCCTGTGCGTGGTCGGCGACGCCAGCCAGACCATCTACTCCTTCACCGGCGCCACCCCCGACCACCTGCTGGACTTCCGCACCCGCTACCCCCGCGCCACCGTGGTCAAGCTGGTCCGCGACTACCGCTCCACCCCCCAGGTGGTCCACTTGGCCAACGGCCTGCTCGGCCAGGCCCGCGGCAGGGCCGCCGAGCACCGACTGGAGCTGGTCTCCCAGCGCGAGCCCGGCCCCGCCCCCGTCTACGCCGAGTACCCGGACGAGCCCGCCGAGGCCGAGGGCGTCGCCCGCCGCGTCCGCGACCTGATCGCCGCCGGCGTGCCCGCCGGCGAGATCGCGGTGCTCTTCCGGATCAACGCCCAGTCCGAGGTCTACGAGCAGGCCCTCGCCGACGCCGGGGTGCCCTACCAGTTGCGCGGCGCCGAGCGCTTCTTCGAGCGGCAGGAGGTGCGCAACGCCATGCTCACGCTGCGCGGCTCCGCCCGCGCCGGGGCGCACGACCCGCTGCTGGACGACGTGGTCGGGCTCCCCGCGCAGGTGCGGGCCGTCCTCAGCAGCGTCGGCTGGAGCCCGGAGCCGCCGGCCGGCTCGGGGGCGGTGCGCGACCGCTGGGAGTCCCTGGCCGCGCTGGTGCGGCTCGCCGAGGACTTCACGGCCGGGCGGCCCGGCGCCACCCTCGCCGACCTCGTCGCCGAGCTGGAGGAGCGGGCCGCCGCCCAGCACGCCCCGACCGTCCAGGGCGTCACCCTGGCCTCGCTGCACGCGGCCAAGGGCCTGGAGTGGGACGCGGTGTTCCTGGTGGGCCTCACCGACGGCATGCTGCCGATCACCTACGCCAAGACCGACGAGCAGGTGGAGGAGGAGCGCCGGCTCCTCTACGTCGGCGTCACCCGGGCCCGGGTCCACCTGACGCTCTCCTGGGCCCTGTCGCGCTCTCCGGGCGGCCGGGCCTCCCGCAGGCCCAGCCGGTTCCTGAACGGGCTGCGGCCGGGCTCCTCGGCGCCCGGCCGGGCCGCCGGCGCGCCGGCCGAGGTCGGCGCCCGCCGGCGCACCCGGCGCGGCCCGGTGTCCTGCCGCGTCTGCGGCCGGACGCTCACGGACGCCGGCGCGCTGAAGCTGATGCGCTGCGAGGACTGCCCGTCCGACATGGACGAAGGTCTCTACGAGCGGCTGCGGGAGTGGCGCGCGGTGCGGGCCAAGGCCCTCGGAATGCCCGCGTACTGCGTGTTCACGGACAAGACGCTCATGGCGATCGCCGAGTCGGCCCCGGCCGAGGCGGGCGAGCTCGCGATGATCTCCGGGGTGGGCGGCCGCAAGCTCGACCGGTACGGAGCCGATGTCCTGGCCATCTGTGCAGGTCAGGAGCCTGAGGGCGAGGTCGGGGACGACGCGTAGAAACTCGTCGGAAAAATAGTTTGCACATGCCCTGGCAGTCCCCATAGGTTCTTAACCACGAGAACAGGCAACTTCTCTGAAGGCCTGTCCTCGTGCTGTACTTATCCGAATACACGGGACCGGCCCGCCACAGCCGGTCCCCGAGACGCCGAGAGGAGGCGAGACCCCGTGACCAGCTTCATGAACACCAAAATGACCGATCGCCCGGTCGCCGCTTCCTGCACCCTCGGCTCCACCCTGCTCGTCTCCTCGCTGCGTTCCCTCCGGGGCACCGGTCTGTCCGCGATCGCCGCGGCCAGCCCCGCCGTTCTGGCGACCCTCCCCGTGCGTGAGCGCAACGAGCGACCGACCCAGGCACCGGTGGCAGGCATGGGAGCCAAGGCTGAGGCCTATGGCTTTGCGGCAGCCGGTGCCGGAATCCAGACGAAGCAGACCAAGCACACGACGCAGCACCACCTGATGTGGGCCTTCCGCGGGCTCGAACCCTGGAGTGATCCAGCCTGATCGCCTGATCAGGCCGGCGCCTTCAGGGCCGCGGAACCCCACCCGGGATCCGCGGCCCTTCTGTTTGTCCCCACCCGGGGCGACGGAGCGAAGGGGCCACGGGGACTGGCAAGACCAGGTACCAGCAGATCCGGCCGACCGCCGGACCGACCAGCAGACAAGACGAGGAAGAAAAAAACCGTGCAACTCGAAGCGCACGCCCCGTCCGTACCGCAGACCCGCACCGTCTCCCCGCCCGCAGTCCCGGAGGACTCCACCTTGACTCCGCTCACCGCGCTCACCGCGCTCGACGACGCCATCGAGAACCTGGGCGTCCCCGTCCCGTGCCGCACGTACGACCCCGAGGTCTTCTTCGCCGAGTCCCCGGCCGACGTCGAGTACGCCAAGTCCCTGTGCCGCACCTGCCCGCTGGTCGAGGCCTGCCTCGCCGGGGCGCTGGAGCGCCGTGAGCCCTGGGGCGTCTGGGGTGGGGAGCTGTTCGTCCAGGGTGTGGTCGTGGCCCGCAAGCGTCCGCGTGGCCGCCCGCGCAAGAACCCGGTCTCGGCATGAACGCCACCGGATTCGGAACCATCGACCGCCCCCTGACGCACGACCCCCTGAAGCAGGCCCTCATGACCCCCGCCGCCTCGAGCGAGCAGCCGTCCGGCTGCGCCACCGAAGACTTCATCACCACCGGTGCGATCACCTCGCGCCAGAACAGGACCCGCGAAATGCAACTCATCCCAGAAGCCCTGGCCCGCGCCCATATGGCCGACCGGATGCGTGAGGTCGACGCCGAGCGTCGCGCCTCGCGTCTGGTCGCCGCCCGCCGCATGCAGCGGCGTGCCGAGCGCGTCTCGCTGCGCGCCCGCCGTGCGCTGGCCATGGCCATCATGCACTGACGACGACCGCACGCCCTGCTCCGCGAGGAGCGCCGAGACAGGGCAGCCGGAAGCCGTCCCCGGGGGGACCGGTCCGCACGGACCGGTCCCCCCGGTGCGTTGCGGGCCCGTGCCCGGCTCATGGCGATATCGTCTGGTGGTGGACCAGTCGAACCCCCACCCGGCACCGCCGGGAGCGAGCGGACGCGCGGTCGTCTGCGCCCGCTGCGGCACCCCCGCCCCCGAGGGCCCTCCGCCCACCTGGACCTGCTCGGTCGAGAACGGCGCCCGTCAGTACTTCTGCGTGGACTGCGCCCGGGCCAACCTCCGCGCGATCGAAGGCCGCCTCGACTCCTCCTGGTGGTGAGCCCTCCTGCTCAGTCCTCGGGACGGAACCCCGGCAGCCACTCCTCCAGTTCCTCCCGCAGCCGCACCGTCGCGCCGAGCTGACACAGCACGCCGATGGTGCTGAGCGTCACGCGGTGGATCAGCAGGTAGGACGGCGGCAGGTTGATCATGCGGCCCAACTGGTGTGCGGGAGAGCGGGGATCGGCGATCCGCGCAGCCTGTCCGCGTATCCACTCCCGGGTGAACGTGAACTCCTCCACCGCCGCCGGCTCGATGATGGGCTGGAGATAGTCCAGCACCGCCTCCGGGTCCAGCTCGACGGAGTCCTTCACGAAGCCCTCGTCGCACAGGTGCCCGTAGACCCCCTCCGCGTCCCCTTCCAGGGTCATCCGCAGCGAACGGCCTATGGGGGCGGGCAGCCCGCCGGGGAGCCGGTCGACCGTGCCGAAGTCGAGCACGCCCAGCCGCATGTGCCCGTCCGCGTCCACCACCAGCCGGAAGTTGCCCGGATGGGTGTCGGCGTGCAGCAGCCCGGTGCGCGCCGGCCCGGAGAAGAGGAACCGGGCCAGCAACTGCCCCGCCCGGTCACGCTCCTCCTCGGTGCCGTCGGCGATGACCTCCGACAGCGGCACCCCCTCCAGCCACTCGGTCACCAACACCTGGTCGCCCTGGTGCACCACGCCCGGAACGACCACGTCCGGATCGTTCGCGAACGCCTCGGCGTGGATCCGCTGGGCCTCCGCCTCCAGCGCGTAGTCCAGCTCCTCCGAGATCCGCTCCCGCAGCTCGGTGATCAGCGGCTTGATGTCCATGCCCGGGACCAGCGGCCCCAGCAGGCCGGCGAACCGGCCGAGCTGCTTGAGGTCCGACAGCAGCGCCTCACCCGCGCCCGGGTACTGGACCTTGACCGCGACCTCCCGCCCGTCGTGCCACACGGCCCGGTGCACCTGCCCGATCGAGGCGGCCGCCGCCGGCTTGTCCTCGAACTCCGAGAACAACTCCCGCCAGTCCGGCCCGATCCGCTCCGCCAGGACCTGGTGCACCGTCCCCGCGGGCAGCGGTGGGGCCGCCTCCTGGAGCTTGGTCAGCGCCGCCCGGTAGGGCCCGGCCACCTCCTCCGGCAGCGCCGACTCGAAGACCGACAGGGCCTGACCCAACTTCATGGCCCCACCCTTGAGTTCACCGAGCGTACGGAACAACTGCTCGGCCGTGCGCTGCTGCAGCTCCCGCGCGACGATCTCCGCCGACCCGCCCACGATCCGCTTGCCCAGCCCCCAGGTCGCCCGGCCGGCGAAGCCGAGTGGCAGCGCGGCCAGCTTGACGGTACGGGTGACCGCCTTCCGGGGAAGATCAGACATGCGCCCCTCCAAGTCCCGACTGCTGTGCCGCGAGCGGCGGTCACCCGTACCGTCAAGCTGGCCGCGCTGCCACTCGGCTTCGCCGGCCGGGCGACCTGGGGGC
>NZ_RPRY01000404.1 GCF_003949795.1 Streptomyces sp. WAC06614
CCTTGTCGCTGACCATGACTCCGCCGGCCTCCAGCGCGGCGTTCCAGGTCAGGCCCCAGTCGGAGCGCAGGATCTCGGCGCCGCCCTCGAAGCCGCCCGCGTCGTAGCCGCCCCAGTCGGAGGCGTAGGCCGGGCTCGACATCATCGAGCCGAGCACCGTGCCCACCAGCAGGCCGGGCAGGATGCCGCCGCCGAAGTAGCCGCCGGCCCACGGACCGTACGCCGGGCCGGCGTCGTAGTACGGGCGCGGCCCGCGCTCGGTGTCGACCGTGCGGACCGCCGGGTCCCGGCCCTCGCGCAGCCGGACCGCGTCCGCCGCGCACACCGGGACCGTGCGCGCCGACCCGCCCACCGGCGCCCAGGTGGCGTCCTCGGTGCTCGGGCCGTGCCGGGGGTCGAAGAAGCAGGGCGCCCGCCGCTCGGGCAGCGGCCTGCCCTCGCGGCGCGCGGCGAGCACCGCGAGCGAGAACCGGCCGTCCTCCAGTGCCTGGGTGACGCCCTTGACCTCCTCCGGGTGCTGCACGCCGCCCATGATCTGCTTGGCCCTGTCGTACGAGTCCAGGGCCCGCTCGTAGTCCTGGCGCATGGCGTCGTCGGCACCGCGCTCACCGGGGTGGAAGTCCAGCCGCTCCAGCTCCTCGCCGAAGGCCGTGATGTCCTCGTCCACCACCACGCGCAGCCTCTCCACGGCCTCCCGCTCGGCGGCCTCCTTCTTCCTGCGGTTGTTGCGGACCAGGGCGTACGCGCCGCCACCGCCCAGCAGGGCCACCGCGCCCAGCCCCACCAGCGCGCCGACCGGCGCCCCGCTGTCGGCGGAGCCGCCGCCCCAGGACGCCGGGGCCCGGCCCCTGGCCTGGGTGAGGGCCTGGTCGACGAAGTTGTTCAGCTGGGTGGCCGCGTCCACGGGGCCGCCGGCCTTGACCGCGTCGGTGAGGTTGCGGACGGCGTCGGGCCGCATCACGGTCCGGTCGGCCCCGGCGTCGAAGCCGTCGCCGAGCCGGATCGCGTAGAGGCCGGTGATCCCGGTCTCGGTGCGGACGGTGCGCAGCAGGCTGTCGGCCGGGAACTCCGGGGAGTTGGGCAGCACCGCCACGAACACCGGCTTCCCGGCGTCCTTGATCTTCTTCGCCAGCGCGTCCGCCTGGTCCTTCGGCAGCTGGGCCGCGGCGCGCGGGTCGACGTAGACGGGTCCCTCCTTGAGGGCCTCCGCCACGGCGGCGGGACCGGTGGCCGCGGACGCCTGCGGGGCGGCCGCCAGGGCGGTCGCCGACAGGGCCAGCAGCAGACCGGACAGTACGGAGATCAGCCTGGTCCTCATGCCTACGACGCTACCCGAACCGGACGTCAGCTGTGTGAAGGGGACATAAGGGACCCGTTCGGCCGCACGCGCTACTCCGCCGGGGTCACGCCCGCGTGCAGCAGGCCGTACGTGTAGGCGTCGACGAGGGCCTGCCAGGAGGCCGAGATCACGTTCGGGGCGACCCCGACGGTGTTCCACTCGCGCTCGCCGTCGGTGGTGCTGATCAGGACCCGGGTCGTGGACTCGGTACCGTGCTTGCCCTCCAGGATGCGGACCTTGTAGTCCACCAGCTCGAACTTGGCGAGCTGCGGGTAGAACCGCTCCAGGGCCACGCGCAGGGCCCGGTCCAGGGCGTTGACCGGGCCGTTGCCCTCGGCCGTGGCCACGATCCGCTCGCCCTTGGCCCACAGCTTCACGGTGGCCTCGTTGGCATGGGTGCCGTCGGGGCGGTCCTCGGCGATGGCCCGCCAGGACTCCGTACGGAAGTAGCGGCGGGCCCGGCCCTCCACCTCGGCGCGCAGCAGCAGCTCGAACGAGGCGTCCGCGGCCTCGTACGTGTAGCCGGCGAGCTCGCGCTCCTTGACCCGCTCGACCACCCGAGACACCAGCGCCCGGTCGCCGCCGAGGTCGACGCCCAGTTCCCTGCCCTTGAGCTCGATCGAGGCGCGCCCGGCCATGTCGGAGACCAGCATCCGCATGGTGTTGCCGACCCGCTCGGGGTCGATGTGCTGGTACAGGTCGGGGTCGACCTTGATCGCCGAGGCGTGCAGACCGGCCTTGTGCGCGAAGGCGGAGACGCCGACGTAGGGCTGGTGGGTGGAGGGGGTGAGGTTGACGACCTCGGCGATGGCGTGCGAGATCCGGGTCATCTCGGCCAGCGCGCCCTCGGGGAGCACGGTGCGCCCGTACTTGATCTCCAGGGCGGCGACCACGGGGAAGAGGTTGGCGTTGCCGACCCGCTCGCCGTAGCCGTTGGCGGTGCACTGGACGTGGGTGGCGCCCGCGTCGACGGCGGCCAGGGTGTTGGCGACGGCGCAGCCGGTGTCGTCCTGGGCGTGGATGCCCAGGCGGGCGCCGGTGTCCGCGAGGACGGTGGCGACCACGGCGGCGATCTGGGCGGGGAGCATGCCGCCGTTGGTGTCGCAGAGGACGACCACGTCCGCGCCCGCCTCGTGCGCGGTGCGCACGACGGCCTTGGCGTAGTCGGCGTTCGCCCGGTACCCGTCGAAGAAGTGCTCGCAGTCCACGAACACCCGCCGGCCCTGGGCGCGCAGGTAGGAGACGGTGTCGCGGACCATCTCCAGGTTCTCGTCGAGGGTGGTGCGCAGGGCCAGCTCGACGTGCCGGTCGTGGGACTTGGCCACCAGGGTGATCACCGGGGCGCCGGACTCCAGCAGGGCCCGGACCTGCGGGTCCTCGGCGGCCTTGCCGCCGGCCCGGCGGGTCGCGCCGAAGGCGACGAGCTGGGCGTGCCGGAAGCGGATCTCCTTGGAGGCCCGGGCGAAGAACTCGGTGTCGCGGGGGTTGGCCCCCGGCCAGCCGCCCTCGATGAAGCCCACGCCGAAGTCGTCCAGGTGGCGCGCGATGGTCAGCTTGTCCGCGACCGTGAGGTTGATCCCCTCGCGCTGGGCCCCGTCGCGCAGCGTCGTGTCGAACACGTGGAAGCTGTCGTCGAGGCCGGCGGCCGGGGAGAGGGCCTCGGTCGGCGCTGCTGGCGTCATGGTGATCTGACTCCTGTCGGATGAGTGGCTCCGGGTGCCCGGGATCCACCTGCCCCCATCATCGCGCGCCGCCGCCGCCCGGCAGGTCGTGGCCGGGAAACGAAAAGACCCCTCGCGGGTGCGAGAGGTCTGCGCGCGGGTCTGGGGCACGGTGGCCGCCGCCGCGAAGTTCTTCCACGGTTTCAGCGGCCACTGCGGACCGGCGCGCTGCTGGCCATAATCATGGTCTGAGCAAGCACGGTCGCAGTGTGTCACACCTTGCCAAGGCGCGTCGGACCTGTCTCACGATGCGAGCGCCTCGTCCAGGAACTCCATCGCGTGCGCCAGGATGTCCGCCCGCTCGATGCCGGGCAGCCCCACGGCGAGCTGGATGCTGAAGCCGTCGAGCAGTGCCCGGGTCCGGGCGGCGAACCGGTCGGCGTCCACCGGCCGGAACTCCCCGCGCGAGATCCCCTCGGCGAGGAGCGCGACGAGGTCGCGGTGCCAGGCCCCCTCGATGGCGGCCTGGCGGTCCCGCTCGTCGGGTCCGGCGTTCTGCGACCGGTTCCAGACCTCCAGCCACAGCGTCCAGTGCGGGTCCCGCGCGACCTCGGGCACGTACAGGTCGACGTAGGACCGCAGCCGGTCGCGTACCGGGCCGCGCCGGGCGAGCAGGGCCCGGCGCTGGTCACCGAGGGCGGCCTCGCTCCACTCCAGGGTCTGCAGCAGGAGCTCGTCCTTGCTGCGGAAGTAGTAGAGGAGGTGGCCGCTGCTCATGCCGACCTGCCGGCCGAGGCCGGCCATGGTCAGCCCTTCGAGGCCGCGCTCGGCGATCGTGGCCATGGCGGCGGCGAGGACGTCCTCACGCGGCGGCGCATTCTTCCGCGCGCGTACTCCACCCGCCACCATGGGCCACTCCTCGACGTCCGGGCCGGGCCCTTCAGACCTTCGGCTGCTGCTGGGTGATGCAGTGGATACCGCCACCCCCGGCGAAAATCGTACGTGCGTCGACCAGGGTGACGGTCCGCTCGGGGAAGAGACCGCGGAAGATCTCGGCCGCCTCCTCGTCCCGCGGGTCGTCGAACGCGCACAGCACGACACCGTCGTTGCACAGGTAGTGGTTGATGTAGGAGTAGTCCACCCACTCCCCGTCCTCCTCCAGCACGGTCGGCGCCGGGATCTCCACCACCTCGAGCTGCCGGCCCCGGGCGTCGGTGGACGCGCGCAGGATCGCGGCGATGGTCTTGCAGCGCTCGTGGTCCGGGTGGGCCGGGTCGGGCTGGGTGTGCACCATCACCACGCCGGGGCGGGCGAAGGCGGCCACGATGTCCACGTGGCCCTGGGTGCCGTAGGTGCCGTAGTCGCCGGCCAGGCCGTACGGGAGCCAGATCGCCTTGGTGGTGCCGAGGTGGGCGTGGACCTCGGCCTCGACCTGCTGGCGGGTCCAGCCGGGGTTGCGGCCCTCGCCGAGCTGCACGGTGTCGGTGAGCAGCACGGTGCCCTCGCCGTCCACGTGGATGGCGCCGCCCTCGTTGACCAGCGGGGTGGAGTACGTCCGGGTGCCGACCAGGTCGGAGATGTGCCGGGCGATCTTGGAGTCGTGGTCCCAGCGGGCCCACTCCTGGGCGCCCCAGCCGTTGAAGGTCCAGTCGACCGCGGCCAGCCCGCCCTGTCCGTCGGTCACGAAGGTGGGGCCGATGTCGCGCATCCAGGCGTCGTCCAGCTCCTGCTCGACCAGGTCGATCGGGTGCCGGTCACCGGCGCCGACCACGGCGCGGGCGCCCTCGGCGTCGCCGGGGGACACCACCAGGGTCACCGGCTCGTACGCGCTGACGGCGCGGGCGACGGCGCCCCAGGCGCCGCGGGCCTCGGCGAGTTCCTCGGCGTCGGTGAAGGTCGGGTTGGGGCTCGGCCAGGCCATCCAGGTGCGCTCGTGGGGGACCCACTCCGGGGGCATGCGGTAACCGGCGTCGACGGGCTTGTTCATGGCAGGTGGTCCTTGGTCTCTACAGGAAGTACAGGCGGTTGAGGGCGATGGAGTCGGCGGCTTCGGAGCGCAGCGGGTCCCCGTCGAGGGTGACCAGCCCGCTGCGCGCGTCGACGTCGACCGCGCCCACCCGGGAGTTGAGGAGCATGTCCGCCGGTCCGATGCCGCGGGTGCCGCGGACGGCGACCCGGCGCCGGCGGGTGGGCATGGCGTCGGATCCGAGGGCCGCGGCGGCGGCCGAGACGAAGGCCACCGAGATGTCCGCGGGGGTGGCGCCGTACGAGCCGAACTGCGGTCCGAGGACGAGGGGTTCGCAGGTGTCGGTGGCGGCGTTGGGGTCGCCGGTGACCCCGTACGCGGGAAAGCCCGACTTCAGCACGAGCTGGGGCTTGGCGCCGAAGAACTGCGGGCGCCAGAGCA
>NZ_RPRY01000405.1 GCF_003949795.1 Streptomyces sp. WAC06614
CAACCAGGCCCACCCGCACCCTGGGTCCACCAGGACCACCCTGGGTCCACCAGGACCACCCTGGGTCCACCAGGACCACCCTGGGCACCGTGCCCACTCCAGGGGCGCCACGTACACCCTCGGTGGGTGGCGGGTACGCCGTTGGGCGGTCACGGGCAGGGCCCGCAGGTTGACCGCCGGATACGGCGCTGGTTGATCGTCCCGGGCCGGACCCCGCTTGTAGATTCCTGCCCGCCGGCCGGTCCTCAGGGGATCCGGCCCGCACCGCATCACCTGCTGATCGCTGACCACGAGGAGAAGATGATGTCGATACGCAAGCACCTGGTGAGTGCGGCCACCGTCGCGGGGGCGCTGGCTTCACTCTCGGTCCTGGCCGTCGCCCCGGCCCAGGCCGCAGGGGTGGACAAGTACAAGTCCGTCGACTGCGGGCACAGCGCGCGGGTGTGGTACCGCGACTACGGCCAGCAGACCATGCTCCGGGAGATCACCTTCGACAACATCGGAGACAAGTTCTCCGTCGTCAACGTCTATTGGAGGGCGGACGACGGGAAGACGACCATCCAGGAGTACACCCTCACCCCGGGCTGGTCGAAGATCTCCGACTCCCAGACCAAGGACGTGGCCGTGGCCAAGAGCCGCAAGCCGTACGTGAAGTTCATGTTCAAGTCGCTGCTCGGAGGCACCTGCACCCGCTACGTCGACCTCAACTGACGTCACGTCACCGCCCTTGGGGCGCGGGCCCCGTCGCATCTGCGGCGGGGTCCGGACCCCTCGGGTCCGGACACGGCTGGGTAACGGCCCCGCAGACCTCTTGTCAGTACAATTTCACATTACTATGTTACCGGTCACATCCTAGAGAGCAGCCCCTTACTGGAGTGACCTATGACCACGCGCAACCGTCTCGCCCTCGCCACCGCCCTGGTGGCCGCACTCGCACTCGGTGTCACGGGCTGCTCCGGCGCCGGGAAGAAGGGGGCGCAGGGTGGCGGTGGGGACAATCCCGCGGCCGCCACCAACGGCAAGGTCCTCGGGGGGACCCCGGCCAAGGGCGGGACCCTCACCGTGCTGTCCAACCAGGACTTCTCCCACCTGGACCCGGCCCGCAACTGGACGATGCCGGCGATGGACTTCGGCACCCGGCTGCTGTACCGCACGCTCGTCACCTTCAAGGCCGAGCCCGGCAAGGCCGGCAGCGAGCTGGTGCCCGACCTCGCCACCGACCTCGGCACCCCCAGCAACGGCGGCCGCACCTGGACCTTCACCCTCAAGGAGGGCCTGAAGTACGAGGACGGCACCCCCATCAAGGCCCAGGACGTCAAGTACAACGTCGAGCGGTCCTTCGCCCCCGACCTCACCGGCGGCCCCGACTACGCCGCCCAGTACCTGGCCGGCGGCGAGGGCTACAAGGGCCCCCTCCAGGGCCAGCACCTGGACTCGGTCAAGACCCCCGACGACCGCACCATCGTCTTCGAACTCAAGCGCCCCGTCGCCGAGTTCTCCGCGACCGCCACGCTCCCCACCTTCGCCCCGGTCCCGCAGTCCCAGGAGAAGGGCACCCAGTACGACGCCCGCCCGTTCTCCTCCGGCCCGTACAAGATCGAGAGCTACGACCGCGACAAGAAGCTCGTCCTGGTCCGCAACGAGCACTGGGACCCGAGGACCGACACCGTCCGCAAGGCCTACCCCGACAAGTTCGTCGTCGTCATGGGCCTCAAGGGCGGCCAGATCGACGACCGGATCATCGCCGGCGAGGGCGCCGACGCCTCCGCGATCCAGTACTCCAACATGCGCCCCGAGAGCGCCCCGAAGGTGCTGCCCAAGCCCGACATCAAGTCCCGGCTGCTCGCCGAGCCCCAGGGCTGTACCACCATGCTGCACCTGAACACCTCCCGGGCGCCGTTCGACGACCCCAAGGTCCGCGAGGCCATGCAGTACGCGGTCGACAAGGAGGCCGTGATCACCGCGGCCGGCGGCCCGGCCCTCAACGACATCGCCACCGCCTACCTGCCGCCCGCCCTCACCGGCGGCAAGCAGGCCGACACCCTCGGGATCCCGCCGGCCGGCGACCCCGCCAAGGCCAAGGAGCTCCTCAAGGCCGCCGGCAAGGAGAGCCTGAAGGTCTCCCTCGCCGTCTCCACCGGCGACAAGGGCCGGGCGGAGGCCATCCAGCAGGGTCTGGCCCGCGTCGGCATCCAGGTCGTCATCGACACCGTCGACCCGGGCGCGTACTACGACGTCATCGGTGACCTGTCCACCACCCCCGACATGACCTTCACCGGCTGGTGCCCCGACTACCCCTCCGGCTCCACCTGGATCCCGTTCGTCTTCGACGGACGCACCATCAAGGACAAGGGCAACCAAGGCAACTACAGCCAGTTCCGCGACGAGGCCACCATGAAGCGGATCGACGAGATCAACGCCATGGCCGACGCCAAGGCCGCCAACCAGGCCTGGACCGAACTCGACGCGGCCATCATGAAGAAGGCCCCCGCCATCCCCGTCCTCCAGGAGCGCAAGCCCCTGCTCATCGGCACCAACATCGCCGGCGCCTACGGCCACCCTGTGTGGACCGGCACCATCGACTACGGCACGGTGGGTCTGAAGGACCCGTCGAAGAGCCAGGGCTGAGGGCCGGGACGGGCCACCGCACCATGACCGCCACCGCACCGGCCGCCCCTGGGGCGGCCCCGGACGGCGCCGCGGAGCACCCGGCCGCGCCGGGCAGCAGCCCCTGGCAGCTCGCCCGGCGCGAACTGCGCCGCCGCCCCGCCGTCCGCGTCAGCCTCGCCGTCGTCCTCCTCTTCGTCCTCATGGCCGTCGCCGCGCCCTGGCTGAGCGCGCTCGGCGGCTGGTCCCCCGAGGAGTTCGACAAGTCCGCCGTCGACCCGTACCTCGGCGGCCTCCCGCTCGGTGACCTCGGCGGGATCTCGCCCGAGCACTGGCTCGGCGTCGAACCCGTCACCGGCCGCGACCTGTTCGCCCGGGTGGTCCACGGCGCCCAGGTCTCCTTGACGATCGCCTTCGCCGCCACCGCCGTCGTCGTGGTGGCCGGCACCGCCGCCGGCATCGCGGCCGGCTACTTCGGCGGGCGCACCGACGCGGTCCTCTCCCGCCTGATGGACCTCACCATGTCCTTCCCCTCGCTGATCTTCATGATCGCGCTGCTGTCCGTCGCCAAGGACGTCGACCGCATCGTGCTGATGACCGCCGTCATCGGGCTGTTCGGCTGGCCCGGCATCGCCCGCGTGGTCCGCGGCCAGACCCTCTCCCTCAAGCACCGCGAGTACGTCGACGCCGCCCGCGTCGGCGGGGCCGGCCCCTGGCGCATCCTGACCCGCGAGGTCCTGCCGGGCGTGGCCGGCCCGGTCATCGCCTACACCACCCTGCTCGTCCCCGGCATGATCAGCACCGAGGCGGCCCTGAGCTACCTCGGCGTGGGCGTCCGCCCGCCGACCCCGTCCTGGGGCCAGATGATCGCCGAGTCCGTCGCCTTCTACGAGACCGACCCCATGTACTTCGTCATCCCGAGCACCTTCCTCTTCCTCGCGGTGCTCGCCTTCACCCTGCTCGGTGACGCCCTGCGCGACATCCTCGACCCCCGGGGCGGCCGCACATGATCCTCTACCTGCTGCGCCGGCTGCTCGCCCTGGCCGGCGTCCTCGTCGCCATCGCCGCCGTCACCTTCCTCATCTTCTACGTCCTGCCCGCCGACCCGGCCGCCGCCGCCTGCGGCAAGACCTGCACCCCCGAACGCATCGCCGACGTCCGCGCGTACCTGGGCCTGGATCTGCCGCTGTGGCGGCAGTTCACCGACTTCCTCACCGGCATCTTCACCGGCCGCACCCTCGGCACCGGCCCGTACGCCGTCCGCTGCGACTTCCCGTGCCTGGGCTACTCCTACGAGAACTCCCTGCCGGTGTGGGACCTGCTGATGGACCGGCTGCCGGTCTCCGCCTCCCTCGCCGTCGGCGCCGCCGCCCTGTGGCTGCTGCTGGGCCTGGGCGCCGGGGTCACCGCCGCCCTGCGCAAGGACACCGTCACCGACCGGGCCCTCATGGTCGGCGCCGTCGCCGCCGCCTCCCTGCCGGTGTACTTCACCTCGGTGATGCTCATCTTCGGCGTCATCCGCATCGCCGGCCTCCTGCCGTACCCCGCCTACCAGGCCTTCACCGACGACCCGCTCGCCTGGGCCACGAACCTCCTGCTGCCCTGGACCGCGCTCGCCCTGCTCTACGCCGCCATGTACGCCCGCCAGAGCCGGGGCTCGATGATCGAGGCCATGGCCGAGCCGTACATCCGTACCGCCCGGGCCAAGGGGCTGCCCGAGCGCACCGTCGTCGTCAAGCACGGCCTGCGCTCCGGGATGACCCCGATCCTGACCATCTTCGGCATGGACCTCGGCGGCCTGTTGGCCGGCGCCGTCATCACCGAGTCCATCTTCGGACTCCCCGGCGTCGGGCGGCTGTTCTACGGCGCCCTGGTCAGCTCGGACCAGCCGGTGGTGCTCGGGGTGACCCTGCTGGCCGCCTTCTTCATCGTCGTCGCCAACCTCGTCGTCGACCTCCTGTACGCCGTCGTCGACCCGAGAGTGAGGTACGCATGACGACCGGTACCCCCCTGACCCCGCCGCTGCTCGACGTCCGCGACCTGAAGGTCACCTTCACCACCCCGCGCGGCCGGGTCCGCGCCGTCGACGGCCTCGACTTCACCGTGGAGGCCGGCCGCACCCTCGGCATCGTCGGCGAGTCCGGCTCCGGCAAGTCCGTCACCTCCCTCGCCGTCATGGGCCTGCACCGCGACGCCGAGGTCACCGGCTCCGTCTCCCTGGCCGGACAGGAGCTGACCGGGCTGCCCGAGAAGGAGCTGTCCCGGCTCCGCGGCCGCAGGATGGCGATGATCTTCCAGGACCCGCTGTCCAGCCTCCACCCGTACTGGACCGTCGGAGAGCAGATCGCCGAGCACCACCGTGTCCACTTCCGCTCCGGCCGCGCCGCCGCGCGCAGACGCGCCGTGGAGATGCTCGCCGAGGTCGGCATCCCCGAACCCGCCCGCCGGGCGGGGGAGTACCCGCACCAGTTCTCCGGCGGCATGCGCCAGCGCGCCATGATCGCCATGGCCCTGGCCTGCGAACCCGACCTGCTCATCGCCGACGAACCCACCACCGCCCTCGACGTCACCGTCCAGGCCCAGATCCTGGAGCTGATCGCCCGGCTCCAGCAGGAACGCGGCCTCGGCGTCGTGATGATCACCCACGACCTGGGTGTGGTCGCCCGGGTCGCCCACGAGGTGCTGGTGATGTACGGCGGCCGGGCCGCCGAACAGGCCTCGGTCGACGACCTGTTCGCCGACCCCGCCCACCCCTACACCCGAGGCCTGCTGGACTCCCTGCCCCGCCTCGACGACGC
>NZ_RPRY01000406.1 GCF_003949795.1 Streptomyces sp. WAC06614
CCCCCCGGCCGAGGCCCCGGCCCCGGCCGGGGGGTAGCGGGCCGGTCCGGCGGCGTGCCGGTCAGTCGGGGTCCCGGCGGTGGAGGCGGCGGCGGTGGCGCCAGTAGTGCCACAGCGCGCCTGCCAGGACCGCCGAGGCGACCACGACCATGCCCGCCACCGGCCACGCGTTCCCCTCCTCCCCCAGGTCGGCCACGTGCACCACGACCACCAGCAGCAGCGGCAGCACCGCGAAGCTCACCGCGCGCGCGGCCGCGGCCAGCATCCCGGGGTCCAGCCGGGAGGTACCGCTGCGCGGGGACGGCAGCGGGGTGTCGGTCAGGTAGTACGCCGCGGCCCGGGACAGCGCCTGGCGGGTCGACCTCCGGTACGACACCGCCATGTACGGCAGCCACACCAGCGGGGCCACCATCCCGACCAGGAGCGTCACCGCGAGCAGGGTCCAGCGGCCCGCCATGGCGAGCCGGTCGCGTGCGGTCATGGCGGTGTCCGCCGGGCGGGGAGGCATCAGCCCGAGGAGTTTGGCCATGCGGAGCGTCAGCCCGGTCAGGACGGCGAACCGGCCGCTCCTGCGCCCCTTCCGCCCGCCGTTCTTCCGCCTGCTGCTCCTCCCCGGCCCGTCACCGCCCGTCTCCCCCGCCCGCCGGTGCTCACCGCTCCGCGCCGCCAGGGCCCGCTGCGCGGTGTCCGGGTCCGCGTAGACGCCCTGGAGCACCATGAGCTCGGCCGCCCGCCGCGGCTCCGTCGGGTCGTGTCCGGCCAGCGCGGCCAGCTCCAGCATCGTCCGGGCCTGGCTGAGCAGCGCCGCGCAGAACGCGACCGGGATGAACACGAGGAACGGGCCACCGACGAAGGCGCCCTCGGTGACCGTCCTGCGGACGCCGCGCTCGACGAGCTCGGCGCCGAGTGCCGCGGTGTCCGCCCCGGGCCGCTCCGCGCGCAGCCGGGCCACGCTGCGTGCGGCACGCGGTCCGGCGTGCCGCAGCGCGAAGCCGGCGAGCAGTTCGGGCAGCCGCCCGGGCTCCCGCAGGGCCGCCCGCAGAAGGGCCTCGGGGGCTGCGTCGGGGGTGGCCACCGCACCCTCCGTTCCTCGGGTCACGGCGCCGTGTCACCCCGCAGGGCGGGCCGGTCCGTCGGGCCGCGGCGCGGGCCCGCCGAAGGGGTCCTGCGGGCCGGCCGTGGGCGGGGCGGACAGTTCGGCCTCCACGTCGGCGATCTGCTCGTAGGGGATCCGGACACTGGCCAGGAGCCGGCCGCCGTGGCTGCGGACCTCCTCGGCCGTCTCGCGGGCCCATACGTTCTCGACCAGGAGGGCGAGTGCGGTGGAGCCGGGTTCCATCAGCGGGACGAGGGCGTCGACCTGGTCGGCGCCGACCGTGCCGAGCACGCGGCGGGCCGCGATGCCGGCCGCCGCGTCGGCGAGGCTCTCGATGTCGTGGAGCTCCACCCGTTCCACGGTGCCGTCGGCGGCCTTCGTGACGACGAGCGCGTCGAGGATGCGGACGTCCTCGCGTCGTTCGACGTTCTCCAGGGCCGCCAGGAAGGAATCGGGCGGTCTGTCGACGGGGAAGGACAGGACGACCAGGTCGACGGGTCCGAGGGTGCTCATCGCGCGGCTCACGCTCCTTCGGCGGCGTTGGCGCGTACGGGCGGGGACGTACGGCTCGCGTACGGGCGGGGACGTACGGCTCGCGTACGGCGGGGACGTCCGGGTCGCGTACGGGCGGCAGGCGTACCGTCAGTGCGACGCGAGGACCTTCGCCTTGGCCTGTTCGTACTCGGCGGGGGTGAGGTCACCGTGGTTGCGCAGTCCGGCGAGCTTGGCCAGCTCGTCGGCGGTGGCCGTCACCGACGCGGTGTCCCCGGCCGTCTCCCGGACGTAGGCGCGGAAGGCCCGCTCCCGCTCGCGCGCCCGGCCGAGCTCGCGTTCGCCCATCCCCCGCCCGCGGGCGAGGAGGTACACGAAGCAGCCGAGGAAGGGCAGGACGCAGACGAAGACGGTCCAGCCCGCCTTGCCCCAGCCGCCCAGGCTGTCGTCCCGGAAGATGTCTCCGATGATCTTGAAGAGCAGGACGAGCCAGATGATCCACAGGAAGAACCAGAGCATGGTGAGGAACGCGTTCATCAGCGGATAGTCGTCCATCGTCGGCTCCGTCGGACGGCCGTCCCGGTACCGGGGCGGTGCCTGCTTGGCGTGATCCACGCTCCCCGGTCCGGCCGCCGCCGTCATCACCCGGTCCGGGTGGGACGGCGACCGGCGGGGGCGGCGACCGGCGTCGGCGACGGCTCGCGGGGCGCGTCCTTCCGTGTGCACTCCGGCGACCGCGGCACCGCGTGCCGGTCCTCCCGGCGCCGTCTGGTCCATGCTGGCGGCGAGGACGGGCTCCCGCTCGGGCAGGAGCGGAGGCCGGGACGCGGGAGACAGGAGGCCGCAGGCAGCATGGACGCTACGGGCTCCGCCCCCGACAGCAGCCCGACCGGAGGGGCCCCGACCGACGGGATCCGGGCGGGCCGGCCCCGCCGACGGCGGCCGAGCCGGGCGGCGCTCACCGCGACCCTGCGGTCGGTGACCACGGCCACCGCCCTGGTCGCGGCGTACTACGTACTGCCGTTCAGCCGGGACCACGTCGACGTCACCAACCTCGGCCTGGGCCTGGGCGCCGTCGCGGTCATCTTCGCCCTCCAGGTCCGGTCGATCACCCGGTCCGCCCACCCGCGGCTGCGGGCGGTCGAGGCGCTCGCCACCACGATGCCGCTGTTCCTGCTGCTCTACGCGACGACGTACTACCTGCTGGAGGAGTCCACCCCCGGCAGCTTCTCGGAATCCCTCAGCCGCACCGATTCGCTGTACTTCACCCTCACCGTGTTCAGCACCGTCGGCTTCGGGGACATCGTGGCGCGGACCGAGCCGGCACGGATCGTGACGATGACGCAGATGGTCGGCAACATCCTCGTCGTCGGTGTGGCCACCCGGATCCTGTTCGGGGCGGTGGAGTCCGCCGTGCGGCGGCAGTCGGGCGGCACCCGGGAGTAGGCGGCCCGACGCCCAGCCCGGCTCCGTACGGGGTTGACACCGTCAAAGTGTGAGTGGTTTATTACTCATATGCAGAAGGAACGGCAACGCCAACTGTCCACCGCCGAGGAGCGCCGCGAGACGGTGCTGCGCACCGCGATCGGCGCGTTCGCGGCCCGGGGCTACTTCGGGACCACGACCACCGAGGTCGCCAAGGCGGCCGGGATCTCCCAGGCGTACGTCTACCGGCTGTTCCCGAACAAGGAGGTCCTGTTCGCCGCGGTCGTCGAGCACTGCTTCGCCCAGGTCCGCGCCGCCCTGGAACAGGGCGCGGCCGAGGCCGACGGGAGCGCGCCCGAGCGGGTCCTGCACTCGATGGGGGACGCGTACGCGCGGCTGATCAGCGACAACGACCTCCTGCTGGTGCAACTGCACGCCCAGGCCGCGGCCGTGTCCGAGCCGGCGATCCGGGAAGCGGTCCGCGCCGGGTACGCCCGCGTGGTGGAGTACGTACGCGGGGCCTCCGGCGGGGACGACCGGCAGGTACAGGAGTTCTTCGCGGTCGGGATGCTGTGCCACCTCATCGTCTCGATCGACGCCGAGGCGGTGGACGCGCCGTGGACGCGCACGCTCGCCGCGGGCATCACGCACTACTGACCCGGGCCGCCCCCACGGACCCACGGGTTCACGGGCCCTCCGGGCCCTCGGGCGGCTGCGCCGGTCCACCGGCAGGCCGCCTTCTTCAGACCCAAAGAGTGAGTGGTTGACCACACATGCATCTGTGCCAGTCGGAGGAGGGGATTCGCGTGATGCCGCACCGGGGTGTCCTGGCCGCGCTGGCCGCGGGGCAGTTCGTCGTGGTCCTGAGCACGTCCGTCGTCAACGTCGCGCTGCCGCAGATCCGCGACGGTGCGGCCCTGTCCGACACCGGGATGTCGTGGGTGGTCAACGCCTACGGCCTCGCGTTCGGAGCCCTGCTGCTGCTCGGGGGCCGGGCCGCCGACCTGGCCGGGGCCCGCCGGGTCCTGGTCGCCGGGCTGGGCCTGTTCGCCGCCGCCTCGGCGGCCGCCGGACTGGCCGGCTCCGCCTGGCTCCTCATCGGGGCCCGAGCCCTCCAGGGCGTCGGTGCGGCGGCAGCCGCACCCGCCGCGCTCGCCCTGGTGGTACGGCTCTTCCCGCCGGGCGGCGGCCGGGCCCGCGCCCTGGGGGCGTGGGGCGCCGTCTCGGGAGCCGGCGGCGCGGCGGGCGTACTGCTCGGCGGAGTACTGACCGAGGCCTTCGGCTGGCCCTGGGTCTTCCACGTCTGCGCACTCGGTGCGGCCCTCGCCCTGGCCGCGGCGCTCCGGCTGGTCCCGGCGGACGGCGTCGGTGGGGACGGTTCCGGTGGGCCGGGCCGTCCCGCGGATTCCGACGGGCCGGACCGCCCCCGGGGCGCCGGCCGGAGGCCGACCGTCGACCTCGTCGGCGCGCTGTCCGTCGCCGGCGCGATCGTCGCCCTGGTGCACGGTCTCACCGCCGCCCGCACCTCCGGCTGGACCGACCCGTACGTGCTCGGGGCGCTCGTCGCCGCCGCCCTCCTGCTGCTGCTCTTCCTGCGCACCGAGCGCCACCATCCGGCCCCGCTGGTGCCGCCCGGGCTGCTCGGCCAAGGGCTCGTCGCCCCGGCCAACCTGCTGATGTCCCTGCTCGGCGCCGTCTGGGTCGGTCTGTTCTTCTTCCTGCCGCTGCTCCAGCAGCAGGTCCTCGGCGCCGGCCCCCTGACGGCGGGACTCGCCCAGGTCCCGCTGGCCGCCGCGAACATCGTCGGCTCGGCCCTGGCCCCGCGGCTGGTCCGTCCGCTGGGCCCGTACCGCACCCTGGCGGCCGGTTTCCTCGCCCAGGCTGCCGGACTGACCTGGCTGGCGGCCCTCAGCGCGCCGGGCGGTGGTCCCGGTGCACTGACCGCGCCGGCCGCGCTGACCGGCCCGACCGCGCTGATCGGGCCGACCGCGCTGATCGGGCTGGGACTCGGGATCGCGTTCGTGCAGTTGACCGGCGCCGCGGTGAGCGGCGTCCGCCCGGCGGACGCCGGTGCGGCCGGCGGGCTGGTCAACACCACCCGGCAGCTCGGCGGCGCGGTGGGCCTGGCCCTGCTCGGCACCCTCGCCACGACCGTGTCCGGCGGGGCCACCGGCACCGGCGTCGCCTCCGCCGCGGATCCGGCGGCCGCACTCGCCGACGGCTACCGGGCCGCGTTCCTCCTGGCCGCCGCGCTGGCGGCCGCGGCCGCCGCCCTCACCCCGCTCCTCCCCCGCCGTGCCGCCCGCCGGCCGGCCCCCACCCGGCACACCGCACCTGCCGGCACCACCTGCTGCACCACCGACCGCACCAGCGAC
>NZ_RPRY01000407.1 GCF_003949795.1 Streptomyces sp. WAC06614
CCGCGCACGGGGCCCCCGCCGCGCACGGCGCCGGCGGCTGGCCGCCGCCCCCGCCCGTCGTCCCGGCGTACGGCGCGGGCGGCCACGGCGGCACCGGCTGGGGGACACCGCTGACCACCGACGGCGCCGGGGCCAAGCCCAGGAGGTCCGGCAAGGGCGGCCTGGTCGCTGCCGTCCTCGCGGCGGCGCTGCTCGCCGGCGGCGTCGGCGGCGGTGTGGGCTACCAGCTCGCGAAGAACAACGGCACCTTCGGCTCCACCACGGTCAGCGCCGGCGACAGCCCGCGCGACCTCAAGCGCGAGCCCGGCTCGGTGGCGGGCCTGGCCGCCAAGGCGCTGCCGAGCGTGGTCACGATCAAGGCGCGGGCGGGTGACGGCGAGGGCGGCACCGGCACCGGCTTCGTCTACGACCAGCAGGGCCACATCCTCACCAACAACCACGTGGTCGCCTCCGCCGCCAACGGCGGCAAGCTCTCCGCCACCTTCTCGAACGGCAAGGAGTACGAGGCCGAGGTCGTCGGCCGGGCCCAGGGCTACGACGTCGCCGTCCTCAAGCTCAAGAACCCGCCGGCCGAGCTCGTCCCGCTGGTGCTCGCGGACTCCGACAAGGTGGCGGTCGGCGACGCGACCATCGCCATCGGCGCCCCCTTCGGCCTGTCGAACACGGTCACGACCGGCATCGTCAGCGCCAAGAACCGCCCGGTCGCCTCCGGCGACGGCAGCGGCAACAACAACTCCTACATGAGCGCCCTGCAGACCGACGCCTCGATCAACCCCGGCAACTCCGGCGGCCCGCTGCTCGACGGCCGTGGCGCGGTCATCGGCATCAACTCCGCGATCCAGTCCGCGGGCAACGGCGGCTTCGGCGGCGGCCAGGCCGGCTCCATCGGCCTCGGCTTCGCCATCCCGATCAACCAGGCGAAGAACGTCGCCGACCAGTTGATCAAGACCGGCAAGCCGGTCTACCCCGTCCTCCAGGTCTCCGTCGACCTCCAGGCCAAGGTGGACGGCGCCAAGATCTCCGACGGCGGCGCCGCGGCCAACGAGCTGGTCGACCCGAACGGCCCGGCCGGCAAGGCGGGCCTGCGGCCCGGCGACGTGATCACCGAGTTCGGCGGCAAGCGGATCGACAGCGGCCCGACCCTGATCAGTGAGATCTGGACCTACAAGCCGGGCGACACGGTGAAGCTGACCTACGAGCGCGGCGGCAAGCCGACCACGGTCGACGTCACGCTCGCCTCGCGGGTGGGCGACAAGTAACGGACGGCCAACGGCGGGTGGCTCGATGGTGAGGGGCCGTAGGCGCGATTGCGCCTACGGCCCCTCCCAACGTCCGCTTATGCTTCCCATGTGTTCGATTCGCGGCACATACGGACGTTCCACGAGGTCGTGACCTCGGGGTCGTACTCCGCTGCCGCCCGGATCCTGGGGTACACCCAGCCCGCGATCACCCAGCAGATGAAGGCGCTCGAACGCGCCGTCGGCACCCCCCTGTTCACCCGGGTCGGACGCCGGATGCAGCTCACCGAGGCCGGGACCTCGTTGGCCCGGCACGCCGAGACGATCCTCGGCTCGTTGACCGAGGCCCAGGCCCAGATGAAGGCGTACGCGCGGCTGCGGACCGGCCGGGTACGGCTGTGCGGGTTCCCCAGCGCCAACGTCACCCTGGTCCCGGAGGCCCTCAGCGGGTTGGACAAGGACCACCCCGGGGTGCAGGTCGAACTGCTGGAGTGCGAACCTCCGGAGTCCCTGCGCCGCCTCCAGCAGGGCGAGTGCGACATCACCCTCGCCTTCACCTATCCCGGCCTCCACGAGGAGGTCCCGGACGACGTCACCGAGGTGAGGCTGCTGGAGGACCAGCTCACGGTGCTGCTGCCGACCGGGCACCCACTGGCCCGCCGGCGGGCCGTGCAGCTCGCCGACCTCGCCGAGGAGCGCTGGATCGCCGGCTGCCCGCGCTGCCGGGCGAACCTGCTGCACGAGTGCGCCGAGCTGGGTTTCGTGCCCGACATACGCTTCGCGACCGACGACAACCTGGTCGTGCAGAGCCTGGTCGCCCAGGGGCTGGGCGTGGCGATGATGCCGGCCCTGGTGCTGCCCTCGCTCTCGCTCAGCCGGGTCTGCGGCCGGGCCCTGGAGCCGGCCGCGCGCCGGCACATCTCCGCGTACGTCTACCGCGACCACCTGCGCATCCCGGCGACGGCGGTGGTCCTCGCCGAACTCCAGCAGGCGGCGTCCCGTCGGGTCGGCTGCTGAGCCGAGGGCCGGCGCACCCGCATCCGCGCCCCACGCACCACCCGTACCCGTACCCGTACCCGTCGCCTGTCGCCTGTCGCCGATCCATAAGCCCTGCTTGGCAGTTCGGGTGAATACTGTCGTTGGACGTGATGGATCGGGCGGCGGACGCTGCCGTTATGACCACGACCTTCCCGGATCGTTCCGCGACCACCACGACGGCGTCCTCCGCGGCCCCGGCTGCCGCACCGCGCACCACGGCGAGGATGTCCGCCCTCGTCGAGGAGATCCGTGCGGTGGTGGACCGAGGCCTGGCGCCCGGCCTCACCGCCGAGCGCGTCGGGGAGCTCCTCGCGCCGCACCTGGGTGCTGAGGACCTGCTCACCCCGGAGCAGCAGGAGGGGGACGCGTCCTGCTACCGCCAGCACGTGCTGCACGCCGAGCGCGACGGCAGCTTCTCGGTGGTCGCGCTGGTGTGGCTGCCCGGCCAGGAGACCTGTATCCACGACCACGTCTCGTGGTGCGTGGCGGGAGTCCACCAGGGCGAGGAGAGCGAGGTCCGCTACGCGCTCGCCCCCGGCTCCGACCGGGCCCGGCTGAGGGCCGTCGCGGAGGTGGTCAACGGCCTTGGGGACGTGGCGGGCTTCGCGCCGCCCGGGGACATCCACAAGGTGCGCAACTCCTGCGGTACGACGGCGATATCGATCCACGTGTACGGCGCGGACGTCACTCGCCTGGGCAGCAGCATCCGCCGGATCTACCTGCTGTCGGAGGACTGATGGCCCTCCTCAACCGGCCCTCGGCCGCTGCGCCGGTTCGCCCTGTTTCACGTGAAACACCCCTGCCCTGGCCGGGGTTGGCCATGGCGTCCGCAGGCGCCCTGCTCGCCTGGGGCGTCCACCGGCTGGTACCGGCCGTGCCGATGCTGACCGCCTCGGTGGTCCTGGGCATCGCCGCCGCCCATCTGCCCCGGCTCCGTACGTTCGTCCGGGGCACCGCCCGCCCGGGCCTGTCCCTGGCCGGGCGGCGGCTGATGCGGATCGGCATCGTGCTGCTGGGGCTGGGCCTCGGGCTCCAGGAGGTCCTGCGGCTCGGCTGGGCCACCGTGGCGATGGTGTTCGCCGTGGTGGCGGCGACCTTCTTCGGCACCCTGTGGCTCGGGCGCCGGCTCGGCCTGCGCGGGGACCAGCCGCTGCTCATCGCCACCGGCTACGCGATCTGCGGGGCCTCGGCGATCGGCGCGGTCAGCGAGGTCTCGGGCAGCGACGAGGAGGACGTGGCGTCCTCCGTGGCCCTGGTCACCCTCTGCGGCACCCTCGCCATCGCCGTCCTGCCGCTGCTCCAGGACCCGTTGGGGCTCACCGACCAGGCCTTCGGCCGGTGGGTCGGGGCGAGCGTCCACGACGTCGGCCAGGTGGTGGCCACGGCCCAGACCGCCAGCCCGGCCGCGCTGGGCGAAGCGGTGCTGGTCAAGCTGATGCGGGTGGCGCTGCTGGCGCCGCTGGTGGCGGCCGTGGCCTTCGCGCTGCGGGCCCGGCGGCGGGGGGAGCGTACGGCCTCCGGGCGGCGCCCGGCGCCGGTGCCGCTGTTCGTGGCGGGCTTCCTGGCGGCGGCCGCGTTCCGGGCGACCGGTCTGGTCCCGGACATGGCCCTGGACTGGGCGCACACGGCCCAGGAGGCCCTGCTGGCGGCGGCCCTGTTCGGCCTGGGCAGCGCCGTCCACCTGCCCACCCTGGCCCGCACGGGCGGCCGGGCCGCCCTGCTGGGGCTCGGCGCGTGGGTGGTCGTGGCCGGGGTGAGTTACGTGGGAGTGCTGCTGACGGTCTGACGCGGAAGGGCGGGAAGCCGGCCATTTCTGCGCCGCAATCCGGCCGCAACGAGAACCCGCTCTGACGAGAGCATGACAGTCCATTCCGCGCGTGCCACAGTGCCCGGGACAAGCGCACCAGATCGATCCGATCCGCACCGACAGCACTTCACCCCCACCCTGCCCGGGCCGGACCGGCCCAGGGCACGGCAGAAGGAGTCATGCGTGAATCGTCATCGCACGGCCGCGTCCGTCCTGCTGGCCGCAGGAGCCCTCGTCGCCGGTGTCCTCACGGCCGCGGCCCCCTCGGTCGCCGCCACGGCGTCCGAGGGCGGGGCGTCGTTCCGCCCGTCGCAGACCCAGGGCTTCTGGACCCCCGAGCGCATGCGCGCCGCCACCCCGCTGGACCTCACGGCCGCCCCGGGCGCGGGGGGCCGGGCCGTGGCCACCACCGGCACGCCCACCACCGTGGCCCCGACCGCGGCGGCCTCACCGACCGCGTTCCCGCAGGCCGGCGGGGCGTGGACGGGCGGCGGCGCGGTGGTGCGGACCTCGGGCCGGGTGTTCTTCACCTTCGGCGACCGTACGGCGTCCTGCTCCGGCGACTCGATCTCCAGCGCCAACGGCAGCACCGTCATCACGGCCGGCCACTGCGTGAAGTACCAGGGCAGCTGGCACACCAACTGGATCTTCGTGCCGGCGTACGACAACGGCAACGCGCCCTACGGCCAGTGGTCGGCGACGAAGACCTCCGCCACGGACCAGTGGGCCGCCGGCGAGGACATGAACTTCGACGTCGGCTTCGCGGTGGTCGCCCCGCAGAACGGCAAGAAGCTCAGCGAGGTCGTCGGCGCCCAGGGCATCACGTTCAACGGCGGCTACAACAAGCGGATGTACGCCTTCGGCTTCCCGGCCGCGGCCCCGTACGACGGCACCAAGCTGGTCTACTGCAGCGGCAACTCGGGCAAGGACTTCCTCCTCACCAAGGACCACAGCCTCGGCTGCAACATGACGGGCGGCTCCAGCGGCGGCCCCTGGTTCCAGGACTTCAACGAGTCCACGGGTCTGGGCAACCAGGTCTCGGTGAACAGCTTCGGCTACACGTTCCTACCGAACCGCATGTACGGCCCGTACTTCGGCAACGAGGTGAAGGCCACCTACGACAAGGCCGCGACCTCCTGAACCAGCAGGAACGCTCCCCCGCCCACCCGCCCCGCCCGGTACTCTGTACC
>NZ_RPRY01000408.1 GCF_003949795.1 Streptomyces sp. WAC06614
CCCCCGCCCGCACCCCGGCCGCCCCAGCCAGCCGCCCGGGACCCGCACGCCCCCGGCGGCCGCGCCCCGCCCGGCGGTGGGCGCCGAGCCGCGCGCGGACGTCGCGCCGGCGCGCGGTGGTGAGCCGGGTGGAGCGGGTCCGGACGCGGCGCCTGCGGTGGCGCAGCCGGCGCCCGGCTCCGGCGGGGACGGTGGCGGTGTGCTGAGCGTGGACGGGCGGGACCTGGCCGGGCGGCCCGGGCCGCGACGGTCCGCGGCCGGGGCCTGGGTGTGCGCCGTGCTCGGCGTGGTGCTGCTGGCCGGGGCCGGGAGCGTGGAGTGGGCCGAGCGGCGCGACGCCGCGCGCGAGGCCTCCGCCGCCGAGGTCTACCGCCGGGCCGGGGGCCTGTGGCACAACGTGCCCGTCGACCGGCTCCTGCCTCCCGTCCTCGACGGGCACGGGGCCGGCCCCGGCGGCGCCGACCGGACCTGGACCCGGGTCGCCGTGGCCCCCGACGCCGACTGCCCCGCCGCGCTGCCGGGCGACTGGCAGCCCCCGCTCGCCGCCACCGGCTGCACCCGGGTGCTGCGCGCCACCTACACGGACGCCACCCGCAGCTCCCTGGTGACCGTCGGCATGGTCTTCACCCCCGCCGACGCCCCCGCCCTGGCGTCCCTGCGCGGCCGGCTCCCCGCCCCGCAGGGCTACGGCTTCGCCGACGACCGCCGCGCCGCCTGGACCGTCTCGGTCCTGACCGACGCCCCGGTCGTCGTCTACGCCGTGTCCGCCTTCGCCGACGGCCGCCCGGCCGGCCGGCCGCGCCCGGCCGAGGACGCCCTGAAGAAGGACGACACCAGCGCCGTGGCCCAGGCCGGCCTCGGTCACGAGACCAAGGCCGTCGCCGACCGCGTCGAACGCGCCCTGCGCACCCTGGCCGTCCCGTCCAGCCCGGAGCCCGCCCGATGAACCGCCTCGTGCCGCGCGCCACGGCCGGCGCCGCCCTGCTCGCCGTGACCGCCGTCGTCGCCGCGCCCCCGGCCGCCGCCGACGTGATCCGCGACCGCCAGTGGGCCCTGACCGCGCTGCGCGCCGAGGAGGCCTGGGGCACCACCCGCGGCGAGGGTGTCACCGTCGCCGTCCTCGACACCGGGGTCGACGGCACCCACCCCGACCTCGACGGCCAGGTGCTGGACGGCGCCGACCTCATCGGCACCGGAGCCGTCCGGGGCGAGCGCAACTGGGCCCGCCACGGCACCGCCATGGCCGGCATCATCGCCGGACACGGCCATGGCACCAACCGCCGCCAGGGCGTCCTCGGCATCGCGCCCGGCGCCCGGATCCTGCCGGTCCGGGTGATCCTGGAGGAGGGCGACCCGGGCCGGGCCAAGGCCCGCGAGACGAAGGGCGGGGCCCTCGCCGAGGGCATCCGCTGGGCCGCAGACCACGGCGCCGACGTGATCAACCTGTCGCTCGGCGACGACAGCGCCTCCGCCCACCACGAGGCCGCCGAGGACGAGGCCGTCCAGTACGCCCTGGGCAAGGGCGTGGTCGTGGTCGCCTCGGCGGGCAACGGCGGCGAGAACGGCGACCATGCCTCCTACCCGGCCTCGTACCCGGGCGTCATCGCCGTCACGGCGGTCGACCGCCGCGGCCGCAAGGCACCGTTCTCCACGCGGAGCTGGTACGCCACCGTCAGCGCCCCCGGCGTCGACGTGGTCATCGCCGACCCCGACCGCGCCTACTACGAGGGCTGGGGCACCAGCGCCGCCGCGGCCTTCGTCTCCGGCGCCGTGGCCCTGGTCCGCTCCGCCCACCCCGACCTGTCCCCGGCCCAGATCAAGAAGCTGCTGTCGGACACCGCCTCCGACGCCCCGGCCGGCGGCCGTGACGACGCCCGCGGCCACGGGCTGGTCGACCCGGTGGCCGCACTCCGGGCCGCCGAGGGCCTGCGCCCGCAGCCCGCGCTGCCCGAGGCCGCGCCCTACCCGCAGCCGTACTTCGGCCCCGGGCCGGAGCCGACCCCCGGCTCCGGCCGGACCTCCGCCCTGGCCGTACGGATCGCCGCCGGCTGTGGTCTGGCGCTGCTCGCGCTGGCCGCCGGCCTCGCGCGCCGTCGGCCCCGGGATAGGGTCGGGTAACTGTGGCGAACAAGAACATTCCCGACCCCGGTTTCTCCGACGACGACGGCTCCGCCGATCCCCGGCTGAGCGCGGCCCTCGCCGCGTGGGCCGAGGACCGCTCCCGCGAGCCGGAGCTGCTGGCGGCCCTGGCCGGGGCCCGGCTGCTGGTCCCCGTCGTCGCGGTGCTCGGCGAGGTCGAGATCGACCCCGAGACCGGGCTGAAGCAGGAGAAGACCAGCGACATGGCCGTGCCCACGCTGGTCGCCGGCGGCCGGCGGGCCCTGCCCGCCTTCACCTCCACCGAGACGCTCGCCCGCTGGGACCCCGCCGCCCGGCCGGTGGCCGTCCCGCTGCACCAGGCCCTGCAGGCGGCCGCGCACGA
This sequence comes from Streptomyces sp. WAC06614, assembly GCF_003949795.1. GTDB lineage: Bacteria > Actinomycetota > Actinomycetes > Streptomycetales > Streptomycetaceae > Streptomyces. The sequence continues at coordinate 2,483 of NZ_RPRY01000408.1, forward strand.
GAAGGCCGACACCCTGCTGCTCGACCTGGCCGGGCCCGTGACCTATCCGCTGACCGGCTCCGCCCTGCTGGCCCTGGCCGAGGGCCGCACCGACGCCGACCCGCTGGCCGACCCCGCCGTCCGCGAGGCCGTACGGGGCGCGGTCGCCGCCGAGGCCTCGGTGGTCCGCGCCTACCTCGGCCCGGGCGGGGCCGACGCCGACGGCATCCTGGCGATCGTGCTGGCCGAGGGGACGGAGCCGGCCCAGGGCGCCGGCCGGCTGGCCCGGGCGCTGGCCGCCGACGAGACCCTGCGGGCCCGGCTGGTCCGCGGCCTGAGCCTGGCCCTGCTGCCGGCCGGGGCCCCGGCGCCGGGGGAGCCGCTGTTCAGCCGCTGACCGCGTGCGCACCGGACGCGGCGAGGGCGTGTCCCGGGACCAGGTCCCGGGACACGCCCTCGCCGGTGCGGTGGGAGTCGCTGCGGTAGGAGAGGTACGGCAGGTGCGGCAGGCCTAGCCGAAGACCGGACCGGTGAACTTCTCGCCCGGCCCCTGGCCCGGCTCGTCCGGGACGACGGAGAGCTCGCGGAAGGCGAGCTGGAGGGACTTCAGGCCGTCGCGCAGCGGCGCGGCGTGGAAGGAGCTGATCTCGGTGGCGCTCGCCGTGACCAGGCCCGCCAGGGCGTTGATCAGCTTGCGGGCCTCGTCCAGGTCCTTGTGCTCGGAGTCCGGCTTGTCCAGGCCCAGGTTGACCGCCGCGGCGCTCATCAGGTGCACGGCCACCGTGGTGATCACCTCGACCGCGGGCACGTCCGCGATGTCACGGGTCAAGGCGTCGTAGTCGGGGGCCGCGTCGGCCTCGCCGGCGGTGGGGGGTGTCGCGTCAGTCATGACCCTCACCTTACGGCGTGCGCCCGATTCGCCTCCTCGGGGCCCGCCTGCTAACCTTGTGTGACGACCGGCCGGAGACGTATGTCCCCGGCCCACAAGTGGAGGCTCCGATCTCCCACCTGACCGCCCTCCGGGGCGGCGGGTCACCGGTCACGTGGCATCCATCGTTCCGTACGGACGATGGAAAGCCTCGTCAGACGCGCCCCGCGGTCACACGTGGCGGTGCTCCGGTATTCCTCGGAGCTTCCGCCTGTGTCCCGTCCGGGGCGTTCTTGCGTTTCGGGTGTGGATCGGTCCGACGAACAGACGTCAAGCGACTGTCCCCGAGACAGTCGTGTGGTGCAACCGAGGAGGATCCATCAGCACCGAGCCCCGCATCAACGACCGGATTCGCGTTCCCGAGGTGCGACTTGTCGGTCCCAGCGGCGAGCAGGTCGGGATTGTCCCGCTTGCCAAGGCGCTCGAGCTCGCGCAGGAGTACGACCTGGACCTGGTCGAGGTCGCCGCGTCGGCACGTCCGCCGGTCTGCAAGCTCATGGACTACGGCAAGTTCAAGTACGAATCGGCCATGAAGGCCCGTGAGGCGCGCAAGAACCAGGCGCACACGGTCATCAAGGAAATGAAGCTCCGGCCGAAGATCGACCCGCACGACTACGACACCAAGAAGGGTCACGTCGTCCGGTTCCTCAAGCAGGGCGACAAGGTCAAGATCACGATCATGTTCCGTGGTCGCGAGCAGTCCCGGCCGGAGCTCGGCTACCGACTGCTGCAGCGCCTGGCGGAGGACGTCCAGGAGCTCGGGTTCGTCGAGTCGAACCCGAAGCAGGACGGCCGCAACATGATCATGGTCCTCGGTCCCCACAAGAAGAAGACCGAGGCGATGGCCGAAGCCCGTGAGGCGCAGGCGGCCCGCAAGGCCGAGCGCCAGGGCCAGCGCCCCGAGGAGACGGCTCCCGTCGAGGAAGCCGCCTCCGAGGACAACGCCGAGGCCTGAGCCGGAGCAGCCCGCCCCGGTTCACACCGACACAACTGACGCCCCCGTGGGCCGGTCCGGAAACGGACCGGCGGGAGCGCCACTGACGAGGAGATAACGGCGCTATGCCGAAGAACAAGACCCACAGCGGTTCCAAGAAGCGCTTCAAGATCACCGGCTCCGGCAAGGTGCTCCGTGAGCGCGCCGGCAAGCGCCACCTGCTTGAGCACAAGTCGTCCCAGCTGACGCGTCGCCTCACCGGCAACGCCGAGATGGCTCCGGCCGACGCCAAGAAGATCAAGAAGCTTCTCGGCATGTGAGGTCGTCCCGCTCGCACCTGAGCGGGACGAGACCTCTGGACCGGGACCCCATCGATTTCGGGCCGTGTGACGACATCCACGGCCCCGCTACAAGGAGTTAACAAGTGGCACGCGTCAAGCGGGCAGTCAACGCCCACAAGAAGCGCCGGGCGATCCTCGAGGCGGCCTCCGGCTACCGCGGTCAGCGCTCGCGCCTGTACCGCAAGGCCAAGGAGCAGGTCACCCACTCGCTGGTCTACAACTACAACGACCGCAAGAAGCGCAAGGGCGACTTCCGTCAGCTGTGGATCCAGCGCATCAACGCCGCTGCCCGCCAGAACGGCATGACGTACAACCGCCTCATCCAGGGTCTGAAGGCCGCCAACATCGAGGTGGACCGCAAGATCCTCGCCGAGCTGGCCGTCAACGACGCCAACGCGTTCGCCGCGCTGGTCGAGGTCGCGCAGAAGGCGCTGCCGGCCGACGTCAACGCCCCCAAGGCCGCCGCGTAAGGCCTTTGCCGGCCCCCTGAACCAGGACCGGCCCCACGGACCCGCAGGCCACGCGCCTGCGGGTCCGTGTGCTTTCCCCTCCGCGCAGCCCCGCCGCGCCCCGGACCCCGAGAGAGAACCGCTACAGACCATGGG
>NZ_RPRY01000409.1 GCF_003949795.1 Streptomyces sp. WAC06614
CCGGAGGCGCGGCCGGGCCGCGGGCCGCCGGTGGCGGCGGGGGCGGGGGCCAGGGGCGTCGGCGCCGGTGTCCAGGCGCCGTTCAGCGCCGCCCACGCGTCGCCGGCCGGCCGCGCCTCCGGGGCGGCCCGGTGGCCGGCGGTCATGTGCAGCGCCCAGGCGGGCAGCGGCGGCAGGGCCGCGGCCGGTGCGTACGGGCCACGGCGGGCGGCGACCAGCCGCTGGTGCAGCGTACGGGCGTCGGCGGGGCGGTCCTCGGGGCGCTTGGCGAGCAGGTCGAGGACGACCTGCTCGAAGAAGGGGGGCAGCTCGGGCCGGTGCTCCCGCAGCGGGACCGGGAGGGTGTCCCGGTGGCCGACGAGCACCGACCAGTTGTCGCCGTCGAACGGGGGCGCGCCGGTGGCGAGTTCGTACAGGACGCAGCCCAGCGAGTACAGGTCGCTGCTGTGGTCGGCCTCGCCGCCCGCGATCTGCTCGGGCGACATGTAGTGCGGGGTGCCCATGGCGACGCCGCCGCCGGTGAGCTTGGAGGTGAAGCCGATGTCGTGGGCGAGCCGGGCGATGCCGAAGTCGCAGATCTTCACCGTGCCGTCGGTGAGCCGCATGATGTTCGCCGGCTTGAGGTCGCGGTGCACGACGCCCTGCTGATGGGTGTACGCGAGGGCGGCCGCGACCTGCTCGGCGATGTCGACCAGGTCCTCCACCGGCAGGGGGCGGGAGCCGTTCTCCTCCAGGAGCTGGCTGAGGTTGCGGCCGTCGAGGAGTTCCATGACGAGGTAGAGCGGGCCGCCGGCGGCGCTGTCGTCGCCGAAGTCGTGGACGACGGTGACCCCGCGGTGCTGGAGGGAGGCGGCGACGCGCGCCTCGCGGCGGAAGCGTTCGCGCAGCACCTGGGTGAAATGGGCGTCCTGTTCCGGGCCGAGCGGCTTGAGGCATTTGACGGCGACCTGGCGGCCGAGGGACTCGTCGCGGGCCCGCCACACCTCGCCCATGCCACCACGACCGATCAGGTCGAGCGACCGGTACCGGCCATGGATCAGTCTGCTCTCCGCCATCTCGTGGTGCCGCCCCCGTCGTCGTGCTGTGCCCTCCCCGGCTCGTCCAGTATGGCCGCCTGTCTGCGCAGTGTGTACGCCGACGGGCGGCTTGCCGAGCCCAGCCGACGCATCGCGTTCAAGATGTGACCTGGCGGGAGCTGCCAGCGCAGACGCGCGGGAACGGTGCGCAGCACGCGCCCCGTGCGGCGCAGGCGCCGGGTGACGCGCCCCGGGGCGGGTGCGGGGCGCCCGTACAGCTGGTGCGCATACCCCGGCAGGGTCCCGTACGCGAGTTCTACGAGCGGACGCCAGAGCAGTTTTCGGCCAGGTACGAGCAGGGCCGGGATCGGCGGCTCGCGCAGGAACGCGTCCACGGCGCGGGCGTCCGGACCGGCGGCGAGGACGGGCCGGACCTCCTCGAAGTACGCCGCCAGCCCGGCGGTGTCGGCGGGCACCCCGGCCGGGTCGAGGCCGACGAGGCGGGCACCGGCCCGGTTCTCGTCGACGTAGCGGTCGGCCTGGGCGGGGGTGAGGGGGACCCCGGAGCGGAGCAGGACGTGCAGGAACGAGTCGATCTGCGCGCAGTGCACCCACAGCAGCAGTTCGGGGTCGTCCACGGGGTAGCGCTCGCCCGTGCCGGGGTCGGTCGCCGAGAGCGCGCGGTGGATCCGGCGGACCCGGGCGCCGGCCCGCTCGGCGGCCTCGGTGGTGCCGTAGGTGACGGTGCCGACGAAGTCGGCGGTGCGCAGCAGGCGGCCCCAGGCGTCGGCGCGGAAGTCCGAGTTCTCCAGGACGGCGCGGACGGCGCGCGGGTGCAGGGCCTGGAGGTAGAGCGCGCGGACACCGGCGATCCACATGACCGGATCGCCGTGGCACTGCCAGGTGACGGAGTCGGGTCCGTACAGCCCCGGGTCCGGGCGGGGCTCCGGTTCGGGGGCGGGGCCGGTGGCGACGGGCGCGTCCATGCCCGTACCCGTACCCCTGTTCGGGAGGGCTCAGTCCGCGGCCCGGCGGCCGGTACACGGCTCACCCCGCGGCCCGGCCCGCCGCCGCACCCGTGGCTCAGTCCGCGGCCCGGTCCCCCGCCCGGTCGGTGGTCCCGTCCGCTCCGGCCTCGGCCTCCAGATGGCCGAGGTCGTTCCAGCGCACCACGGCGGGGTGGGCGTGGGACCAGCCCAGGACGGACAGCGAGGCCGGGCCGAGGTCGAACTGGGCCGCGAGGGAGAGGTCCTGCTCCAGCCAGCGGGCGGCGACCGCCCGCAGGAAGTGGGCATGGGCGAACAGCACCGCGTCCCGCTCGTCCGAGCGGGCCCAGGCCACGACCGCGTCGGCGCGGGCGGCGACCTCGGCCAGGGTCTCGCCGCCCGGGACGCCGTCGCGCCACAGGTCCCAGTCGGGGCGGTCGGCGAGGATCTGCGGGGTGGTCAGGCCCTCGTAGTCGCCGTAGTCGTACTCCTGCAGCGCGTCCCAGAGCGTGGCCCGGTCACCGAACCCGGCCAGTCGGCAGGTCTCGGCGGCCCGGGACAGCGGGCTGGTGCGGACCCGCGCACCGGGCAGGCCCAGCCAGGGGGCGCGGCGCAGCCGCTCGCCGAGCAGGACCGCGCCGCGGCGGCCCTCCGGCAGCAGCGGCCGGTCCGTGCGGCCGGTGTGCCGGCCGCTGCGGGCCCAGTCGGTCTGGCCGTGGCGGACCAGCAGGATGCGCGGTCGGAAGATCGTCATGGGGACACGCTACGTCGGGCCTTGCGCAGGGACGGAAAGAGCCCGCCCGCTTCTCGCGGAACCCGATTGTGCGGTGCGCAGCTCGGGACTGCTTCTCCGCATCCTCGAAATGGACTCTTTCCGTCGATTCCATGGAAACACCGCCCGCGCGCCACGTCGAACCGGACCTCCGACAATGGGAGCACGGTCTTCGACCGCGCCCTTCTTTGCGAGGAGAGAGCGATGACGGAACCGACGTCCCCCGGACCCTTCCCCGCCCCCGTCCCGCCGGCGTACCCGGTGCGCGTGACCGCCGTGCTCGACGGCCCGCTGTCCCGCTGGCTGTGGCTGGTCAAGTGGCTCCTGGCGATCCCGCACTACGTCGTGCTGGCGTTCCTGTGGCTCGCGTTCCTGGTGGTGAGCGTGATCGCGTTCTTCGCCATCCTGTTCACCGCCCGCTATCCGCGCGGGCTGTTCGACTTCAACGTCGGCGTGCTGCGCTGGTCGTGGCGGGTGGCGTACTACGCGTACGGGGTGCTGGGCACCGACCGCTACCCGCCGTTCAGCCTCGGCCCGGTGCCGGACTACCCGGCTCGGCTGGAGATCGCCTACCCCGAGCGGCTCTCGCGCGGGCTGGTGCTGGTGAAGTGGTGGCTGCTGGCCCTCCCGCACTACCTCGTGGTCGGCATCTTCACCGGCTCGCACCGCAGGATGTGCGGCGGCGGCCTGATCACCCTGCTGGCGCTGTTCGCGGTGATCGCGGTGGCCGCCACCGACCGGTACCCGCGCGGCCTGTTCGACCTGGTCGTGGGCCTGAACCGGTGGGTGCTGCGGGTGTGTGCCTACGCCGCCCTGATGACGGACGCGTACCCTCCGTTCCGGCTGGACCAGGGCGGCGAGGAGCCGGCGGCGGGGGCGGCCGGGCTCACTTCCGCAGCGGCTGGTTGAACCGCAGCAGGTTGCCGGCGGGGTCCCGGAACGCGCAGTCGCGGACGCCGTACGGCTGGTCCATGGGCTCCTGCAGCACCTCGGCGCCCGCGCCGCTGATCCGTGCGAAGGTGGCGTCGCAGTCGTCCGTCGTGAAGATCACCCCGCGCAGCAGGCCCTTGGCCATCAGCTCGGCCATGGTCCGGCGGTCGTCCGCGGAGGCGTTCGGGTCGGCCAGCGGCGGCTCCAGCACGATGTTCACGTCGGGCTGCCCGGGCGGCCCGACGGTGACCCAGCGCATGCCCTCGAAGCCGACGTCGTTGCGGACCTCCAGGCCGAGCACGTCGCGGTAGAAGGCGATCGCCCTGTCGTGGTCGTCGACGGCGATGAAACACTGCGAGATCTTGATGTCCATGCCGTTCACGCTACGGCCGGGCGGCGGGAGGTGCTTCCCCGGCGCCGGCCTTCCCGGCCGCCTGACCCCCCACGCCGGCCTTCCCGGCCGCCTGACCCCCCACGCCGGCCTCGGCGGCCGGATCCCCCGCGCCGGCCTTCCCGGCGCCCGCACTGCCGTCGGCCCGGTTCCGTCCGGCGGTGCGGACCGGGCGGGTGTGGATCTTGGCGATGCACGCCGGTACGGGGGCGCCCTCCTCGTGGTCCCGCGCCCGGTACGCGCTCGGGCTCTCGCCCACGAGCTCGCTGAAGCGGGAGCTGAACGAGCCCAGCGAGGTACAGCCGACCGCGAAGCAGACCTCGGTCACGGTGAGGTCGCCGCGCCGCAGCAGCGCCTTGGCCCGTTCGATGCGGCGGGTCACCAGGTAGCTGTACGGGGTCTCGCCGTAGGCCGCGCGGAAGCTGCGCGAGAAGTGGCCCGGGGACATCAGGGCCTCCTGCGCCAGCGCGGGCACGTCCAGCGGCTCGGCGTAGTCGCGGTCCATCCGGTCGCGGGCCCGGCGCAGCCGGACGAGATCGTCGAGGTCCTGGCGCGTCACCCGGTCAGTCTCCCACAGGGCCCGCCGAACCGATCAGGAATGGAGAAGCCACCCGCCCCGGGCCTTCCCTAGCCTGGCCGACATGAACGCACCCACGAACCCCGCCGCCGCTGCCACCACCGACGTCCACATCCAGTGGATCTTCCTCCCCCACGAGGACCCCGAGGCCTCCCTCGCCTTCTACCGCGACATCCTCGGCTTCGAGGTCCGCAAGGACGTCGGCCGCGACACGATGCGCTGGATCACGGTCGGCCCCGTCGGCCGCCCGGACACCTCGCTCGTCCTGGAGCCGCCGGCCATGGACCCGGGCGTCACCGAGGAGGAGCGCCGTACGGTGCGGGAGATGATGGCCAAGGGCACCTACGCCCGGCTCACCCTGGGCACCACCGACCTCGACGGCACCTTCGAGCGGCTGGCCGCCGGTGGGGCGGAAGTCGTCCAGGAGCCGGCCGATCAGCCGTACGGTGTACGTGACTGCGCCTTCCGCGACCCCGCGGGCAACATGATCCGCTTCAACCAGGTGGGCTGACCGCGGGGTCGCGGAAGGCGCAGTCACGTACACCGTACGGCTGATCGGCCGGCTCCTGGAC
>NZ_RPRY01000410.1 GCF_003949795.1 Streptomyces sp. WAC06614
CCCCCGACGCAGGAGCCGGTGCGGCCCACGACCGAGCCGCCGACGACCGAGCCGCCCCCCACGCAACCGCCGCCCACGAAGCCCACCGTGACCGGTACGCCGGCCACCTCCACCGGACCGCCACCCCGTGCCGAACCGCCCACGCCGCAGGCCGTCGCCCCGACGACCGACGACCCGACGCCCTCCGACGGCACGTCACCGTCCGACTGAGGACGACGGGGGAGCCGGCCCGAGGCCGCTCAGCAGAACTTGTCGAAGGCGCTCGTCGCGCCGGCCAGGAAGCCCTGCTCGTAGGCCTTCTCGATCGCCTCCTGCCGGGCCGTCAGGCCCTGGTGGTGCCGCGGCCGGGGCGTGTCGTTGTCGCAGCTCTCCTGGGCGGCCGCCTTGCCCGCCTTGACGCCGTCGGCGAAGCCGCGGTCCCGGGCGGCCCGGACGAGCTCCTTGTCCGTCTCCTTGTCGGCCCGGACGGCCTTGCAGCGCACGACCGTACCCACCTGGGCCTGGACCAGGTAGTCGCCCGGCGGCAGCCCGCTCCTGGTGAAGAAGCCGGGCGGATTGAATCCGTCCAGGTTCCCCAGCCCTTCGGCGTTCCCGCTGCTGCCGCGCAGCGCGGCCCCGCGAGTGCCGACGAAACCGGTGCCGGTCACCGTGACCGTGGTCCCGTCGTCGGAGGGTTTGACCGTACAGCTTCCGGCGGTGACGGCCGCCGGGGCGGCCCCGGCGGTGACGGCCGCCGGGCCCAGCCCGAGGGGGACCACCACCAGCGGGAACAGCGCCGCCAGTCGACGGGTGCGACGGTTCACCGTCATCGCCTCCGGGTGGTCAGTGGTGCGTCTTGCAGAACTTGTCGAAGGCGCTCGTCGCGCCGGCCAGGAAGCCCTGCTCGTAGGCCTTCTCGACCGCCTCCTCCTGGGCCGTCAGACCCTGGTGGTGCCGCGGCTTGGGCTTCGGGCCGCGGCAGTTCTCCTGGGCCGCCTCCTTGCCCGCCTTGACACCGTCCTTGAACCCCTGCTGCCGCGCCTTGCGGATGGCGTCCTTGTCGGCGGCCGCGTCGGAGGGGACCACGGTGCAGTTCTTGAAGCCGCCCTTTTCGGGCAGGACCACAAAGTCGACCGTGTCCGCCTTCTGGAAGCGGGTCACCTGGAACGAGCCGTTCTGGATGCTCAACGGCTCCGTGCTCTCACCGTCGTTCAAGGACGCCTTGAGGTCGTTGCCCTGCTCGTCCGTCCAGCCGGACCCGCTGATGGTCACGCTGGTGCCGGCCGCGTTGGGTTTGACCGTGCAGGTGCCGAGGGCGGGCGCCGCGGTGGCCGTGGGGGCCAGGGCGGCCAGGCCGCCCGCGGCGAACGAGGAGGCGATCAGGGTGACGACCGCGGTGCGGGTGCGGCGGGGGTGCCGGTTCATGGAGTGACCTCCTTCGCGCCGCCTGCCTGGCGGCGGCTAGCGGGGAACGGCGATGACGCCCAGTGCTTGCGAGTTGTTGCCGGGAACCGTGTCGCCCGCCACGCTGATGCTCGCGTGGACCGCGCCCGGACCCTGGCTCTTGACCATGGCCAGCAACGGGATCTGGCCCTTGACGCCCTTGGGGAGCGTGCCGCCGGTGCAGTGGAAGCCGCTGCCGGACGCGGCGCACTGCAGACCGTTGAACGTCCCGGACTCCGGCGGACGCCGCATGGTCAGGGAACCCGAGGTCTGCACGTCCACGGTCACGTTCTTCGCCTCGGCACCGGCGTTGGTGAAGTAGACCCAGTAGTTGCGGTTGGTGCCGACCGGGGGGTTGGCCTCCCCCTCGATGGTCGTGATGGAGACGTCGGTCGCGGCGCTGGGCGAGCTGGCGGGCTCGGCGCAGACCTTGTTGGACTCCATCGTGGTGCCGAAGGCGCCCATGGGGCCCTCCTCCGGCGGGATGACCGTCTCGATGACCGCGCAGTAGCCGGTGTCGGGCCGGATCCCCGCGTTCACGGTGCGCACCACCGTCCGGTTCACGCTCGGGACCTGCCCGGCCACCTGCACCCTCCGGGTCGAGCCGCCACCGCCCTGGGGGGTGAGCACCACCCAGTGGCTGCCGTCCCGGGTTTCGGTGTCCCGGAAGCTGACGGTGACGTCCGGTGCGTCGAGCTGCAGGCTGATCAGGGCGGTGGACGACGCCGGTGTGGCCAGACCGACGGCCAGCCCGCACGCCATGCCGCCCGCCATCGACGCCCGTACCAGCCAGCGGGCCCTTGTCACGCGTGTCATGGGGATCCCCGTTCTCGGCAGAGGGGAGAGGACGGGGGCGCCGCAGCAACGCCCGGGCGGGCGTGCGCGCCTCGCACGACCACGGTCGCGGGGCGGGCGCACCGCCGCCTCTCCCATCGTCGCGCCGGTCGGCCCCGCTGTCGAACGGGCCCCGCTAACGGCCCTGTTCCACGGCGGCCGCCACGTCCGCCAGGTCCTTGGCGATCGCCTTGGCCACGGCCCTGGTGCCCAGCCGGTTCAGCAGCCGCAGCAGCAGCCCGGGCCGGCGGCCCGGCGCGGGCCGCGCGCGGAACGTCATCCGGACGGTCGTACGGTCCGGGCCGTGCGCGGTCACGTGGAACTCCGACACGTAGTGCACCCCGCCGTGGTCGGCCTCGGCGACGTAGCGCACCGGGGCGTCGCACTGCGTGACGTACATCTCCTCCGTGGCCTGCCTGCCGAACATCCGGCGGGTCTCGCGCCAGCGGGTGCCGACCCCGAAGGGCCTGGAGGTCAGGACCTCCACGGTGTCCACGCCGGTCAGCACCTCGGGCATGTCCTCCAGCGTGGTCAGCGCCTGCCAGACCCGCCCGGCGGGGGCCGCCACCACGCGTTCGACCGAGACCTCGGGATCGTCCATGCCCGGATTGTCGCCCGGGGCCGCGGCCCGCGCACGGCGCCGATCGGTGAGACCCTGGCTGCATGGCCGACAGGGGAGACTCCCCGGAGGTCGAGTGGCCCGCTCGACCGGATCTGAGCCTGGCGCTCAACCGCATGGGCACCTTCGACTGGGACCTCGACGGCGGGCAGCTGCACCTGGACCCCACCGCCCTGGAGGTCTTCGCGTTGCGCGCCGACGAGTTCGACGGCACCCCCGCGGGGCTGCGCTCGCGCGTCCCGCCCGCCGAGGAGGCCCGGCTCGACGCACGGGTCGCCCAGGCGCTGAAGGACGGACGCAGCGAGTACGGCGCGTACTTCCGCATGCGGCGGCCGGACGGCAGCAGCCGGTGGACCCACATCCAGGGCCACATCCGGCGGGACGCGTCCGGCCGCCCGTACCGGATCATCGGGGTGGTGCGCGACGCCGACCTCGACCCGCGCGAACCCGGTGCCCACGGCGAGGCCGACGAGAGCCGGCTGCGGATGACCGGGGTGGTCGAGCGCACCACCGCGATCCTGGCGCACGCCCGCACGGTCAACGACGTGACCGACATCCTCACCGACCCCGAGGCGCTGGGCCATCTGGGCGCGGTCAGCGTGATGCTCGGCGTGGTCGACGGCGCACGGATCCACCTGGTGGCGGAAGGACAGCTCGGCAGCTACGTGCCCGAGATCGAGTACACCCGCATCGACGCCGAGTTCCCGATGAGCGTGGCCGTCCGCACCATGCGGCCCGTGCTGCTCGCCTCCCGCGAGGAGTTCGAACGGCGGTATCCGATGCTGTGGCCGTACATCGAACCGCTGGACGTGCGCAGCGGGGTGTACCTGCCGCTGATCGCGCAGGGCCGGCCCATCGGCGCGCTCGGGCTCCTCTACACCCGGGAGGGCGACTTCACCGCCGAGGAGCGCAACGTCCTGGTCGCGCTGGGCAGCGGTATCGCGCAGAGCCTGCAACGGGCCATCCTCTTCGAGCAGGAGCACGACCTGGCGGAGGGCCTCCAGCGGGCCATGCTGCCCCGGCGGATCCCGGCGGTGGCGGGCGCCCAGATCGCCGTACGGTACCGGGCCGCGCGGATGGGGCGGGACATCGGCGGCGACTGGTACGACGTGATCCCGCTCGGCGCGGACCGGGTCGGCGTGATGGTCGGCGACGTGGAGGGGCACGACACGGACGCGGCCGCCGTCATGGGCCAACTGCGGATCGTGATGCGGGCGTACGTCACCGAGGGCCACACGCCGGGGACGGCGATGGCCCGGGCCTCGGCGTTCCTGCGGGAGCTGGAGACGGAACGGTTCGCCACGTCCACGTACGCCGAGGTGGACCTGGGCACGGGGCTGGTCCGGCTGGTCCGGGCCGGGCACCTGGAGCCGGTCGTGCGGCGCGGGGACGGCACCTGCCACCGGGTCGCGGTGGCGGGCGGCCTGCCGCTCGGCCTGCCGGCGCCGGCCCTGACCGGGAGCGGCTCCGGCTACCCGGTGACCACGCTGGAACTCCATCCGGGCGACACGCTGCTGCTGTGCACGGACGGGCTGATCGAGCGGCCGGGGGCCGATCTGGACCGGGGCATGGGGGAGTTCATGACCGCGGTGGGCACGGGCCCGACGGACGTCGAGGAACTCGCCGACCTGCTGTGCGACCTGGTCGGCGACAGCGGGGGCGGGGACGACATGGCCCTGCTCGTCCTGCGCCGGCGCGGCAGCCCGGGCCCGCGCGGCAGCGGCCCGCTGCGCCAGCACCTGGCCCCCGGCGACCCGGAGGGCCCGGCCACGGCCCGCCACCTGGTCCGCGCGGCGGCGGCCGCATGGGGCGCGCCGGACCGGGCGGACGAGATCGAGCTGGCGGCGGACGAACTGATGACCAACGCCCTGGTCCACACCCAGGGCGGCGGCGAGGTCAGCCTCCGGCTGACCACGGACGGCCGCATCCGCGTCGAGGTCGAGGACACCTCCAGCGCCCTGCCGCGCCGCCGGGAGGCCGGCGACTGGGCGGTATCGGGCCGCGGCCTGCTCCTGGTCGACCAACTGGCCGACGCGTGGGGGGTGGAACCCCGCGGCGGAGGCAAGTGCGTGTGGTGCGAATTCCACGTCCCACCGGCCTAGCCGTGGGGCCACCGGGGCCCGGCCCCGGCCCCGGCCCGGCCCTGGCGGGGGTGGCGTGCGGCCCGGCCCGCGCTGTCCCTGCCCGGCCCGTCTGTGGCCTGGGCCGTGGCCTGCGGCCGGTGGGGTAGGAGCCCGGCCTTGGCCAGGCCGCCCTGGCGCGTGGGCCCGCAGCGGTGGCTGCGGGCCGCCCGGCCTGCCTTGCCCGGCCCTGGCCACGGCCGGTGGCCTGCGCGCCTGTGGGCCGGGTGGGTGG
>NZ_RPRY01000411.1 GCF_003949795.1 Streptomyces sp. WAC06614
GGCCCCGCCCCGCCCTCACGAGAGTCCGCCATGTACGAGCTGTCCCGGATCCGCCTCTACTCCATCGGGCCCGCCGGCGCGCGCTACGCCGACACCGTGCTCGACCTGCGCGGAGTGGGCGAGCCGGTGCCGAACCCGGCGCCCACCCAGGCGGAGTTCTTCGAGGAGGAGCCCGTCGGCCCGCCGCGCCGGCCCGCGCCCGCCGGGGTGCTCTTCCTGGAGAACGGCGGCGGCAAGTCCGTCCTGCTCAAGCTGATCTTCTCGGTGATGCTCCCCGGTCACCGCAACACCCTCGGCGGCGCCAGCTCCGGCGTGCTGCGCAAGTTCCTGCTCGCCGACGACTGCGGGCACGTCGCGCTGGAGTGGCAGCACACCCAGACCGGGGAGTGCGTGGTCGTCGGCAAGGTCAGCGAGTGGCGCGGCCGTCAGGTCTCCAACGACCCGCGGAAGTTCGCCGAGGCCTGGTACTCCTTCCGCCCCGGGCCCGGCCTCAGCCTGGACAACCTCCCCGTCGCCGAGGCCACCGCCGTCCGGCCGCCCGTCGAGGGCGCCTCCGGCGCGCAGGGCCGGCGCCGCACCATGAAGGGCTTCCGTGACGCGCTCACCGAGGCCGGCAAGGCGTACCCGCACCTGGAGGTGTACTGGGAGGAGATCCACGACCGCTGGAACGAGCACCTCACCGAGCTCGGTCTCGACCCCGAACTCTTCCGCTACCAGCGGGAGATGAACGCCGACGAGGGCGAGGCCGCCGGCCTCTTCGCGGTGAAGAAGGACTCCGACTTCACCGACCTGCTGCTGCGCGCGGTCACCGACACCCGGGACACCGACGGCCTCGCCGACCTGGTGCACGGCTTCGGCAACAAGCTGGGCCGCCGTTCCGAGCTGATGGCCGAACGCGACTTCACCGCCGGCTCCGTCGACCTGCTCAACCGCATCGTGGAGGCCGCCGGGACCCGCGCCCGGCTGCGCGACGTCCACGCGGGCGCCGAGCGCCGCACCCGAACCCTGGCCCGCCGGCTGTCCGCCCGCGCGGCCGAGGAGCGGGGCCGGGCCGCCGACCTCGCCCAGCGGGTCACCGGCGCCGCACACGAGGTCACGGCCGCCGAGGCCTCGCGCGGGCGCAGCGCCCTGATCGCCGCGGAACTCGCCTACCGGCACGCCTCGCTGGCCCTGACCGTGGCCGACAAGGCGGCCGCGGCCCAGCGCCGCGAGCTGCTGGAGGCCCGCACCCTGCACGCGGCCTGGCAGGCGGCCGAGTCGGTGCTGCGCCACCGCGCCGCCGCCGACCGCTCGGCCCGGGTCGCCGCCGCCATCCGCGAGGCCGAACGGGACGCCGCCCCCGCACTGGCCGCCAGGGCCGCGGCCGCGGCCGCGCTCGTACGGGCCCTGCACACGGCCGCCGAGGACGGCGAGCGGCTGGCGAACGAGGAGGAGGAGCGGTCCGCCGCCCTCCAGGAGACCGCCGAGACCGCCCACCGCGACGCCACCGCCGCCGCGACCGCCGCGCAGCGGGCGCGCAGCGAGGCGGAGCACCTGCGCACGCGGCTGTCGGAGGTGGAGCAGGAGACCGCCGAGGCCGTCCGCGCCGGCTGGCTGGACGACTCGGCGCCCGACGCCGACCCGGCCAGGGCGGCGCTGGCCGCCAGCGACGCCGAGAAGACGGCCGTGGCCGCGTGGGACGTGGCGCGCGAGGCGGCCCGTACGGCGGCCGAGGCGGCCCGGGAGGCCGCCGCCGCGGAGGCCCGCGCCGAACTGACCGCGGCCCGCGCGGCCGACGCCGCGGACGCCGCGGAAGCGGCCCACGCCGCCGAACACCGCACCGCAGCCACCCTGGCCCGGTCCCCCCGCCTCACCGCCCTCCTGGGCCTCCCCCAGACCTTCCTCCCGGGCCCGAGGTCCGGCGACACCACGGCCGCCGACGGGCCCGCAACGGCTGCGGGCGCCGCTGCGCACCCCGGCACGGCCGGTGCCGAGAGCGGCTCGGCCCGGCCCGGCGGCGCCGCGGACGCCCAGGGCCCCGCGGGCCCCGCCGGAGCGGCGGGCTCCACCGACCGTTCCGGTCCCGCCGGGGCGCACGGTGAGGTCGGCGGGCTGACCGCCGAGGAGCTCGACCGGAACGCCGAGGCGGTGCGGGAGCTGCTGGAGCAGGCGGTCGCCGGGGCCGAGCGGCAGCTCTTCGAGCTGCGCACCGCCGCGGCCGACGACGCACGGATCCTCGGCGCGCTCGGCGACGGCGGCCTGCTGCCGCCGGGTCCCGACGTGCTGGCCACCGTCGAGTACCTCGGCGAGCACGGCATCCCCGCCCTGCCCGGCTGGCGCTACCTCGCCCAGGCCGTCGACCCCGCCGACCACGCCACCGTGCTCGCGGCCCGCCCCGAGCTGGTCGACGGCGTGGTGATCACCGACCCCGACACCCACGCCCGGGCCCGCGAGGTGCTCGGCGCCGCCGCCCTGCTGCCCCGTTCCGCCGTGGCCGTCGGCACCGCCGCCGCCCTGCTGGCGCCCGTACCGCCGGCCGGCCCGGACACGGACACCGGGGTCTTCCTCGTACCGCCGAACCCGGCCATGCACGACGAGCACGCCGCCGACGAGGAACGCCACGCCCTGCGCGCCCGGGCCACCGAGCGGGACGCCGAGATCCGCGAGCTGGCCGCCCGCCTCGCCGGGGACCGCGAACTGGCCGCCCGCCTGGCGTCCTGGCGCACCGGCTGCCCGGCCGGCCGCCTGGCCGAGCTGGCCGACCAGGCCGTGGTCGCCCGTACGTTCGCCCAGGAGGCCGACGCCGAGCTCGCCGAGGCCCGTACCGTACGCGCCGAGGCCGACGAGGCCGCCTCCGACGCCGCGCGGGTCCGCGACGAGCGCCAGGAGACCGCCCAGCGCGCCCGCCGCGCCGCCGACGCCCTGGCGGGCCTCGCCTTCCGGCTCCGCGAGCGGGCCGGCTGGCAGGCCCGGCTGCGCGAACTCGCCGACGAGGCCGCCGAGTCCGAGGCCCGTGCCGAGGTCTGCCTGGCCCGGGCCCGGGCGGCCGACGAGGACCGCCGCGCCGCCCAGCGCGCCGCCGACGACGCCCACCGCACCGCCCGCGCGCTGCGCGCCGAGCGCGCCGAGATCGCCGGGGCCCCGGACCAGCTCCCCGACGAGGACGGGCCGCGGGTGCCCCTGCCGGACCTCCGCGAGGCCTACCGCGCCGCCTCCCAGCTCTACGAGAAGGTCGGCGTCGGCGCCGACCTGCGTGCCGAACAGGCCCGCGCCGAGAGCGACGAGAGCGCGGCCCTGGCCGAGCTCGACCGGCTCACCAACAAGGTCCGCACCCGCGCCGCCCAGCTCCTGGAGGGCACCGACGGAGCCGACGGCCCCTCCCGCCAGGCGGCGGCCGCCCGCGCCGAGTCCCTGGTGCAGATGCTGGAGTCCCGCGCGTCCGCGGCCAGCGAGCAGCTCGGCCGGCTCCGCGGCGACGCCGAACGCCTCGCCCCGGCCGAGGGCGAGGAGCACACCGCCCTGCCCGAGGAGCTCGTCCCGCAGGACGTGGAACAGGCCCAGGGCCTGCTGCGTTCGGCCTCCGCCCAGCTCGCCGCGCACACGGCGGCCGTGGACACCGCCCGCGCCGCCCACGCCGACCTGCTGCGCGCCCACCGGGCCGCCGAGGACGGCGCCTCGGGCTTCGACGAGACCGCCGCCCTGCTGCGTGACCTGCTGCGCGACCACAGCCCGCACCAGGAGGACGACGAGCAGGACACCGGCCCCTACCCGGGCACCCTGGAGGAGGCCCGGCAGTCCGCGGCCGAGACCCGGCGCTCGCTGCGCGGCTGCGCCGCGGACCTCTCGGCGGCCGAGTCGGCCGTCCGCGAGGCCTGCGACGTCCTGGTCCGGCACGCCAACGCCACCCGCTACGAGCAGGTGCGCACCCCCGCCCGCCAGCAGATCCGCGAACTGCCCGCCTCCGCGCTGCCCGAGCACGCCGCCGCCTGGGCGGCGGCCTTCGCCCCGCGGCTGCGGGTGCTGACCGACGAGCTGGCCCAGCTGGAACGCAACCGCGACAGCATCGTGGACCGGCTGCGCGGCCTGGTGGAGTCGGCCCTGGCCACCCTGCGCTCCGCGCAGCGGCTGTCCCAGCTGCCGGAGGGCCTGGGGGAGTGGTCGGGCCAGGAGTTCCTGCGCATCCGCTTCGAGGAGCCCGACCAGGCGAGCCTGACCGAGCGGCTCGGCGAGGTCATCGACGAGGCCACCCGCTCGGCCGTGAAGAAGAACGCCGCCTTCGGCGAGGGCCGCCGCGACGGCATGTCCCTGCTGCTGCGCGGCGTACAGGCGGCGCTCCAGCCCAAGGGCGTGGCGGTGGAGATCCTCAAGCCCGACGCGGTGCTGCGCGCCGAGCGGGTGCCGGTGGGGCAGATGGGCGACGTGTTCTCGGGCGGCCAGCTGCTGACCGCCGCGATCGCGCTGTACTGCACCATGGCCGCGCTGCGCAGCAACGACCGTGGGCGCGAGCGGCACCGGCACGCGGGCACGCTGTTCCTGGACAACCCGATCGGCCGCGCCAACGCCACGTACCTGCTGGAGCTCCAGCGGGCGGTCTCGGACGCCCTGGGCGTCCAGCTGCTGTACACCACGGGCCTGTTCGACACCACCGCCCTGGCGGAGTTCCCGCTGGTGATCCGGCTGCGCAACGACGCGGACCTGCGGGCGGGCCTGAAGTACATCAGCGTCGAGGAGCACCTTCGGCCGGGCCTGCCGCAGCAGGCGCCGCCGGAGGGCGAGACCATCCACGGCGAGATCACCGCGACCCGCATGTTCCGCCGCACCCCGGCCTGACCGGCACGGGGACGGCGTGCAGCCCGGGCCGACGCCCGGCGGGTCCCGGCCCGACGACCGTCAGACCCGCCGCAGCTCCTCCCGTCGGGCGGCCCTGGCCGCCCGGCGACGGGCCCGGGCCGTGCTGCTGGGCTCGGAGACCACCCCGTGGCGCTGGTTCCACGTCTGCCGGGTGATCCACACGTCCAGCACCGCCCAGGTGGCCACCACGGTCAGGGCGATCCCGCCGAGCACCATGGGGAACGCCAGCCACGAGGTGGTCAGCGTGAGGAAGAACGCGATGCTCGCGTCGGTCAGCGTCAGCGCGACCACGACGACCGCCCGCACCGCCGCCGTGCGCACCGGATCCGGCAGCCGCCGCCGCGTCGCCGGCTCCTCCACCCACAGGGCGCGTCGCCCGCCCGGACCC
>NZ_RPRY01000041.1 GCF_003949795.1 Streptomyces sp. WAC06614
GGTAGGGGTAGAGGACGTAGCCCTCGAACAGGACGGCGTCGGCCACCTGGCGGGCGTGCGCGAACGGGACCATGGCGCCGTCCCCGACCCCGCCACCGGCACGGTCGCGCACGGCCGCCCGGTGGCCGGCGCCCCCCTCGTCCCGGGCCACGTCCCCCACCCCTACCGGGCCTCCTCCCCCAAGCACACGGCTCCGCGCCAGCTCGGGCCGTCCCCGACGCCGCCACGGACCCGTTCGCGCACGCCCGCCAGGTGGCCGACGCCGTCCTGTTCGAGGGCTACGTCCTCTACCCCTACCGGGCCTCGTCCGCCAAGAACCGGCTGCGCTGGCAGTTCGGCGTCCTCGTGCCCCCCGCCTGGGGGCCCGCGCACGGCGAGCACTCCGCCAGCCGGACCGAGCTCCTCATGGAGCCGCGCGGCCCCGCCGAACTCACCGTGGAGCTCCGCTTCCTGCACGCCCTGCGGCGCACCGTCCAGCAGGCCGGCCCCGACGGGCGCCTCGCCGACACCCCCGCGCTGCACCTGCCCGACCGGGTCCTGGTGCCCTGGGACGAGGCCACCGAGGAACGGGCCACCTTCCGGGTCCCCGTCGCGGACCTGGCGGGCGAGGGCCTGGCCCTGCCCTTCGCCCGGCCGGCGCGCGAGGAGTACGAGAAGGTCGTCGACGACACGGGCCGCACCGTCGGCCGCCTGGTCCGGCGCGGCGCACCGGTGGAGGGCGTCCTGCGCCTGCGCACCACCGCACTCGACCTCCCCTACCGGGCCTTCCGGCTCACCGCGGAGGCCGAGAACACCAGCGACTGGCACCCCGGGGGCGCCGACGAGGCAGCCGACCGGGACGCGGCCCTGCCCCGTTCCCTGGTCGCCGCGCACCTGCTGCTGTCCCTGGACCGGGGCTCGTTCGTGTCCATGACCGAGCCTCCCGAGTGGGCCCGCCACGAGGTCGCCGCCTGCGAGAACCGGCACACCTGGCCGGTGCTCGCCGGCGGACCGGGCCGCGCCGACGTAGTGCTGTCCTCGCCGATCATCCTGGAGGACCATCCCGCGATCGCGCCCGAGAGCGCCGGCGCCATGTACGACGCCACCGAGATCGACGAGATCCTGGCGCTGCGCACGGCGGCCCTGACGGATCAGGAGAAGCGCGAGGCGCGCGGTACGGACGCCCGCGCGGCCGCCGTGGTGGACCTCGCCGACTCGATGCCGGCCGAGGTGCTGGAACGGCTGCACGGCGCGGTGCGCTCGCTGCGCGAGATCACCGGCGAGGTGGCGCCGCCGGCCGGAGCCGGGCCGGGCGGACCGGACGGATCCGGCGGACCGCCGGAAGCGGGCGGTCCGGAGTCGCTGTTCCGCCCCGACACCCCCTGGTGGGACCCGGCCGGCGCGGACCCCGCCGGCCCGCCGCCCGAGCATGTCCAGGTCGACGGGGTGCCGGTCGGCCCCGGCAGCCGGGTCCTGCTGCGGCCCGGGTTGCGCCGCACCGACGCCCAGGACCTGTTCCTCCAGGGCCGCACCGCCCTCGTGGAGGCCGTCCTGCACGACGTGGACGGCGGCGTGCACCTGGCCGTCACCGTGGAGGGCGACCCGGGCGCCGACATCCGGCGCGAACAGGGCCGCTTCCTGTACTTCCAGCCCGACGAACTCAGCCCCGTGGAGGCCTAGATGAGCGGTGCCGTCCTGGTCGCCGGGATCGGGAACGTGTTCCTGGGGGACGACGGCTTCGGCGTGGAGACCGTACGGCAGCTCGCCGGCTGCGCCCTGCCCGACGGAGTCGAGGCCGTCGACTTCGGTGTCCGCGGGGTCCACCTCGCGTACCAACTGCTCGACGGGTACGACACCGCCGTCCTGGTCGACGCCACCGCCCGCGGCGGCGCCCCCGGCACCCTGTACGTGATCGACGCCGGCACGCCCGCCCCCGATCCCGTCGGGCCCGGCGGGGCGGCCCCGCTCGACGGCCACCAGATGACCCCGGACACGGTGCTCGCCCTGCTGGACACGTTGTGCGCCGGCACCGGTGGCACCCCGCCGCGGCAGGTGCTCGTGGTCGGCTGCGAACCCGCCGCCACCGAGGAGGGCATGGGGCTGAGCGCCCCCGTGGCCGCCGCGGTGCCGGAAGCCGTACGGCTGCTCCTGGAGCTGGTCCGGGACCTGGCCGCCGAGGACCCGGACGGACGCAGCCGCGCCGTCCTCCCCCAGAGGTGAGGAGACCCACGTGAAGAAGGCCATTGTCGGGGGCGTGTTCGCGGCGTCCGTCGCCGCCGTGCTGGCGCGGCTGTTCCCCGACGTCCGTCGCTACCTGCACATGCGCAGGATCTGACGGCCGTGCCGTGCGCCGTTCACGCCCCCTGCCGAATGGTCTAAGGGCGGACGGCGCGGCGGCGAGCCCCGGCCGGACGACCCGTCCCTGCCGCTGTAATGAGCCGCGGCAGGACGGAGAGTCCCATGCACGAGATGTCGATCGCCATGTCCGTGGTGGATCAGGTGGAACACGCCGCGCGCGACGGCGGCGCACACGCGGTGCGCGAGGTCCGGCTCCAGGTGGGCGCGCTGGCGGGCGTGGTGCCCGACGCACTCGCCTTCTGCTTCGAACTGGCCTGCACCGGCACGCTCCTGGAGGGCGCGGCCCTGGTCACCACCCCGGTCCCGGCACGGGCGCACTGCACCGGCTGCTCCACCGACTGGGCCGTGGGCATGCCGCCCGACCTGTGCTGCCCGGGCTGCGGTTCGGCCACCGGGACGGAGCTGCGGTCCGGTCGTGAACTCCGGATCGAGAGCGTGACCTGGGACGACGGACCCGTGTGCGTGCCTGCCGGCGAACCGATCCCCGAGGAGCGCTGAAGCATGTGCCGAGAGGTCGATCTGAAGCAGGCGGTGCTCGCCAAGAACGACGGGGCCGCGCACGCACTGCGCACCCGCCTCACCGCGGCGGGCGTCACCGTGGTCAACCTGCTGTCCAGCCCCGGCAGCGGCAAGACCGCACTGCTGGAACGGGAACTGGGTCTGGCCCGTGAGCGCGGGGTGCCCGCGGCGGCCCTGACCGCGGACCTGGCCACCGAGAACGACGCGGTCCGACTGGCCCGGTCCGGGCTGCCGGTCCGGCAGGTGCTCACGGACGGGCTGTGCCACATGGAGGCCGAGATGCTGGGCCGCCACCTGGACGGCTGGCTGCCGCCGGAGACCCGGCTGCTGTTCGTCGAGAACGTCGGCAACCTGGTCTGCCCGGCCTCCTACGACCTCGGCGAGAGTCTGCGGGTGGTGCTGGCCTCGGTGACCGAGGGCGAGGACAAGCCGCTGAAGTACCCGACGGCCTTCGGGCTGGCCCAGCTCGTCGTCGTCACCAAGACCGACCTGGCCGGGCCGGCGGAGTTCGACGAGGCCGCGTTCCGTCGCCACGTGCAGCAGGTCAACCCCGGAGTGGAGGTGCTGCTCACCTCCGCCCGGCGCGGCACCGGGCTGGGCCTGCTGCTGGACCGGGCCTCGGCGGTGGGCGCGGGCGCGCCGGCGCACACGCCGGTCATGGCGGGCCCGGCCACTTCGCACGGCCACCACCACGGGCAGGGGCACCACCACGGCCACGGCCACGACCACGGTCTCCACAACCACAACCACAACCACAACCACAACCACGACCACGACCACGGTCACCACCACGGCCACGGCCACGAGCACGACCACGAGCACGCCCCCGACCAGGATCCCGGCCCCGGTCGGTCCTCCCTGGCCGCGGCCGGTCCGCGCTGACGGCCGGTCCGCCGATGGAGTCGGTCGAGCGCCGCCGCGTCACCGTGCGCGGCGTCGTGCAGGGCGTGGGGTTCCGCCCGTACGTGTACACCCGCGCCACCGCCCTCGGGCTGGCCGGGCACGTCACCAACACCCCCGAGGGCGTGGTCGCCGAGGTGGAGGGCCCGGCCGCGGCCGTGCGGGAGTTCTGCGCCCGGCTCGCCGCCGACGCGCCCCCGCTGGCCGTGGTCGACGCCGTCGACCACCACCCGGTACCGGCGGCCGGTACCGGCGGGTTCACCATCGTGGCCTCCCGCACCGAGGGCGCGGCCCGCACCCTGGTCTCCCCGGACACCGCCACCTGCGCCGACTGCCTGGCCGAGCTGGCCGACCCGGCCGACCGGCGCCACCGGCACCCGTTCATCACCTGCACCCACTGCGGCCCACGGTTCACGATCGTCACCGCGCTGCCCTACGACCGGGCGCACACCACCATGGCCGGCTTCCCCCTGTGCCCCGACTGCGCCCGGGAGTACGCCGACCCGGCCGACCGGAGGTTCCACGCCCAGCCCGTCGCCTGCCCGGCGTGCGGGCCCCGACTGCGGCTGCTGACCGGCCGGCCCCCGCGCGAGCACCCCGCCCCGGACCCGATCACCGAGGCCCGCCGGCTGCTCGCCGCCGGCGCGGTCCTCGCGGTGAAGGGGCTCGGCGGCTACCACCTGGCCTGCGACGCCACCCGGGCCGACACGGTGGCGGAGCTGCGCCGCCGCAAGGGCCGCGGGGACAAGCCGTTCGCGCTGATGGCCCCGGACCTCGCGGCCGTGGAGCGGCTGGCCCACGTCGGGGCCGAGGAACGGGCGCTGCTGACCGGCGCCGACCGGCCGGTGGTCCTGCTGCGGCGGCGCGCCGGGGACACGGTGGGCGAGGTCGCCGAGGCGGTCGCGCCCCGCTGCCCCGACCTGGGCTTCATGCTGCCCTACACCCCCGTGCACCACCTGCTCCTCGGGCTGCCCGGTGACCCGCCCGGGCCCCGGCTGCTCGTGATGACCAGCGCCAACCTCTCCGGCGAACCGATCGTCACCGACGACACCGAGGCCCTGGAACGGCTGGCCGGTATCGCCGACGCCTGGCTCACCCACGACCGGGCCGTCCACGTGCCCTGCGACGACTCCGTGGTCCGGATCTGCGACGGCGCGCCGCTGCTGGTCCGCCGCTCCCGCGGCCACGCACCGCTGCCGCTCACCCTGCCCCTGCCCGTGCCGCCGACCCTGGCGACCGGCGGGGACCTGAAGAACGCCTTCTGCCTCGGCCGCGACCGGCAGGCCTGGCTGTCCGCGCACATCGGCGACATGGACTCGCTGGCCACCCAGACCGCCTACGAACGGGCCGAACGCCAACTGGAGTCCATCACCGGCGTCACGCCCGCCCTGCTCGCCACCGACCGGCACCCCGGCTACCGCACCGCCCGCTGGGCCCACCGGACCGCGGCCGGCCGCCCGGTGCACCGGGTCCAGCACCACCACGCCCACATCGCCTCGGCGATGGCCGAACACGGCCTGGACGGCAGCGCACCCGTCATCGGCATCGCCTTCGACGGCACCGGCTACGGCGACGACGGGGCCGTGTGGGGCGGCGAGGTCCTGCTGGCGGACTACCGCGGCTACCGGCGCTTCGCCCACCTGGGATACGTCCCGCTGCCCGGCGGTGACGCGGCCGTCCGCCGTCCGTACCGGATGGCGCTGGCGCACCTGTGGGCGGCGGGCGAGGCCTGGGACCCCGGGCTGCCGTGCACGGACGCCTGCCCGGACGACGAGCGGGCCGTCCTGCGCCGTCAGCTCGAACGCCACCTCAACTGCGCCCCGACCTCCAGCATGGGCCGGCTGTTCGACGCGGTGTCCTCCCTGGCCGGTGTCTGCCACGTCGCCGGCTACGAGGCCCAGGCCGCGGTCGAGCTGGAGGCGGCGGCGCTCGCCGCCGGGGACACGGCCGGCCCGGGCTACCGGTTCGCCCTGCGGCAGGGGAGCGGCGCGGACGCGGACCTCGCGTCGTCCCCCGTGATCGCGGACCCCGGGCCGGTCCTCGCCGCCGTGGGGGCCGACGTACGGGCCGGGGCGACGGCGGCGGTGGTCGCGGCCCGGTTCCACACGGCGGTCGCCGAGCTCGTCGCCGACCTGAGCGCGGCCGCCCGGGCCCGGCACGGCCTGGACACCGTCGCCCTGACCGGCGGGGTGTTCGCCAACACCCTGCTGTCCGGGGCCTGCGCCCGGCTGCTGCGCGCGGACGGCTTCACCGTGCTGCGCCACCGGCAGGTCCCCCCGAACGACGGCGGGCTGGCCCTCGGCCAGCTGATGGTCGCGGCAGCCGCCGCGCAGCACGCGGACGCGCAACACCCACAGCGAGGAGGAGCCCATGTGCCTGGCGGTGCCCGGCAGAGTGATTGACATCGGCGAGCGGGACGGGACCCGCATGGCCACCGTGGACTTCGGCGGGGTGGTCAAGGAGGTCTGCCTGGAGTACCTGCCGGACCTCCAGGTCGGCGAGTACGCCATCGTGCACGTCGGCTTCGCCCTCCAGCGGCTCGACGAGGCCTCGGCGCTCAGGACCCTGGAGCTGTTCGAGGAACTCGGCATGCTGCAGGAGGAGTTCGGCGACCCCTGGGAGGCGGCGCAGCGATGAAGTACATCGAGGAGTTCCAGGACCCGGGCCTCGCCCGCAAGCTGCTGGACGACATCCGGGCCACCGTCACCCGGCCGTGGGCGCTGATGGAGGTGTGCGGCGGGCAGACCCACACCATCATCCGGCACGGCATCGACCAACTCCTGCCCGACGAGATCGAGTTGATCCACGGGCCGGGATGCCCGGTCTGTGTCACCCCGCTGGAGGTCATCGACAAGGCCCTGGAGATCGCCTCCCGGCCCGAGGTGATCTTCTGCTCGTTCGGGGACATGCTCCGGGTGCCCGGCTCCGGCCGGGACCTGTTCCGGGTGCGCGGGGAGGGCGGCGACGTGCGGGTGGTGTACTCCCCGCTGGACGCCCTGAAGATCGCCCGGCAGAACCCGCACAAGGAGGTGGTGTTCTTCGGCATCGGCTTCGAGACCACCGCCCCGCCCAACGCCATGACGGTGTACCAGGCCCAGCGCCTGGGCATTCCCAACTTCAGCCTGCTGGTCTCGCACGTGCGGGTGCCCCCGGCCATCGAGGCGATCATGTCCTCGCCGAGCTGCCGGGTGCAGGGCTTCCTCGCGGCCGGGCACGTGTGCAGCGTCATGGGCACGGCCGAGTACCCCGAACTGGCCGAGCGGCACCGGGTGCCGATCGTGGTCACCGGCTTCGAACCGCTGGACATCCTGGAAGGCGTACGGCGGGCCGTACGGCAGCTCGAACGCGGTGAGCACACCGTCGAGAACGCCTATGCACGGGCCGTGCGGCCCGAGGGGAACCCGGCCGCGTTGGCGATGCTGGACGACGTGTTCGAGGTGACCGACCGGGCCTGGCGGGGGATCGGGGTGATCCCGGACAGCGGGTGGCGACTGTCCGAGCGGTACCGGGAGTTCGACGCCGAGCACCGGTTCTCGGTGACCGGGATCGCCACCCGGGAGCCGGCCGAGTGCCGCAGCGGCGAGGTGCTCCAGGGGCTGCTCAAACCGCACGAGTGCGAGGCGTTCGGCACGGTGTGCACCCCGCGCACCCCGCTGGGCGCCACGATGGTCTCCAGCGAAGGCGCCTGCGCGGCGTACTACCTCTACCGCCGCCTGGACCTCGCCGCACCACGGACGGCGGGCACCGCAACCGGCACCACCACGGGCACCACCGGCACCGAGCCCACGACCCGGGAGGCGAGCCCCGTTGGCTGAGACGCAGACGCAGACGGAGACGGAGACGACGGCTCGGGCGGATCGGCAGGGGGAGGCCGCACCGCTGGACATCACCGGGTGGACCTGCCCGGCACCGCTGCGGGACCATCCGCGCGTGGTGATGGGACACGGTGGCGGAGGCGCGCTCTCCGCCGAACTGGTCCAGCACGTCTTCGCCCCGGCCTACGGCGGCCCGGCGCTGGCCGGGCTCGGCGACAGCGCACAGCTCACCCTCGGCGGGGCCCGGCTGGCCTTCTCCACCGACTCGTACGTGGTCCGGCCGCTGTTCTTCCCCGGCGGCAGCATCGGCGACCTGGCGGTCAACGGCACGGTCAACGACCTGGCGATGAGCGGGGCCCGGGCGGCGTACCTGTCCTGCGGGTTCATCCTGGAGGAGGGCGTGGAGACGGCCGTGGTGGCCCGGGTGGCCGAGGCCCTGGGCGCCGCGGCACGGGCCGCCGGGGTGGAGGTGGTCACCGGTGACACCAAGGTGGTCGAGTCGGGACACGGCGACGGGATCTACGTCAACACCTCGGGCATCGGCCTGATCCCGGCGGGCGTGGACCTGCGGCCGCAGCGCGTGGTGCCCGGCGACGTGGTGATCGTCAGCGGCGAGATCGGGCTGCACGGCATGGCCATCATGAGCGTGCGGGAGGGCCTGGAGTTCGGGGTGGACGTGGCCAGCGACTGCGCCGCCCTGGGCGGGCTGGTGCAGGCGATGCTGGCGGTCACCCCCGATCTGCACGTCCTGCGGGACCCGACCCGGGGCGGACTGGCCGCCGCGCTCAACGAGATCGCGACCGCCTCGGGCACCGGCGTGGTCCTGCGCGAGGGCAGCGTCCCGGTACCCCCGGCCGTGGCCAACGCCTGCGCGGTGCTCGGCCTGGACCCGCTGTACGTGGCCAACGAGGGCAAGCTCGTGGCGTTCGTCCCGCGCGAGCACGCCGACGCCGTGCTGGACGCGATGCACGCCCACCCCCTGGGCCGCCGCGCAGCCGTCGTGGGGGAGGCGGTCGCGGACCACCCGGGCCTGGTCGTGGCCCGCACCGGCCTGGGCGGCACCCGGGTGATCGACCTCCCGGTGGGCGAACAACTCCCGCGCATCTGCTGACCGTCGGGCCGTAGGCTCCTCCTCGGCGTGCGAAGGACGTGGGGGAGGAGCCGGGCTTGGGAACGACGGACCGTCGGGCCGTGTTCCGGGTGCCGCGGGGTGCGACCGGATTCCGGCACATCAACGAGCCGGAACTCCCGCAGGTCGACCCCGCGGTGTGCGACGCGGCCTGGGACGCAGCGGCGCGGGCGGCGGGCGGCGAGGTGGGGTACCACCGCAAACGGTGGTACCCGCAGAACTTCCACTGCGCCGCGCTCACCGACCGGGCCGCCGCACCGCACGTGGCACTGTTCCACGGCCACCATCCGTACGTCGCCTTCGTGCCGGAACCCGGCCTCGCGTACACCGACGAGTTCCTGGACCCACCCACCTGGGCGGACGCCCTGACCGCCCACGGCTTCACCGTGCTGGGGGCAGCCCTGCTCCGGACCCCGGTCCAGGAGTGCGACACCGGTGCGCTGGCGGAGACGGAGTGGCACCAGATCGACTACTGGCAGCCGCCGACGCTCGGCGCACTGCTCTTCAACTGGTGGGACTGAAGGGGGCGGTGGCCCTGGTGGCGCCGCGTCGTCGCCGGCGGACGGCGACCAGCGGGGGCGGCCACCAGCAGCACGCCGACGGCATGTCTCGACGACCGACCTATGGCGCCGGGCGGCGCAGGGTGGCGGCGTACACGGCGGCCGCGACGGTCATGCCGGCGGGCAGGGAGAGGTCCACCCCGCCCAGGGCCGTGGCGAGCGGGCCGGTGTAGACGGTGTTCACACAGAGGGCGGCGGCGAGGACGCCCCCGCCGACGGCCAGGGCGCCGGCCGGGTGGACGCCGCCGGTGTACCAGAAGGGGCTGCGGGGGCTCTCGTCCGCGAGCGCGGCGCCGTCGTAGCGCCCGCGCCGCAGGACCACGTCCGTGGCGTAGACCGCCATCAGCGGACCGATCAGGACGACGATCACCTGCAGGGCGTTGCTGATCGTGTCGAGGAACCGGGAGGCCAGCAGGCCGTACACCGTCAGCGCGACGGCGGCCAGGCCGTCGAGGAGCACGCTGACCGAGCGGCGGATCCGCAGGCCGACGGCCTGGAGGGCGAGTCCGGCGCTGTACGCGGTCAGGGCGTTGACGGCGATCGTGCCGAGGACCAGGGCGAGCAGGAAGACGGGGGAGAACCAGCTCGGCAGGAGCTGTTGGAGGCCTTCCTGCGGATCGCTCATGTCGACGGCGGTCGCGGCGAACGCGCCCAGCGCGCACACGAGGACGCTCGGCAGGAAGGCGCCGAAAGCCGTCCAGCCGACGATCGCCGCCCGCGAGGAGGCGCGCGGCAGGTAGCGGGAGAAGTCCGCGCTCGTCGTGTACGACAGCGGGCCGGACGCGGTCAGGGTGACACCGGCGAGCAGGGCGGCCCACAGGTCGACCCCGGTGAGCGGCTCGTCGGGGGTGTACGTGAAGTCGGCGTGGCGGGCCACGGCGACGGCCACGACGGCGAAGGCCGCGGTCAGGGCCAGGGTGATCGGCAGGTAGAGCCGCATGATCGTCGCGTGTCCGTACACGCTGATGGCAAGGGTCAGCGCGGCGATGACCACGATCACGGCGACCTTGACCCCGGTCGTCGCGGTGATCCCGGTCCGCTCGACCAGGGCGAAGGCCGCGGCCGCGGCGGCGGCCAGGTTGAGGGCGAAGTAGCAGACCGAGACCAGCCAGCCGCCGATCGCGTTGTTCACGCGGTTGCCGAGGACGCCGTACACGGCCCGGGTGATCACCTCGCTCGGTGCACCGGCGGCCGGGCCGGAGACCGCGACGAGGCCCGTCAGCAGCCAGAACAGATTGCCGACGACGATCACGGCGAGGGACTGCCACAGGCTCAGGCCCAGGAGGACGAGCGCGCCGCCGACGACCAGGCTGAGGTAGTTGACGTTCGCCGCCGCCCAGACCGCGAAGAGGTCGCGGGGGCGGCCGTGGCGCTCGTCGTCCGGGACCGGGTCGATGCCGTGGGCCTCGATGTGCCCGGCCCGCTCCGGGGCCGGCCGGACCGGTTCCGTGGCGGGTCCCTCGGCGGGTCCCGGGGAGGGGGCCGTGGCGCGGTGCTGCGGCGGGCGTTGGGGGTCGGGTATCGCGGACGCCATGGGGTCCTCCGGTGCGCGGGAACATCCACCTGCTTGCTTATTGGTCGCACACTCAATAGCATCCTCGGTATGTCGTCAAGCGTCCAGCGCAAACGGATCCGCAAGTCCCCGGACGCCCGCCGGGCCGAGATCGTGGCGGCCGCCACCGGGGTGGCCCTGGCCGAGGGGCTGGAGTGCGTCACGCTGCGGCGGATCGCCGAGGAGCTGGCCGTCCGGCCCGGTCTGATCAGCCACTACTTCCCCTCCGTGGAGGATCTGGTGGCCGAGGCGTTCGGCAGTGCGGCCACCGCCGAGCTCGACCGGCTCGTCCCGCCCGCCGATCCCGCCGGGGCCGGGTCCTCCGCTTCCGCGACGGAGCGGCTGGCGGCGTTCTTCGCGCAGACCTCCGGCCCGGCGTACGACGCCATCAGCCGGCTGTGGATCAACGCGCGGCACCTCAGCCGCTACCGGGACGTGCTGCGCGACCGGGTCGCCGGGCAGGAGGCCGCGTGGCGCGGGCGGTTGGAGGAGGTCGTCCGGCGGGGCGTGGAGCAGGGGGAGTTCCGGACGGACGACCCCCGGGTGACCACCATCAAGATCCTGGTCGTCCTCGACGGCCTGGGCGCCCACGCCAACACCGACACCACCGACCGCCCGGCGGCCGTGACCCGCATGGCCGTCACCACGGCCGAGCAGGAACTGGGGCTACGGCCGGGCGCGTTGGCCGCACCCGGCCGCGCGGGAGCCACGCCCCTGTCCCGGGGCGGAGCCGAGGCCGGTCCGAAGGCTGCGCCCGAGCCCGGGCCGGGGCACGCGCCCGCGTCAGCGCCCGAGCCGGGGTCCGCGTCCGGGCCCGGCGGCCGAATCGAGGCCCGTCCGTAGGTCGCGTCCGCGCCCGGGCGTGGGCACGGGCGTCGGACGTGATCCGTCATCGCACCTTTCTGGAGCCTTTCGTGCACGAACCACTCGTCCTGCTGTCCGCCCGTCTGCTCGACCCGGTGTCCGGGGGCTTTCTGCCCGGGACCGCCCTCGCCGCCGTCGGGGGGCGGATCGCCGCGCTGGGGGACGAGCGGTCCGTCCGGGCCGCGGCCGGTTCCTCCGCGACCGTGGTCGACCTCAAGGGGGCGGTGGTGACCCCCGGGCTGGTCGACGGGCATGTGCACCCCGTCTCCGGGGCCGAACTCACCCACGGCCTCGACCTGTCCGGCTGCACCGACGTGCCGCAGGTGCGCGCGGCCCTCGCGGCCGGCGTGCGGGAGCTCGCGCCCGGGGGCTGGCTGCACGGCTGGGGCCTGGACCCGAACGTCTTCGGGGCCGGACCGGTGGAGACGGCCCCCTTCGACGCGGTGCTCGACGGGGTCCCGGCCACCCTCCTGCTCTTCGACGCCCACTCCCTGCTCGCCAGCCGCCGCGCCCTGGAACTGGCCGGCGTCGACGGCCCCCGCACCTTCGACCAGGCCTCCGCCGAGGTCGTGTGCGACGCCGGAGGCCGGCCCACCGGGCTGCTCCTGGAGGACGCGGCCTGCGAACTGGTCGAGCGGGTGGCCCCGCAGCCCACCCGGGCCGAGCGCCGCGACCGGCTCGCCGCGGCCCTGCGGGCCATGGCCGCCAGCGGCCTGACCGGGGGGCACGCCATGGACGCCAACGGCGACAGCCTCGCCTTCTACGCCGAACTCGACGCGGCCGGCGACCTCCCGCTCCGGCTGCGCGTGGCCCCCTGGTGCCAGCCGGGCACGGACGCCGACGGCGTCCGCGCGCTGATCGAGCAGCAGGGCACGGGCGGCGCCCTGTGGCGGGTCGACGGGGTCAAGACCTTCATGGACGGCACCATCGACAACGGCACCGCCTGGCTCGAACGCCCCGACTGCCACGGCGAGTCCACCCACGCCTTCTGGCCGGACCCCGAGGTGTACACGCGGACCCTCGCCGAGCTGCACCGGGCCGGAGTGTCCACGGCCACCCACGCGATCGGCGACGCTGCGGTCCGCCATGTCCTCGACGCCGTCGAGAAGGCCCAGGCCCAGGCCGGGGCCCCCGGGCCGGCGGCGGGCGGGCGGCGCGGGCCGCGGCACCGGGTCGAGCACATCGAGACCGTGCCCGACGACACCCTGCGCCGGTTCGCCGAGCTCGGCGTCATCGCCTCCATGCAGCCCACCCACTGCTGCGACTTCACCCGCGCCGACCACACCGACAACTGGTCGCGCCGCCTCGGCGAGGAGCGCGCCGCGCGCGCCTGGCGCTGCCGCGACCTGTGGGACTCGGGCGCCACGGTGGTGCTCGGCTCCGACTGGCCCATTGCGCCGTACCCGCCGCTGGGTGTGATGGCGGGGGCCCGCCACCGCCGCCCCTCCCGTGACCTGAGCCAGGCCCCGCACGGCCCGGAGCAGGCGCTGACCGCCCTGGAGGCGCTGCGGGGCATGACGGTCGCGCCGGCGTACGCGGCCGGTGAGGAGCACGAGGCCGGGCGGATCGCCGTGGGGCACCGCGCCGACCTCACCGCCTTCGCGGCCGATCCCCTCACCACGCCCGCGACGGAACTCCTGGACGTGCCGGTCCTGTTGACGGTGCTGGACGGCCGCCCCACGCACCGCGCCGCGAGCCTGTGACGGCGGTGGCCCGGCAGCACAGGGCTGCCGGGCCACTGGGACGTGACGAAGGACCGGTCGTCAGCTCTTCGTGGCGCTGGAGACGACGCACGACTTGTACTCGCTGCCGTCCCCCTTGCCGGTGTACGGCGCCGTGGCCTCGACCTGCTGGGAGGCGCCGGCCTTGACGACCACGGTCTTGGCCTTGGCCGTGGCGGCGAAGGTGTTCGAGCCCGGCGCGCCCTCGAACTTCATCGTGATGTTGTACGTGTAGTCCCGCGTGCCGCTGTTGGTGACGGTGAGCCGGGCGACCATGTTCTTGCCCGTGTCGTCCATCCGGCACTTGTCGATCTTGATGTCGCGCGAGGCCTGGTTGGCGTTGCTCGAACCGCCGGAGACCGACGTGCCGCTGCTCGACGAGCTGCCGGACGTGCCGGACGTACCGGACGTGCCCGACGTGCCGTCGTAGCCGCTGCCCCCGGTGGTGCCGCTGGTGGTGCTGCCGGAGGTGCCGGACGTACCGGAGCCGCCGGAGCTGCTGGACGAGCTGGAGCTGTGGCCCCCGCCGCAGCTGGCGCCGTGGTGGCCCCGGGCGCCGGTGAGCGCGACGACGGCGAGACCGAACACGGCGATTGCGCGGACATGACGAAGCTTCACGTTTGGACCCCGTTGAGAAAGAGCGATGAGCAGGAACCCGCCCAGGCATGCCTTGGCAGGCGCACGTCACCCTAACAGCGTCTTTATGTCGCTCGGTCCGTCCAGCTCGCGTGCGCGGGATCGTGGCAGAATCACGACACGTTGGTCACAAACAGCGCACACTCAACCAGGGGGTCGTCAGGACGCCTGGTGCGGCCCAGCCGGCCCGGCCCGGCTCGCGTGGAGCGCCTCGATCAGCGTGGCCAAGGTGTCCGCGGCGCTGCCCTCGTGGTCGCTGCCGGCCGTGCCGCTGCCGGTCTGCAGGTTGGCCGAGCGGTCGATCTCCACGACCGAGTCCGCGTGGGAGTTGTCGATGACGGTGATCAGGCTGTCGCCGGCCGCCGCGGGGGCGGCCGCGCCGCCCACCAGGGCCGCCGTCAGGTACGCGGCCAGCCGGACGCGCCGTGGCCCGGAGGTCATGCGTCCACCCGCTCCCGCGCCGTCGGGACGGGGTGGTGCCGGGTGATGTTCTTGGCCAGCAGCCGGGTGGACTCGGCGACGCCGATCTGGTCCCTCGCGTCCGTCGCCGGCAACCGCCCGTCGGCGCGCTTCAGTTCGCCCAGGGCGGCGTCCATCGCCTCGTGCGCCGCGAACAGGCACGGCGTGCTGTAGATCGCCACGTCGATGCCGAGCTCGCCGAGCTCGGTCAGCGAGAGCCGGGGCGACTTGCCGCCGGCGATCTGGTTGAACAACAGCGGCTTGCCGTCGACCACTTCCCTGATCCGCCGGATCCATTCCACGCTGCGGACCCCGTCCACCAGCACGACGTCCGCGTCCGTCGCCGCCAGCGCCTCGGCCCGCCGCAGGATGTCGGCCTCGTCCGTGGCGTCCGTACGGGCGACGACCACCAGGTCCTTGCGCGTGGCCAGCACCATGTCCAGCTTCTCCAGGTACTCGGCCAGCGGCAGCACCAGCTTGCCGTCGGCGTGCCCGCACCGGCGGGGGCGCTTCTGGTCCTCCAGGATCACCCCGGAGGCCCCGATCCGCTCCAGCCCCTCCACGACGTGGCAGGCCACCTCGGGGTCGACGTACCCGTCGTCGATGTCCACGAGCAGGTGGTGCCGCGGGAACGCGCCGCGCAGCCGCTGCACGAAGCCCAGCATGTCCGGCCAGGCGATGAAGCCGATGTCCGGCAGTCCGTAGTACGAGGCCGCGAAGCCGAAGCCGGAGACGAACATCCCGTCGTAGTGCCCGGCCGCCACCGAGGCCGAGTACATGTCGTACACGCCGATCAGGGGCGTGGTGCCGGGCTCCGCGATGGCCGCGCGCAGTGTGTTCCCGTAGCTCATCCGTCATCTCCTCCGAAGAAGCGCTTTACTCGCAGCAGATGATTTCCTGGTGATTCCTTGAACTTTCGCAAAGGAGCCCTTTACTCACCCCAATGGCCCAGTGCGTTCACCGCAGAAACGACCAGTCAGCCGTCGAGCAGCCGCCATGCGCTGAGCGCGACCCTGGCCCGGAGCAGACCATCCGGCGCGGTGAGGTCGAGCTCCAGGGCCTTGGCCAGGTGGTCGAGCCGGCGGGAGACGCTGCTGTGGTGGAGGTGGAGGAGGTCGGCGGCGCCCCGCAGCGAGCCGGTGCAGCAGTAGGCGTCCAGGGTGTCCAGGTCCGCCGGGGTGCCGGCCAGCCGGGCCACGGCGGCCACGTCCGGGTTGTCGCGCAGGGCCCGGTCCGGCACCTGGGCCAGCAGGGCCAGCGCCCCCAGGTCCGCGTGACGCACGACCGGGCGGCGTGCGGTCGTGAAACGGAGGGCGGTACGGGCCTCGCGCCAGGCCCGGTCGGGGGCGTCGGAGCCGCCGAGGCCAGCGCGGACCTGCGCCGGCAGCCGGGACGGGTCCACCGTGGTGGCCAGGACCGCCCCCGCGGCGGCGAGCGGCGCCGCCTTCACGGGCCGGGCCGGGCAGAGCGCGGCGGCGACCTGGTCCAGCGGCAGTGGTGAGCGTACGGCGACCACCCGGACCGGCGCGCCGACGGCGAAGCCCAGCAGCCGCAACGCCCGCGCCCGGGCGGCCTCGTCGCTGTCGGCGCTGATCACCAGCTCGACCAGGGCCGGATCGGCCATGGTGGTACGGGCCGGGCCGTAGCGCTCGACGACCCCGGCGACGGCCAGGGCGAGCCGGTCCAGCAGGAGTTCGTCCAGCGGACCGGCCGGGCCGGGGCGCTCCAGCCACACCTCGCCGATCTCCTCGTCGTCCAGGGTCACCGCGACCGTGGTGGACGCCCGATGCGTCGGCGCGCCGCCGGCGGACCCGGCCGCGGGCCCAGCGCCGGCGGCGGACCCGGCCGCGGACCCAAGGCCGGTCACGGTCCCGGGACCGGCCGCGGACCCCGCCACCTCGGACGGCTCCGGAGCCTCGCTCCCGTCGGGTGCCCGGCGGATCGCCCGCCCCGACGCGCGCAGCCGGATCCCGGCCACGCACTCGGCCAGACCCGCCGAGGCGCGCGCCAGGGCCGGCAGGTCCACCCGCCGACGCATCAGCGTGTCGTAGAACATGACGACGCGGATCGCGCCCTCGGCCTGCGTGTCCAACTGGGACAGCCGTGCGGCCAGTACCTCCATGCGGTCGAGGATAGGCGTACCGGCCGACCCCCAGCACCCGCCGATCGGTGCGCGGGCGGGGCCCGTTGACCGACGGGTGGCGGATGCGGGAGGGCGGCGCAGGCCGCGACCATGGGCGGCATGGATCCCGAACTCGAAGCGTTCATCCCGCTGTTCCCCCGGGCCGACCTCACCGACCCGGTCGCCGACCGGGCGAAGCTCGCCGCGCTGGCCCGCTCCGTACCGCCACCGGACACCTCCCGCCTGACCGTCGAGGACCGCACGGTGCCCGGCGGCCCGGCCCGGCCGGACGTGCCCGTGCGCGTCTACCGCCCGCTGAGCGGGGCCCGGGGCGCGATCGTCTGGCTCCACGGCGGCGGATTCGTCATGGGCGACCTGGACACCGAGCACCCGTGGGCGGCGAGGGTCGCCGAGGCCGCGGAGGCGGTGGTGGTCTCGGTCGGCTACCGCCGGGCGCCCGAGGACCCGTTCCCGGCTGCGCTGGACGACTGCTACGCCGCACTGGCCTGGACCGCCCGGCACGCGGCCGGGCTGGGCGTCGACCCGGAGCGGATCGCGGTGGGCGGGCACAGCGCCGGCGGCGGTCTCGCGGCGGCGCTGGCGCTCCGGGCGCGGGACGAGCGGGGACCGCGGATCTGCTTCCAGCTCCTCAACCAGCCCGAACTGGACGACCGCCAACAGACCTGGTCCGCGCGGAACTTCACGGACACGCCCTGGATGACACGGGACAAGGTCGCCGTCACCTGGCGGCACTACCTGGGCGGCACGCCCGCCACGCCGTACGCGGCCCCGGCCCGGGCCACCGACCTGTCGGGTCTGCCGCCCGCGTACGTGGCCACCGCCGAGTTCTGCCCGAACCGCGACGAGGGCATCGCGTACGCCGTGGGCATGCTGCAGGCCGGCGTACCGGTGGAGCTGCACCAGTGGGCCGGGACCTTCCACGGCTCCCAGGCGATCCTGTCCGCCGACGTGTCCCGGCGGCAGATCGCCGAACTCGCCGCCGTCCTACGGCGTGCGCTGACCGCCTGAGTCCGCAGACCCGGTGACCAGCGCCGCCACCGCCGCGATCGGCGGCCACGACCACTGGCCGGCGCGGGCCAGCAGCGAGGTGCGCCGGGTGCCGGCCAGCGGATCCAGCGGCCGGAACGCGACATCGGTACGACCGGCCTCGATGCCCGACTCGGCGAGCACGGCCACCCCGAGGCCCGCGCCGACCAGGCTGTTCACCAGGTGCAGGCTGTCCATGCGGTGGGCGATGCGCGGGGTGAACCCGGCGATGGCGCACACCCGCTGCACCAGCTCGTCGTCGTCCGTCCCGCGGGAGTTGGCGATCCACCCGGTCGTGGCGAAGTCCCGCAGCTCGGCCAGGGCGACCGGACGCCCGGCGTTCGGGTGGTCGGCGGGCACCGCGAGGAACAGCGGCTGCTCCTCGACCACCCGGGCGTCCAGTTCCCTCGGGACCGCCCGCGGGACCAGGCTGTAGTGGTAGATCAGGCCGAGGTCGATGCTGCCCGCGCGCACCAGGTCGACGGTGTGCTCCGGCTCGTGCTCGTACGTCTCCACCTCGATCCGCGGGTACGCCTCCCGCAGGCGCACCAGCATGGGCAGGACCACCGGTTCGACCGCGGTGAAGAAGCTGGCCAGCCGGACCCGCCCGGCGGGCTCGGCCCCGCCGCTGAGCTCGGCCTGCGCCTCCTGGACCGCGGCCAGGATCCCGACCGCGTGCTCGACCAGGCGCTCCCCGGCGGGCGTCAGCCGCACCCGGCGGCCGACCGGCCTGAGCAGGGGGACACCGACCTCGGCCTCCAGGACGCCCAGGTGCTTGGAGACGGCGGAGGTGCCGTAGCCGGTGCTCGCGGCGACGGCCGCCATGGTGCCGAGGCGGTGCAGCTCCACGAGGAGGCGCAGCCGGCCGAGGTCCGGCAGGGGTCGGGATCCGGGCAGCCGGTGGGGACGCGCCGGGGCGACCGAGCTGTTCGACGCGCTCGGCCCCGCGGGGACCACCTGGCTGCGGCTCGGCTTCGCCGCCGTGATCCTGCTCGCCTGGACCGGACGCTCCCTGTGGCGGGTGGTGCGCACGACGGCCCGCGCCGACCTGCTCGGCACCGTCGGCCTCGGCGCGGTCAGCGCGGGGATGATGCTGCTGTTCGCGGAGGCCGCCGCCCGGCTGCCGCTGGGCACGGCGACGGCGCTGGAGTTCCTCGGACCGCTCGCGGTCGCCGTCGCCGGTTCGCGCCGGGTCCGCGAACTGCTCTGGCTGGCCCTGGCCGCGGCGGGCGTGCTGCTGCTCACCTCGCCGTGGAGCGGCTCCGCCGGTCTCGTCGGGGTCCTCTTCGGACTGGGCTCGGCCGCCTGCTGGGCGCTGTACGTCATCGGCACCGCGCACGTCGGCAGCCGGTTCTCGGCGCAGCACGGGCTGGCGCTGTCGTTCGCGGTCGCCGCGGTCGTCGCCGCGCCGTTCGGAGCGCCGGGGGTGGTCGCGCACCTGACCTGGGAGGTGGCCCTGGCGGCGCTCGGGATCGCCGTCCTGATGCCGCTGCTGCCGTTCCTGCTGGAGATGAAGGCCTTGCAGCGCATGTCCAAGACCACCTACGGCACCCTGGCCGGCCTGGAACCGGCCGTGGCCCTGTGCGCGGGCATGGTCCTGATCGCCCAGACGCCCACCGTCCTCCAGGCCGCCGGTACGGCCCTCGTGGTCACGGCCGGCATCGGAGCGGCCCGCGGCGAGGCCCGCCGCTGAGGCCCCGGCCGTTTACCCGGCCGCGGACCGGGCAGCCGCCCGGACAGACGCAGGACGCCGCAGGGCGATGCCCGACGACCGGCGCCGGACGACCGAAGGGATCGGCGATGGACGAGGAGCAGGGCGGAGCGGGCGGGGTCCCGCTGCACCACGACGACGACGGGGCCGAGGACCGCCGCAAGCCGCACGTCACCACGAGGGCGACCGACCCCGGGACCGGAGAGCACCGGGAGCGCCGCGACGACGGGCGCACCGCGGCCGCGGACACGGACGAGGCGAGCCGGCTCGACCGGCCGCAGAAGTCCGCCGACCCCCGCGACGGCCGCACCCGGTGGACCGGCCCCCGGGACCCGGACCCCGACGGGAAGTGACCGCCGCGACCGGCCGGGCGCCGGTCGGCCGGTCGCCCGGTGTCCGCGGCTCCGCTCAGTCGAGCGGCTTGTCGAAGTGGAACGCGCCGATGACGAAGCGCTCCCGCAGGTAGAAACGGTGCGCGTCGGTCCGGTGGGTGCCGGAGTCCACATGCCGAAGGCCATCGTGTACTCGCTGGGCATCGCGATGGTGCTCTACGTGCTGGCCTGCCTGGTGCTGACGGGCATGCAGCACTACACGGAGATCGACCCGGAGAGCGGCTTCTCCAGCGCCTTCAAGTCGGTGGGGCTGGACGCGGTCGCCGACATCATCGCGGTCGGGGCCATCGTCGGCATCCTCACGGTCATGTTCACCTTCATGCTCGGTGTGACCCGCGTCTGGTTCTCCATGAGCCGGGACGGACTGCTGCCCCACTGGTTCGCCAAGACGCACCCCACCCGCCACGTCCCCACCCGGGTCACCTGGATCGTCGGTGCGACCTCGGCCGCCATCGCGGGCCTCGTCCCGATCGGCGACGTGGCGGAGCTCACCAACATCGGCATCCTGCTCGCCTTCGCCGTCGTGTGCACCGCGGTCATCGTGCTGCGCTACCGGCGCCCCGACCTGCCCCGCACCTTCCGCGCCCCGTTCATGCCGGTCACCCCGGCGATCGGGGTGATCGCGTCCGTCTGGCTCATCACGTACCTCCAGGCGGAGACCTGGCTCCGCTTCGTCATCTGGTTCCTGATCGGGCTCGTCGTCTACTTCGGCTACTCCTACCGGCACTCCCGGCTGGCCCAGGAGTCCCAGGAATCCCCGTAGTCGCCGTGGGAGGGCCTCGCGGGCCGGAGCCGGCGAGGCCCTCCCGGGTACGGACGGCCGGCGGCGCCTAGTCGCGCAGGAGCAGGATCAGGAAGGCCAGGACGACGCCCAGGAGCAGGCACGCGACCCCGTACCGCACGCGGTGGTGGCGGAGCACCGGGACGAAGTGGTCCAGCGCGTAGCGGCCCGGGCCGGTCAGGGCGAGGGTGGCCGCGGCGGCGATGATCAGGCTCTCGAACTCGACCCCCTCCGCGCCGAGGTAGGCGCCGGCCCACTTCACGGCGATGGCGTTGACCATCACGCCGACGATCGCGCCGGCTGCCAGCGGGGTGAGCAGGCCGAGGATCAGCCCCAGGCCGCCGAGGGTCTCGGTGAGACCCGCGATCACGGCCATGGTCTCGCCCGCCGGGTAGCCGGCCTTCTCGAAGAACTTCCCGGTGATCTTCACCCCGGGGCCGTCGAACCACCGGAACAGTTTCTGCGTGCCGTGCAGGGCCATGATCGCGCCGAGCACGAGCCGGAGCACCGGCAGGCCGATGTCGTAAGGGGTGGCGGGGACGCGGGGGTCGAGCCGGAGCGATGGAGTCGTCATCCTGGCACCTTCTGTCGGAGCGCTCGGGGAGCGGCGGGGCGTCAACCGTGCCCAGCCTGACGAAAAGCAGGGCGAAATGCCCGGTACGCGGGTCCGCGAGTCGGTGGCGCCCCGCCCGCCGCCGAGCCGCTACGCAAGCCCCCCGGACGGCGGTGCCAGGTGCAGGTCCGTTCCCCGGACGGTGACCTCCACGCCCCGGTCCGTCACCCGGGCCGCCTCCGCCCGCAGCCCCGGCAGCGCGGCGTCCGCCCCGCCCGGGCCGGCCCGGCGCCCCTCGGCGGCGGCCAGTTCCTCCCGGACCGCCCCCACCAGCCGTTCGGGTGCGGGCCGGCCCAGCAGGGTGGCCTCGGCCAGGTCGAAGGAGAGCCGGCCGTCGCGCAGTTCCGGGCGCAGGACCACGGTGGCCGCTCCGCCCGGACCCAGGCCGAGCCGGAGCGTGCCGGACGCCGGGTCGGTGGTCACCGCGCCGACCGGCAGCGCCCGGTCGCCCGCCGCGAGCGAGGCGCGCACCGCGCCCGCCGGCACCGTGATCCGGCCCCGCACCGATGCCACCGTGGCCCGGCCGTCGCCGGCCGTGGTCACCCCGTGCAGGCTGAGGTCGACCGAGGCCCCGGTGATCCGGCCGAACGCCACGTCGTGCCCGGTCACCTCCGCCGCGTCCACCCGGCCCCGGGCCACCGCGAGCAGACCCGGGCCGGACAGGTCCGCCTCGGTCGGGCCCAGCCGGGGCCGGAGCGCGTCCTCGATGCGGCCCTCGACCACGCGCGTGGCGCCGTACTCGGCGGTCCCGGCGAGCAGGGCCAGCCCGGCCGCCGCCCCCGACAGCCAGAGCGCCGGCCCCCGCCGCCTCACGCCCGTACCCCCTCGGCGCCGGCCCCGCGGACGGCCGCCTCCCCGTCGCCGCCCTCCGGGTCCAGGTGCGGCAGCAGCCGGTCGAGCCGGCGGGGGATCCACCAGTTGGCCCGGCCCAGGAGGTTCATCGAGGCGGGCACCAGCAGCAGCCGGACCACGGTCGCGTCGAGGACCACGCTCACACCGAGCCCCAGCGCCAGCATCTTCACCACCGGGTCCGGGGACAGCAGGAAGGCCAGGAACACGCTGGTCATGACGATCGCGGCACAGGTGATGACCCGGGCGGTCGAGGCCAGGCCGGCCGCGACGCTCGCCCGGTCGTCCCCGGTGGCCAGCCAGTGCTCCCGGATCCGTGACAGGAGGAACACCTCGTAGTCCATCGACAGGCCGAAGACGATCGCGAACATCATCATCGGCACGTAGGACTCCACCGGAACCGGCTCGTCCACGCCCAGCAGCGGCCCGCCCCAGCCCCACTGGAACACCGCCACCACGACACCGAACGACGCGCCGATCGACAGCAGGTTCAGCAGCGCGGCCTTGGCCGCGACCAGCGGACTGCGGAACACGACCAGCAGGAGCAGGAACGCCGCCGCCACGACCAGGCCCACGACCAGCGGCAGCCGGGCCGCGAGCACGTCGCGGAAGGTCTGCTGGCCCGCCGCCGGCCCGGTCGGATAGCCGGTGGCGTCGTGCGGGCCCAGGGTGTCGGGCAGCGTCTCGTCCGTCAGCCGGTGGATCAGGTCGGCGGTGGCCCGGTCCTGCGGGGCGCTGTCCGGGACCACGGTGGCCACCAGCAGGGCCCCGTCCGCGGTCGGCGCGGGCACCGTCGCCGAGGCGACGCCCGGCGTCCGGGTGAGCGCGCCGTAGAGCTCCTGGGCGACCTCGGTGCGCTCCCGGTCGGTCGCGCCCCCCTTGCCCAGGGTGACCACGACGGTGACCGGCGCGTTCGTGCCGGGCCCGAACCCGTCGGCGATCAGGTCGTACGCGTGGCGCTCGGTCGAGCTCGCGGGTGACGCCCCCGCGTCGACATGCCCCAGCCGCATCCCCGCGACCGGTACGGCGAGCACCCCCAGCACCAGCAGGCCCCCGACCAGCGCGGTCCACGGCCGGCGGCCGACCGCAGCCGCCCAGCGGTGCCACACGTCGCCGTCCCCCTCGGGCTCGTCGACCGGCTCGCGGACATGGAACCGGTCGATCCGCCGCCCGGCCAGGCCCAGCAGCGCAGGAGTCAGCGTGAGGGCGGCCAGCGCACCGGTCAGCACGGTGGTGGCCGCGGCCACGCCCAGCATCCCGATGAAGCCCACCCCGGAGGCGAACAGCCCGGCCAGGGCGACCGTCACGGTCAGCGCCGCCACCAGCACCGCCCGGCCGCTGGTGGCGACGGTCCGGCCGGCCGCCTCCGCCGGATCGGCCGTCCCGTGCAGCAGTTTGCGGTGCCGGGTCACCAGGAACAGCGCATAGTCCAGGCCCACGCCCAGGCCCATCATCACCGCCAGCGTCGGGGAGACCGCGGCCAGAGAGACCTGCGCCGCGGCCAGCCCCAGCGCCGCCAGCCCCGCCAGTACCCCGACCACGGCGCTGACCAGCGGGAACGCCGCCGCGGCCACACTGCCGAAGCCGAGCAGGAGCACCACCAGGGCGGTCACCACACCGATGGCCTCGGACACCCCGTGGGCACCGCCGGAGGCCGCGAGCTTGCCCAGCGGGCCGCCGTACTCCACCTCGACCCCGTCCGCGCGCAGCGGCGCGACCGCCGCGTCGACCCGGTCGACGTACGAGGCGTCGAAGCGCGCCGGGGTCGAGGAGAAGCGGACGGTGAAGTACCCGGTCCGGCCGTCCTGGGTGACCGACCCGGGCGTGGAGAGCGGGTCGCTGACCGAGAGCACCTCCGGGAGCCGGGCCAGCTCCGCCCGCGCCGCCTCCACGTCCGCCCGGCGCGCGCCGAGCCCGCCGGGTCCGCCGGCCGACAGCACGATCTGCGCGGGGACCCCGCGGACCGCCGGCCCCCCGTGCGCGTCGAGCAGGTCGGCGCCGGTCTGGACCGAGGTGCCGGGAAGGCTGAAGTCGTCCTCGTAGCTGCCGCCCCAGAGCCGGTCGGCGCCGACGACGGCGACCAGGACCAGGAGCCAGGCGGCGATCACGAACCAGGGGCGGCGTGCACAGCCGCGCCCCACCCGGTGCAGCCGCCCCGGGCGTACTGCGGGAGCGGCCCCGGGCCGGGCGGCCCGGTCGGTGGTGGTCATCAGGGGTGGTCCTTGCCAGGAGGGGACGGAGGAAGGGCGGAGCGCGGGCCCGGTGGGGCCCGGGGCTCGCCCGTCACCGATCATGGACGCCGATCACCAGGGGATCATGAGCGCATTGTCAGGCTTCGGTAAGGCTCCGGCCGCCGGCCCCCCGCCGCGACGCCCGCGGCCCGCGCCGCTGACTAGCATGGACGCCGACCCAGGCCGCCCGCGGCTCCGTCCCGCGCCCACCCCTCCCGGAGCCGTCGTGAACCCTCGCAAGGGACTGGTCCTCATCGTGGAGGACGACCGGAACATCGCCACCCTCCAGCAGCTCTACCTGGAACGCGACGGCTACGGGACCGAGATCGCCGAGGACGGCGCCGCCGGCTTCGACGCCGTGCTGCGCCTGGCCCCGGCCGCGATCGTCCTGGACATCGGACTGCCCGGCCTGGACGGGGTGACGTTCTGCCGGCGGTTGCGCGAGCGCGGCGACTGGACCCCGGTGCTGCTGGTCACCGCCCGCGGCGACGAGGCGGACCGCATCCTCGGCCTGGAACTGGGCGCCGACGACTACCTCACCAAGCCCTTCTCCCCGGGCGAACTGGTCGCCCGGGTCAACGCCGTGCTGCGCCGCGCGACCGCAGCGGGCCGGCCGGCCGTGCCCGCCGTGCACGTCCGCGGGACGTTGCGGGTCGATCCGGGCCGCCGCACCGTCCACGTGGACGGCGTCCCCGTCGAGTTCACCGCGCTGGAACTGGACCTGCTCGACCACCTGCTGGCCCACCGCGGCCAGGTCTTCAGCCGGGTCCAGCTCCTCGACCAGGTCTGGGGCGGCTCCGCCCACCGGGACCCCCGCGTGGTCGACGTCTACGTCTCCCAGATCCGCGGCAAGCTGGGCGACGCCAGCCCGATCCGCACCGTACGGGGCGTCGGCTACAGCGCGACCGACGAGGACCGGCCGTGACGCCGGGACGCGCCGGCGCAGCGGCGACGACCGGGAACCGGGGCCGCCGCACCCTCGCCCGCGAACTCGTCCTGTTCGCCGGGTTCGTCGCCCTGGTGGCCGTCCTGCTCAGCGGGGTCACCGCCTGGTACACCGCGCGCGGGAACGCCGAGGCGCAGGAACGCGACCGGCTCGCCCGGCAGGCCACCGTCCTCAGCCGGGTGCCACGACTGTCCGCCCTGCTGGTGGAGGGCGAGCAGCAGATCGCCGGCGCCAA
Source organism: Streptomyces sp. WAC06614 (assembly GCF_003949795.1). Classification (GTDB taxonomy): domain Bacteria; phylum Actinomycetota; class Actinomycetes; order Streptomycetales; family Streptomycetaceae; genus Streptomyces. The sequence continues at coordinate 25,420 of NZ_RPRY01000041.1, forward strand.
CGGCGTCCGGCTCGCCGTCCTCGACCCCTCCGGGGCGCTCACCGGCCCGGCCGCCGACGCCGTCAGCCACGCCGGGCGGGACCGGCTGCTCACGCACCGGCCGCTGTCCACGACCGCGACGCTGGACGGACAGGAGGTCCTGGTGGAGGGCCGGGCGGGCCGCGCCGGGGGAGTGGTCCTCACCAAGGCCACCACCGAGGTCGACGCGGCCGCCGCCCGGATCCGCCGCAACCTGGTCCTGCCGCTGTGCGCGGGCCTGCTCGGCGCCGGCGCGGCCGGCCTGCTCCTGGCCCGGCGCATCGCCCGCCCGCTGACCGCCGCGGCCGGGGTGGCGGGCCGGCTGGCGGCGGGCGAACGCGGGACCACCGCCACCGCACCCGACGAGGACCCCCGGGCCGCCGCCGGGCCCCGGGAGGTGGCCGAGGTGAGCCGGGCCCTGGCCGTCCTGGACCGGGAACTGGCACGCAGCGAGGAACGCCGCCGGGAGTTCCTGCTGTCGGTCTCCCACGAGATCCGTACGCCGCTCACCACGATCCGCGGCTACGCCGAGGCCCTGGCCGACGGGGTCGTCCCCGCCGACCGGGTCCCGGCGACGGGACGCCTGCTCGGCGCCGAGTCGGAGCGCCTGGACCGCTTCCTGCGCGACCTGCTGGACCTGGCCCGCCTGGAGGCCGACGCCGCGGACTTCCGGATCGACACCACCGACACGGACCTGACCGCGCTGGTCACCCACGCGGCCGGGACCTGGCGCGAACGCTGCGCCCGGCACGGGGTCCGGTTCGCCCTGGAGCGGCCGGAGTCCGGCCCGCCGCTGACGCTCCGCACCGACGGCTTCCGGGTCCGGCAGCTCGCCGACTGCCTGCTGGAGAACGCCCTCCGGCTCACCCCGGAGGGCGGGCCCGTCGTCCTGGCCGTGGCCCCCGCCCCCGAGGGCGGCGGCGCCCTCCTCCAGGTCCGGGACGGCGGCCCGGGCCTCACGGACGAGGACGTGGAGGTCGCCTTCGAACGCGGAGCCCTGCACGACCGCTACCGCGGGGAACGGCCCGTCGGCAGCGGGCTGGGCCTGGCCATCGCCCACCGGCTCGCCACCCGGCTCGGCGGCACCCTCACCGTGCTCGGCCACGGCCCGGAGGGCGGCGCGGCCTTCACGCTGACCCTGCCCGCCGACCCCCCGTAGCCGCCGACCCGCCCGGCCGGGCCCGGCCGTTCACTCGATGCGGATCCAGTGCAGCAGCCCGTACCCGAGGGCCAGCAGCAGCGCCGTCAGCGGCCACTGGTACAGCAGCCCCGGCCCGGCGACGTACAGGGAGAGCACCCCGTACGCGGCGGCGGCCGTGCCCAGGAACCACTGGAGCCACTCGGGCAGCCGTACGACGCGCACCAGGAGGACGAGGACGACCGCGCAGGCCGGGAGCAGCCACGGGTACTGCGGAGTCGGCCCCCAGCTCACGACGGCGTCGCGGACCCGGGGGTAGTCCTCGGAGGCCACCTGGTGCGCGGCGAGCTCGAACGGCGCCCGCCACTTCGGGGCCAGCTCGGCCGACTTCTCGAACGGCAGCCGCCACTGCCACAGCACCAGCAACTGCCACACCAGCAGCGTCAGCGCGCCCGCCTGCCCGAACCGGGCGAAGGGCCCGAGCCCGGCCTCCGAGCGCGGGACGACCACCCGCCGCCCCGGCCGTGGTCCCGGGGGTCGCTGCGCAGCGCGGGCGTCCCGCACACCGGGCACTCGGGCCGGCTGCCGGTGCGCAGCCAGACGCTCTGGAAGGCGTGCTGGCCGGGCGCCTGGCCGAGGACCATGGGGAAGAACCAGTGGTCGGGTTCCATCGCGAACTGCACCATGGACAGCCGCTCGTCCAACGGCTTGGCCAGGAAGCCGCCGATCCGGTCGGACCCCGACCGGCCGTGCAGCAGCGCCAGGGCGATCTTCGCCGCCGCCGCGGACACGTGCTGGATGTCCGGCAGCAGACCCGGCACCGCGTACGTCCGTCCCGTGCCGTAGTCCGTGCGCGGCTGGTGCCCGAGCTCGCCCAGCACCTCGCGCACCCCGCCCGTGGCACAGCTCCAGCAGGGCGAGCCCTGCGTCGTGAACACGATCTCGCCGCCCGCCGCGCCCTCGTAGAGGCCGACGAACACGGTGGGCCGGCCGACGAAGTAGGAGAGGTGGTTCAGGCGCTGCTGGGCCTGGTTGTCGTCGGTCGCGGCGATCACCAGGTCCGCGCCGGAGATGAGCTGGAGCCAGGTGTGACTGTCCAGCGCGGCGACCTCCCGCCCGTGCCAGCGGACCACCAGCTTGCGGTTGATCCGGCGCAGCCGGCGCGCGGCCATCCGGGCCTTGTTCCCGCCGATGTCCTTGACCCCGAACAGCGCCCGGCCCACGTTGGCCGGCTCCACCCGGTCGGGATCGACCAGGGTCAGCCGTCCCACCCCCGAGCGGACCAGGACGTCCGCCAGGTAGCTGCCCACCGAGCCCACCCCGATCAGCAGGATGTGGGCCTCGGCCAGGGTCGGGGAGAGCAGGCCGGCGGTCCGGGCGAACAGGCCCGCCCGGACGGCCCGGGCGCGCCCGATGCCCAGGCGCCACGCCAGCCGCCGGGTCACCCCGGGCCGGCGGGCCGGGGGCCGGCCCGCCGGGGCGCCGTCCCGGCCGCCGCCCCGGGCCTGGTCCCCGTCCGGCTCCCGGGCCGGGTCCGCCGCCGGCTCCGGGTCCGCTCCCGGGGACATCTCCGGTGGCATCTCCCGGGTCACGTCCGGCGTCGTGCTCTGCGTCATCAGCCGGGTCACGTCCTGCGGCCGCGCCCGGGGCTGCGGCGCCTCCGGTGCCCAGCCGCCGGGCGACTGCTGGGCCGCGTACGACGCCGGGGACAGCAGCGACGACTCCGGGGAGGCGTACGACTCATGGGTGTCCGACGGCTTCGCGGGCTCGTACGGCTCCGCCGCCTGCGGCACGTGCAGCGCCTGCGGCACCGGCTGTACCGGGCCCCGCAACGCGTGGGCGAGCCGGTCCAGTTCGGGGACCCGGTGGTCCCAGACCAGCTCGTGCACGGTCAGCTCCCCGTCGTAGCCGCTCGCCTCCAGCAGCAGCGGCGCCACGAGGGGGAAGTCCGGGGTGACGAACAGGTGCCGGCGCGGGGCGCCCGGGGTCTCCTCCCCGGGCAGCACCACGCTCACCCCCGGCACCCCGCGGATCACCGTGGTGCGGGCCAGCTCCGGCGCCCACGGCAGCCCCGCCTGGCGGACGGCGGCGGCCATCGGGACCACCACCGGCCGCATCGGGGACAGCCGGACCTCCCGGGCCGACCACGCCGCGCCGAAGAACGACACCCGTGCCGTCCCGGTCAGCAGCTCGTGCTGCTTCAGCGGGCTGCGGGTGTCGTGCGTCACGATCGGCGCGAGGTAGCGGCCGAGTTCGGGGATGGAGTCCAACGCCCGCCCGTACTCGTGGTGGTCCTGGCGCGAGGGGTGGGGCATGCCCGCCGGGTGCGAATGGACGATCCCCTTGAACCGCTCGGGACCGGCCTCCTCCCGCCGGGCGATCTCGTCCAGCAGCCAGGGGGTGTTGCTGTACTCCACCTGCGTCACGTGGGCGTGAGCGTCGTGGACGAAAGCGGTCAGGACGTCCCGGCCGCGCAGCCCGAGCAGGGCGCCGCCCTGCTCGGGCCGCGGCAGGCCGATGTCCGTGCCCACCTGGTCGATCACGTAGTCGAAGACGTGTACGGGCAGCACCGCGGGCGCTCCTACTGGTTGCGGTTGAACGGGAACGGGTGGCCCATGCGGACGAAGTCCACGCCGAGCGCCCAGGCGGCCGACCGGGCGTACGCCTCCTCCAGGGTGGGCTGGCCGGAGCCGGGCCGGTCGGAGAGGCAGATCTTGCCGCTGTAGTAGAGGTGGAAGCCGTGCTGGTCGTGGTCGGGCAGCGACTCCAGCTCGGGCTCCAGCAGCCGCACCTTGTAGTCGGTGCCGTCGAAGTGCGCGCACATCACGTAGGTGTTCCGGAACTCGGTGACGATCTCGTACACCCAGCCCTCGGCGCCGGGGGAGTCCTCGTAGTACGTGCCCTGCGGCATCTTGGTCTCCGCCACCCGGAACTCCTCGGCCAGCCGCGCCGAATGGCCGCCCGGCACGCCGCGGCGGGCCGCGAACGTGCTGTGCGGGACCTTCGACAGCGGGGCGTCGCTCTCGCCGCCGTTGCCGAGCCGGACCCGGCCGCTGCGGTCGACGTACACCTGCTCCTGCCCGCCGTGCGGGTTCTCGGTTCTCTTGGCCTGACTGGCGAAGAAGCTCTCGCGGATGGCGTTGAGGTCGTACATGTCGGCCATGGTCCTCATCCCTCACTCGTGGCCTGGTGGATCAGTTCGTACAGCCGCACGGTCTCCGGGGCGTCCGGGCCGAGGGCCGCGCAGTGGTCGGTGTACAGGGCGCGGTACTCGGTGGCCGCGGCCTGGTGCTCACCGGCGGTGGCCAGCCAGTGCGCCAGGTCGAAGCGGATCTCCGAGAGCCGCTCGTCGGTGGGCGGCACCGCGGCGGCGACGGCCGCGCGCAGTTCCGCCAGGTGCTTGGCGGCGGCCGCCGGATGCCCGCTCTCGCCCAGGTAGCGGGCGAGGTTGAGGGCCGAGGCGCGGGTCAGCGGTTCGACGGGGCCCAGGACCTGGCGGATCCGGGCGGCCACCGGGGCGAGCCGGTCGGCGGCCGCCGCCGGGTTCTTGGCGGTGTGCAGGGCGCGGGCCAGGTGCAGGGTGACCAGCCAGGCCCCGGCGTGGTCGGCGGGGAGTACCTCGCGGGCCAGGTCGGCCACGTCGGCCAGCAGCCGGGCCCGCTCCTCGGGCGGGTGGTCCCCGGTGAGGACGGCGTTGCAGCGGGACTCGACCAGGCCTTCCGGGTCGGCCGGCCGCGGCCGGCGCCCGGTCCGGCCGCCGCCGCCCAGCTCCCGCAGGGTCTCGGCGATGCCCCGGGCGTCGGCCGGGCGGTCCCCGGGCCGCTTGGCCAGCAGCCGGACCACCAGCTCGTCCACCGCGGCGGGGACCGCCGGGCGTAACGCGCGGGCGGACGGTACCGGGGCATGGGTGTGCAGCCGGGCGAGGTCGCCGTAGTCCGGTGCCAGGTACGGCTGTTGGCCCGTGAGCATCTCGAACAGGACGCAGCCGACCGCGTAGAGATCGGTGGCCGGCCCGTCGGGCTCCAGCAGGAAGCGCTCCGGAGCCATGTACTCGGGCGTGCCGATGAGCTGGCCCGACCCGGTCACCCCGGCGGCCCGGCCGGTGCCGCCGAACGCCGTGTACGAGCGGGCGATGCCGAAGTCGAGCAGGACCAGCCGCTCGCCGCCCCCGACGCGGCGGATCATCACGTTGCCCGGCTTGACGTCGCGGTGCACGAGGTTCTGCTCGTGGACCGGGACCAGCGCCTCGCACAACTCGGCGGCGCGGCGCAGGGCGTGGTCCACGTCCAGGGCCGTGCCGCGCGGCAGGGCCTCGCGCAGGGTGCGTCCGTGCACGTACTGCGTGATCAGGTAGAGCTGCCACTGACCGTCTATCTCGGCCTCGTCCACGTCGTGGATGCGCACCACCCGCGGGTCGTCGATCCCGGCCAGGATCCGCGCCTCGCGCAGGAACCGGCGCGCCGCATGGGTGCCCCGATCCGGAACCCGTAGGAATTTGGCCACCACCGTGCGGTCCAACCGCAGGTCCTGTGCCTTCCACACCTCCGCCATACCGCCGTGGAACCGTTCCAGCAGTGCGTAACGGCCGAGCACCAAGCGCCGCGTCGGCGCCGGGTCCGCCCCCCGAAAACCCGACATGGCTCAAGAGTGGCACCTGAGAGCCCGTCCGTTCACCGGAACGGCAAAAACGGAATGGCAAAAACCGTTCGGCGCCGCCGGGCGCGCCGCGACCGGTCGACACGCGCCCCACGTGCGCTTTTCGTGCGCCCCCGTGCGCCCCCGAGGGGACCGTCAGACCGTGACGGCGCCCCCGTCGGTGGCCGAAGTGTGCAGCCGCTCCAGGCGCTCGCGCGTCTCCTCGTCCAGCGGTACGTACGACACCAGCCGCGGGCCCTGGGCCGGTCCGAGCCACAGGTTGGTGTGTTCCAGGTGCAGCAGCCCGACGTAGGGGTTGCGGATGTACTTCGACTTCGCGCCCTGCCCCACCACCTCGTGGCGGGCCCACACCTCGCGGAACTCCGGCGAGGCCCCCTCCAGCCGGGCCAGCAGCGTCTTCCACGCCGGCTCCGCCAGGTGCTCGGCCATCGCCGCCCGGAACTTCGCCGCCATGGTGCGGTACGTGCCCGGCAGGTCCACCACCGCGGCCCGCCACCGGGGGTCGGTGAAAGCCAGCCACATGGCGTTGCGGTCGCCGGCCGGGGTGGCGTCCAGATCACCGAACAGCCGGCCGTACGAGGCGTTGTACGCGAGGATGTCGTAGCGGCTGTTCTGGATGCACGTCGGGATCGGGCCGAGCTGGTCGAGCATGGCCCGCAGGGACGGCGTCACGCTCGGGCAGAGCGTGTTCGGCGCCGGGTCCAGGCTGCCGGCGAGGGCGAACAGGTGCGCCCGCTCGCTCGCGTCGAGCAGCAGCGCCCGCGCGACCGCGTCCAGCACCTGCGCCGACACCGTGATGTCCCGGGCCTGCTCCAGCCACGTGTACCAGGTGACGCCCACCGACGACAGGTGCGCCACCTCCTCGCGGCGCAGTCCCGGGGTCCGCCGGCGCGGTCCGCGGACCAGCCCGACCTGCTCGGGGGTGATCCGTTCGCGGCGGCTGCGGAGGAACTCCGCGAGCTCGTGCCGGCGGATGTCGCTACCAGGGCTTCCGGGGGCGAAGGTGGTCATACCCCCACCCTGCCGCACCCGTGATCCTGTTGCCAGGTAGTCCTGGTACCCGGACAACGACACTCTGGTACCCGTCTGAGGGAAGGGGCAGGGTCGGAGCGTGAACCGAACACTTCCGACCACCGTCCGCACACCCACCGGCCGGCCCGCGGGCACCACCGACGGGGCCGCCGGGGCGGCAGGGACCACGGGGGCGGCAGGGGCCGCCGGCCACCGGCCGCCGCACCTGACCGGCCTCGGGCTGTTCACCGTCCTGGTGGGCGCCGCCCTGCCCCTGATCGACTTCTTCGTCGTCAACGTCGCCCTGCCGGCCGTCGAGCGCGACCTCGACGCCGGACCGGCCCTGCTCGAACTCGTCGTCGGCGGGTACGGCGTCGCCTACGCCGTCCTGCTCGTGCTCGGCGGACGCGTCGGCGACACCCTCGGGCGCCGACGCCTCTTCCTCGCCGGGATGGCCGCCTTCGGCGTCACCTCGCTCGCCTGCGGCCTCGCCCCCGACGCCTGGACCCTGGTCGCCGCCCGCGTCGCCCAGGGCGCGGCCTCGGCCCTGATGCTGCCGCAGGTGCTCGCCACCATCCAGGCCACCACCGAGGGCCCGCGCCGGGCCCGGGCCATGAGCCTGTACGGGGCCACCGCGGGCCTGTCCATGGTCGCCGGGCAGATCCTCGGCGGGGTCCTGGTCGCCGCGGACGTGGCCGGGACCGGCTGGCGCGCCGTGTTCCTGGTCAACGTGCCCGTGGTCGTGCTGGGCCTGCTGCTCGGCGTGCGCAGCGTCCCCGACACGCGCTCGGGCCGGCCCGCCGGCGTGGACGTGCCCGGCACCCTGCTGCTCGCGCTGTCGCTGGTCTCCCTGCTGCTGCCGCTGACCGAGGGCCGGGCAGCCGGCTGGCCGCTGTGGACCTGGTTCTCGCTCGCGGTGTTCCCGCTCGCCACCGCGGCGTTCTACCTGACCGAACGCCGGGCCGACCGCCATGGACAGGTGCCCCTGGTGCCGCCGAGCCTGCTGCGGCTGGAGTCGCTGCGGCGCGGTCTGGCCCTGCTGCTCCCCTTCTCGGTCGGCTTCAGCGGCTTCATGTTCGTCCTCGCCGTGACCTTCCAGCAGGGGCTGCACATGGGTCCCGTCACCGCCGGGCTGGCGCTGGTGCCGATGGCGCTGGCCTTCTTCACCGCCTCCCTGGCCGGACCGCGCCTGGTCGCCCGGTTCGGCAGCCGTGTCGTCACCGCCGGTGGCGTCCTGCAGGCGGCCGGTATCGGCCTGCTGCTGGTCACGCTCCGGCAGCACTGGCCGGACCCCGGGCTCACCGCCCTGGCGCCCGGGGTGGGCCTGGCCGGGCTGGGGCAGGGGCTCCAACTGCCCGTGCTGATGCGGCTGATGCTCTCCGACGTGCCCGCCGACCGGGCCGGGGTGGGCAGCGGGGTCATGATCACCGCCCAGCAGTCCGCGCTGGCCCTGGGCGTGGCCACGCTGGGCAGCCTCTTCCTCGCCCTCGTCCCGACCGCGGGCATGCGCGCCGCGGTGTCCACCACGCTCGCGGTGCAGCTCGGCCTGATCGTGCTCACCACCCTGCTCAGCCTGCGGCTGCCGCGCATGCGGTGACGTGCGTCCGGTGACCTGCCGTGGCACGCTGAGGGCAGGTCACCGGAGCAGCGCGGACGCCGCGCCGTCGGGCGGACGCCGGGCCTTCGGCGAGAGGACAGCCGCGACGAACGGAGCGCGCTGTGGACCGTCCGATCCGTCACGCGCGGGCGCGGCGCCGCGCGGCCGCCGTGGGCTGCGCCGCACTGCTGCTGCTGACACCCGCGGCAGCCGGCGCCCGGGCGGCCGCAGCACCCCCGCCGCCGCCTCCGTCCCCCTCCTCCCCGGCAT
>NZ_RPRY01000412.1:2500-5216 GCF_003949795.1 Streptomyces sp. WAC06614
TACGGCTTGCTTGCTCATCTCCCAAGTAGCACGGGGCCCGAGAAATCCCGTGTGAATCTGGCGGGACCACCCGCTAAGCCTAAATATTCCCTGGTGACCGATAGCGGATAGTACCGTGAGGGAATGGTGAAAAGTACCGCGGGAGCGGAGTGAAATAGTACCTGAAACCGTGTGCCTACAAGCCGTGGGAGCGTCGGACGTGCTTGCACGTCTCGTGACTGCGTGCCTTTTGAAGAATGAGCCTGCGAGTTAGCGGTGTGTAGCGAGGTTAACCCGTGTGGGGAAGCCGTAGCGAAAGCGAGTCCGAACAGGGCGATTGAGTTGCACGCTCTAGACCCGAAGCGGAGTGATCTAGCCATGGGCAGGTTGAAGCGGAGGTAAGACTTCGTGGAGGACCGAACCCACCAGGGTTGAAAACCTGGGGGATGACCTGTGGTTAGGGGTGAAAGGCCAATCAAACTCCGTGATAGCTGGTTCTCCCCGAAATGCATTTAGGTGCAGCGTCGTGTGTTTCTTGCCGGAGGTAGAGCACTGGATAGGCGATGGGCCCTACCGGGTTACTGACCTTAGCCAAACTCCGAATGCCGGTAAGTGAGAGCGCGGCAGTGAGACTGTGGGGGATAAGCTCCATGGTCGAGAGGGAAACAGCCCAGAGCATCGACTAAGGCCCCTAAGCGTACGCTAAGTGGGAAAGGATGTGGAGTCGCAGAGACAACCAGGAGGTTGGCTTAGAAGCAGCCACCCTTGAAAGAGTGCGTAATAGCTCACTGGTCAAGTGATTCCGCGCCGACAATGTAGCGGGGCTCAAGCGTACCGCCGAAGTCGTGTCATTGCAGTAATAGCCCTAACGGGTGCTGTGATGGGTAGGGGAGCGTCGTGTGCCGGGTGAAGCAGCACCGGAAGGTAGTTGTGGACGGTTCACGAGTGAGAATGCAGGCATGAGTAGCGATACAAGAGTGAGAAACTCTTGCGCCGATTGACTAAGGGTTCCTGGGTCAAGCTGATCTGCCCAGGGTAAGTCGGGACCTAAGGCGAGGCCGACAGGCGTAGTCGATGGACAACCGGTTGATATTCCGGTACCCGCTTTGAAACGCCCAATATCGAATCCATTAATGCTAAGGCCGTGAAGCCGCCCTGATCTCTTCGGAGTTGAGGGGAGTGGTGGAGCCGCTGACCCAAGGTGGTAGTAGGTAAGCGATGGGGTGACGCAGGAAGGTAGTCCAGCCCGGGCGGTGGTTGTCCCGGGGTAAGGGTGTAGGCCGTGTGGTAGGCAAATCCGTCACACGTTAAGGCTGAGACCTGATGCCGAGCCGATTGTGGTGAAGTGGATGATCCTATGCTGTCGAGAAAAGCCTCTAGCGAGTTTCATGGCGGCCCGTACCCTAAACCGACTCAGGTGGTCAGGTAGAGAATACCGAGGCGTTCGGGTGAACTATGGTTAAGGAACTCGGCAAAATGCCCCCGTAACTTCGGGAGAAGGGGGGCCACGCCTGGTGATGAGTCTTGCACTCGGAGCTGGGGGTGGCCGCAGAGACCAGCGAGAAGCGACTGTTTACTAAAAACACAGGTCCGTGCGAAGCCGTAAGGCGATGTATACGGACTGACGCCTGCCCGGTGCTGGAACGTTAAGGGGACCGGTTAGTGACCTTTCGGGGTTGCGAAGCTGAGAACTTAAGCGCCAGTAAACGGCGGTGGTAACTATAACCATCCTAAGGTAGCGAAATTCCTTGTCGGGTAAGTTCCGACCTGCACGAATGGCGTAACGACTTCTCGACTGTCTCAACCATAGGCCCGGTGAAATTGCACTACGAGTAAAGATGCTCGTTTCGCGCAGCAGGACGGAAAGACCCCGGGACCTTTACTACAGTTTGATATTGGTGTTCGGTTCGGCTTGTGTAGGATAGGTGGGAGACTGTGAAGCGGCCACGCCAGTGGTTGTGGAGTCGTCGTTGAAATACCACTCTGGTCGTGCTGGATGTCTAACCTCGGTCCGTGATCCGGATCAGGGACAGTGTCTGATGGGTAGTTTAACTGGGGCGGTTGCCTCCCAAAGGGTAACGGAGGCGCCCAAAGGTTCCCTCAGCCTGGTTGGCAATCAGGTGTTGAGTGTAAGTGCACAAGGGAGCTTGACTGTGAGACCGACGGGTCGAGCAGGGACGAAAGTCGGGACTAGTGATCCGGCGGTGGCTTGTGGAAGCGCCGTCGCTCAACGGATAAAAGGTACCCCGGGGATAACAGGCTGATCTTCCCCAAGAGTCCATATCGACGGGATGGTTTGGCACCTCGATGTCGGCTCGTCGCATCCTGGGGCTGGAGTCGGTCCCAAGGGTTGGGCTGTTCGCCCATTAAAGCGGTACGCGAGCTGGGTTTAGAACGTCGTGAGACAGTTCGGTCCCTATCCGCTGTGCGCGTAGGAATATTGAGAAGGGCTGTCCCTAGTACGAGAGGACCGGGACGGACGAACCTCTGGTGTGCCAGTTGTCCTGCCAAGGGCATGGCTGGTTGGCTACGTTCGGGAGGGATAACCGCTGAAAGCATCTAAGCGGGAAGCCTGCTTCAAGATGAGTATTCCCACCTCCTTGAGAGGGTAAGGCTCCCAGTAGACGACTGGGTTGATAGGCCAGATGTGGAAGCCTAGTAATGGGTGAAGCTGACTGGTACTAATAGGCCGAGGGCTTGTCCTCAGTTGCTCGCGTCCACTGTGTTAGTTCTGAAG
>NZ_RPRY01000413.1 GCF_003949795.1 Streptomyces sp. WAC06614
GCGGCGCCCGCTCGCCGCCCGTGCCCGCGAGGGGCGGGGAGCCCTGGCCGACCCTGCGGGCCACCCGGCCCAGGAGGGCGGGGGGGGCGGGGGTGGGGCCGGCGGCGGCGGCGGCCCCCTCCCCCGCCGCCACCCCCTACCTGGACGCGGTCGAGCAGACGCTGCGTCAGGTCTCCCCCGGCCTCGAAGGCAGCGTGTGGGAGCGGACGGCCGGCAACCGGCTCGACGCCTCGACCCCCGGCGGCGCCGACTGGCTGCTGCAGACGCCCGGCTGCTGGGGCGACGCCACGTGCGCCGAGCGGCCCGGCACCGAGCGGCTGCTGGGCAAGATGCGGCAGAACATCTCCCAGGCCCGGCGCAGCGTCGACATCTCCACCCTCGCGCCCTTCCCGGACGGTGCGTTCCAGGACGCGATCGTGGCGGGCCTGAAGGCGTCGGCGGAGTCGGGTCACCGGCTCGACGTGCGGATCCTGGTCGGTGCCGCGCCGGTCTACCACGCGACGGTCGTCCCCTCGAAGTACCGCGACGAGCTGGTGGCCAAGCTGGGTCCGGCCGCCGGGAACATCAACCTCAACGTGGCCTCCATGACCACGTCGAAGACGGCGTTCTCGTGGAACCACTCCAAGCTCCTGGTGGTCGACGGCATCTCCGTCGTCACCGGCGGGATCAACAACTGGAAGGGCGACTACCTCCAGACCGCGCACCCGGTGGCGGACGTGGACCTCGCCCTGACCGGCCCGGCGGCCGGCTCGGCGGGCGCGTACCTGGACGCCCTGTGGAACTGGACGTGCACCAACAGGTCGAGCTGGACGAGCGTGTGGTTCGCCTCCTCCAACGGCGCGAACTGCATGCCGACCCTGCCCCGCGACACCGCTGCGGCCGGCGGGGCCCAGGGGCCGGGCGCGGGCGTGCCCGTGGTCGCCGTCGGCGGCCTCGGCGTGGGCGTCAAGGACCGCGATCCGGCCTCGAAGTTCGCCCCCGTGCTGCCGACCGCGTCCGACACCAAGTGCGTGGTGGGCCTCCACGACAACACCAACGCCGACCGGGACTACGACACCGTCAACCCCGAGGAGAGCGCCCTGCGCTCCCTGGTCGCCGGCGCCACCCGGCACGTCGAGATCTCGCAGCAGGACATGAACGCCACCTGCCCGCCGCTGCCGCGCTACGACATCCGCCTGTACGACACTCTGGCCGCCAAGCTCGCCGCCGGGGTCAAGGTCCGCATCGTCGTCAGCGACCCGGCCAACCGCGGCGCGGTGGGCAGCGGCGGCTACTCCCAGATCAAGTCCCTGAACGAGATCAGCGACGTGCTGCGGAACCGGCTGACCCTGCTGACCGGGGACGCCGGGAAGGCCAGCGGCGCGATGTGCTCGAACCTCCAGCTCGCCACGTTCCGCAGCTCCGACCGCCCGACCTGGGCCGACGGGCACCCGTACGCCCAGCACCACAAGCTGGTCTCGGTCGACGGCTCGGCGTTCTACATCGGTTCCAAGAACCTCTACCCGTCCTGGCTCCAGGACTTCGGGTACGTCGTGGAGAGCCCGGCGGCGGCCGGCCAGCTCGACGCGGGCCTGCTGTCCCCGCAGTGGACGTACTCGCAGGCCACCGCCACGTACGACTACGCGCGCGGGGTCTGCCAGGGCTGACCGCCCCGGCGCCGAGGGTCGGTCAGCCGCCCAGGAGGCCGGCCAGATGGCCGTCCAGGACCTCCTGGGCCCCGTCCGGGGTGAGGTGGCCGACCAGGACGTGTGCCGTGAGGCCGTCCGTGAGGGCGAGGAGGGTCCGGGCCGCGCGCCGTGCGCCGCCCGGGCCCTCGTCGCCGCCGGCTTCCGCGACGAGGCGGGTGAACGCGTCCTCCAGGGCCGCGTAGTCGGCCCGGAGGGTGCGGGCGAGCGGCTCGCTGACCACGGCCTGGGCGAGGAAGGCGAGCCAGATCCGGGCCTCGGCGCGGCGCTCCTCCCCGAGCAGGGACACCTCGGCGGCCAGGCGCCCCAGCGCGGCGCGGGGCGGTCCCGGCGTACCGTCCGCGCCCGCGGTCCGGGCCCGGGCGGTGATGCGTTCGCCGATGTGGGCCAGCGCGAAGACCAGCATCTCCTCCTTGGTGCGGAAGCACCGCTGTACGGCTCCCATGGACACCTCGGCCCGCGCGGCGACGTCGCGCAGGGTGACGCCCTCCAACCCGCGTTCGTCGGCGAGGGCGAGGACGGCCTCCGCGACCAGGACCCGCCGTCCCTCGTGATCCACCTGCTTGGGCACGCTCGTCCTCTCTCCACTTGCACCGTGGTCCGCACTTTATTCGATGCAAGCGCATCATTTCCCGGGCTATGGTTCCGATGCAAGCGCATCACTACGAGGGAGAGGACGGCGTCATGCAGGACGCCCTGTGGCGCATGTCGGCCGCGGACCAGGCGGCGGCCGTGCGCAACGGCGAGATCTCGGCCGTCGAGCTGGTCGACAGCCATCTCGACCGGATCGCGGAGGTCGGACCGCGGGTCAACGCGGTGACCCAGTTGCTGGCGGAACGGGCCCGCCGGGCCGCCGTGGACACCGACCGGCGGCGGGCCGCCGGCGCGGAGCCGGGCCGGCTGGCGGGCGTGCCGTTCACGGTGAAGGAGACCACCCCGGTCGAGGGCCTGCCCACCACCTTCGGCAGCCCGCGCCTGCGGGGCCTGGTCGCACGGGCCGACGCCCCGCCGGTGGCCCGGCTGCGCGCAGCGGGAGCGATCCCGATCGGGCACAGCAACCTCCCCACCCTGGTCCTGGCGGGGATGCACACCCGCAGCGAGCTCTACGGCGACACGGTCAACCCCTGGGACCCGGAACGGACCCCGGGCGGCACCAGCGGGGGCGACGCGGTGGCCGTGGCCACCGGCATGGCGGCGCTCGGGCTCGGCAACGACTCGGGCGGCTCGGTGCGGATCCCGGCGCAGTTCTGCGGGGTGACCGCGCTCAAGCCGACCTCGGGCCGCTACCCGGCCGACCACCGGGTGTTCGGTCCGGAGGATCCCGGCCCGGCCTCCCAGTTCCTGGTCACCGACGGTCCGCTGGCCCGGCGGGTGGGCGATCTCCGGCTGGCCCATGCGGTCCTGGCCGGCGCCGACCCGCGCGATCCACGCGCCGTGCCGGTGCCCGCCTTCGGCCCGCCGCCGACCGGCCCGGTGAGGGTCGCGGTCGTCACGGACCCCGGCGGGCACGGGGTGCACCCGACGGTGGCCGCGGCCGTCGCGACGGCCGCCGACGCCCTGCGCGACGCGGGCTACGACGTCCAGGAGGTGGCCGACGTGCCCCGGCTGGACGAGGCCCTGGAGGCCTACGGGAAGATCACCGTGACCGAGTTCGCCCCGTCCTGGCCGGCGGTGCGCACGCTGCTCGGCGAGGGCGGCGACCGGTACATCGCCTGGGCGATGGAACGCACCCCGCCCGCGGACCGCGACGAGCTGCTGAAGCTGATGGGCACCTGGCTGAACATCCGCCGTTCGTGGGCAGAGTTCCTGGACGCCCACCCGCTGCTGCTCGGGCCGGTGTTCACCGAGCCGCCGGTCGAGCCGGGGCTGGAGTCGCGCGACCGCGCGGGGCGGGACCGGGTGGCCTCGGGCATGCGGCTGTGCACCGCCACCAGCTTCGTCGGGGTGCCGGCGGTGGCCGTGCCGACCGGGACGAGCGGGGGGCTGCCCTGCGGGGTGCAGATCGTGGGGCGCGCCTACCGGGAGGACCTGTGCCTGGACGCGGCCGGGGCGGTCGAGGACCGGCTCGGGGTGCTCACCCCCCTCGATCCGCTGCCGCGGGGCCGCACGGCGTAGGCTCGGCGGGTGGCCAAGTACTTCGACGTGCACCCGCAGACCCCGCAGCGACGCACGATCGGCACCGTGGCGGACAGCATCCGCTCCGGTGCGCTGATCGCGTACCCGACCGACTCCTGCTTCGCGCTGGGCTGCCAGCTCGGCAACCGGGACGGCATCAACCGGATCCGGTCCATCCGCAACCTGGACGACCGGCACCACTTCACCCTGGTCTGCCAGAACTTCGCCCAGCTCGGCAAGTTCGTGTACGTGGACAACGACGTGTTCCGCACGGTCAAGGCGGCCACCCCGGGCCCCTACACCTTCATCCTGCGCGCGACGGCCGAGGTGCCGCGGCAGTTGATGCACCCGAAGAAGAAGACGGTCGGGGTCCGCATCCCCGAGCACACCGTCACCCAGGCGCTGCTGGAGGAGCTGGGCGAGCCGCTGCTGTCGAGCACCCTGCTGCTGCCGGGCGAGGAGGAGCCGCTGACCCAGGGCTGGGAGATCAAGGAGCGGCTCGACCACGTGGTGGACGCGGTGCTCGACTCGGGCGACTGCGGCACCCGGCCGACCACCGTCATCGACTTCTCCGGCGGCGCCGCCGAGATCGTCCGCCGGGGTGCCGGCGACACCGCCCGGTTCGAGTAGCGGCCGCCGGCGGCACCGCAACGCGTCCGGCGCGCCGTACTCGCGCGCGCCGCCCGCACCCCTACGCTTCACGCCATGGCAGACACCTTCGAACACGCTCCTCAGGTGTGGACCGCGGCCCGGCTGCGCAGCGCCCTCGACGGCCTCCCGGACGACACGCCGATCCATGTCGGCGTCGCGGACGGTCCCGGCAACTTCGAGGGGTACGAGGAGTTCGTCCTCGTCAGCGCGGAACCGGTGGAGACCGAGCACGACGACGAGGAGGGCGGCGCGCCGACCGTGCAGTTCACCCTCTTCGCCGACGCCAAGGCCGGCGTGTACTACCTCGACATGGACTGACCGGCAGCACCGGGACGCGACTGACGGCGGGCCAGGAACCGTGCGTCCGGGCGTTCCTGATCACTCCATCGGTGCCGCCGCCTCGCGCGCGACCGTGTGATCGCCCAGGGTGTTGATCATCGGCAGCTCGTCCCGCCCCTCCCGGCGTGATCGTGATGCCCCGTCACCCTGCCCGGAGGTCCCGATGGAGCGCCCGCCTTCCCCGCCTTCCCTCCACCCCGCCCGCCGTACGGTCGTACCGCCCGGGCCCTGTCCCGCTGCCGCCCTCCCCGCCGGCACGCCGGCCGCCGCCCGCGCCGCGCCCGCCGGCGCGACCTCCCGCCGCCCCCCGCCCCGCACCCCGCGCGCCCGCGGGGCGTCACGCGCGGCCGGCCCGGGGCCCAGATGCGACCGGGGTCAGCGCTCGGCGAGGACGACGTCGAGAGGCGGGCCCCACTGC
>NZ_RPRY01000414.1 GCF_003949795.1 Streptomyces sp. WAC06614
GGTGGGGGCGGCGGCGAAGGTGGGGCCGTGGGGCGGATGCGGCCGTGGGTCCGTGACCGTCGGCTCGGGGGCCGGAGCGAGCGGAGCGCTCCCGCGGGCGGCCGGTTCCTGCGCCAGCGGCTGCGGCAGCCAGGCGGTGAAGTCGTTCAGGGAACGGCCCGCGGCCCGTTCGCACAGCGAGGCGAGTTCCTCGCCGGTGATGCGGCCGGCCGGATCGGGGAACAGGCAACGCTCCAGCAGGGGGCGGAGGTAGTCGTCGTAGCGGTCCAGGTCGGGGGGTCGTAGGGCGGTGTTGGCGATCTGCGCGCCGACGGTCAGGGCTCCGCCGTCACCGTAGGGGTGGCGGCCGGTGGCGGCGACGGCGGCGATCAGGCCGAGCGAGAAGACGTCCGAGGCCGGTCCGACCGGCTCGCCCAGGGCGTGCTCCGGGGACATGAACTGCGGCGTGCCGACGAGACCGCCGGACGCGGTGACCTGGGTGGCGTCCGCGGCACGGGCGATGCCGAAGTCGATGACGTGAGGGCCCCGGTCGCTCAGCAGGATGTTGCCCGGCTTCAGGTCGCGGTGGACGATGCCGGCGGTGTGGATCGCTGTCAGCGCCCGAGCGGTACAGCCGACGAGTTGCAGGACGGCGGTGCGCGGGAGCGGGCCGTGGGCGGCGAGGGCGTCGTGCAGGGAGAGGCCGGGTACGAACGCCGTCGCCAGCCAGGGCTGTGCGCCGGTGGTGTCGTGGTCGACGACCGGGACGACGTGGTAGCCCTGGACCCGGCGGGCCGCACGGACCTCCTGCTCGAAGCGACGCCGGAAGCCCGGATCCTGACCGTATTCGCGCCGGATCACCTTCAGCGCGACGGGCTGCCCGCCACGGGTGCGGGAGAGGTAGACCGTCCCCATCCCGCCCTCGCCGAGACGGGCCAGCAGGCGGTATCCCGCGATCTCCCGCGGGTCCTCGGCCCGCAGCCGCTCCCCTGTGCCGTGCGCCGCCATCCGCGAACTGCCTCCCCTCCCATGATCGTTACGCGGCAGCGTAGCGGACGGGGCCCACTCCTCGGCCGGGTGCGGTGGCTGTCCCAGCGCGACGCACGCGCGACGTCGCCGGACAGGGGCGGTATCGCCCCGGCAACGGCGCGAGCGGCGCCACCGGAGCCGCAGCCATCGCGTGGAGCGGTGCCACCGCCGGCCCCTGGACGGGCCGCTGGACCTTCGGGCGCGGCCGCCTCGACGTGCGGGTCCTGAGCGGACCGCCGGAGCGGCCCACCACGGGAAGGAGCTCCGGATCCGCTTCCTGCCGCTGCGCGACGCACGATGTCCGTCCATGCCTGTACGCGCCTGTGACCGTGCGGTGCGGGCGCGCCCCGCGCGCCCCTCAGCAGGGAGGGTCGTACGGCAGGCCCGGCAGGTGCTGCTGCCAGGTGGCGGGGGTGAGGGCCCGCCAGGTGGCGGCGCAGACGGTGCGGGAGAGGTCGTCCGGGTGCAGCGCGTGCAGCAGGACGGTGCCGTCCCGGCTCGTCGTCACCAGGCGCCGGCCGTCCGGGCTGAAGCCCAGGGAGGTCACCGGTCCCCCGTGGCCCGTCAGGGGTGTTCCGCGAGGCCTGGGGCGGGAGGGGTCGCTGATGTCCCAGAGGCGCACGGTGTGGTCCTCGCCGGCCGTGGCCAGGGTCTTCCCCTGCGGATCGCGGGCCAGGGAGGTCACCGCGACGCTGTGCGCCGCGGCGGCGGGGCCGCGTGACCTGGGGCGTGCCGGGTCGCTGATGTCCCACAGATGGAGCCTCCCGTCGCCGTCGGCGACCACCAGGGTCGCCCCGACGAGGAGGAGGGACGTGACGGAGCCGGGCGGACCGGAGGCGACGGTGCCCAGCGGGGCCGGCACGGTGCCGACCGGGCGGGGCCGTCCGGGGTCACGGACGTCCCACAGGCGCACCCCCGCCTCGTGCGCCCCTTCGCCGGTCTCCGCGGCGAACAGTGACCCGTCCGCGCTCAGGGCGAACTCGCCGACGTTCAGGCGGTAGTCCTCCTTCGCCTGCCGGGTGAGATCGACGAGGGTGGCCGCCGGTGCCGGACGGGCCGGGTCCGCCACGTTCCACAGGCGTACCGAGGTCCCGTCCGAGGTGAACAGGGCGTTCCCGTCCGGGATGAAGGCCATGTGCTGGACGGGGCCGGCGTGCCCGGTCGGGATGCGTCCGAGAGCCTGGGGCGCGGCCGGGTCGCGCACGTTCCACAGCTGGAGGCTCTGGTCGGTCGTGACGGTCGCGAGGGTCCGGCCGGCCGGGCCGAACGCCGCCGTCCAGGCGTCCGCAAGAGCGAGGTCGCTCGCGGTCCTGGCCCACGCGCCCGCCCGGGTGGCCGGCAGGACGCGGACTCCCGGGCCGCCGTCGGCACTCCGTACGGCCACGAGTTCGCCGTCGGCGCTGACCGAGACGTCTCCGGTCGGCTCGCTGCGCTGGGTGAACCGTGATCCCGGCAGACTCCACAGCCGCACCGCCCGCCCCCGGGCCACGGGGACGCCGTCCACGGCCGCCACGGCGACCTCCTTGCGGTCGGGGCTGATGGCGAACCAGCTCAAGGTCGTCCGGCCCGGCACCTCCAGGGCCGTGCTGCGCGGGGTGGCCCCGGGCAGGCCCGCCAGGTCCCACACCCGGACGGTGGGGCCTCCGGCCGGGGCGGCCGGCGTGCCGACGACCAGGACGTCGCCGTCCCGGCCGAAGCTCAGTCGGCTGATCGTGTCCGGGTGGCCGGGCAATTCGCCGAGCGGGGCCGGTGCGGAAGGAACGGCCAGGTCGAAGAGGCGGACCCGCGGTCCGTCGGCCACGGCCAGCCGCCTGCTGTCGGGGCTGAAGGCGAGGACCGGGGCGCCGTGATCGGTGCCCAGGACGGCCCCGGCCTTCGGGCGGGAGGGGTCGGTGACGTCCCAGAGCCGGACGGTGGCTCCGTCGCCCACCGCGAACAGCTTGCCGTCCGGGCTGAACCCGGCCGCCAGGGCGCCGTCGGTGAGGCCCGGCAGCAGCTCGGTCCGGGGCGTGGGCCGCCGGGGGTCGGTCGTGTCCCACAGCTCCAGCGCGCCGTCCAGTCCGACACCGGCCAAGAGCCGGCCGTCCGGGCTGAACACCACCTCGTCGACCGGGTTCGGGTGCGGCAGGGCGGTCGACAGCGTCGACACGGCATCGTTGACGAGCCGGGTGTACGCCTCCTGGTCCGCCGGGCGCATCCGGTGCGCGGCCAGGTCCAGTTGGGCCGCCACCGAAGGGTCGGTCGCCCTCAGCTGGTCCGCCTTGGCCAGGAGCTGGTGGAACACGGCGGTGTCGCGCTCGGACCGGGCCGCGAGGCCCTGCCGTACGGCGATCGCCGCGGCGGCGACCGCGAGGAGGGTCAGCGCGCTCAGCACCGCGATCACCCGGTTGCGCCGGGCGGCCGTCCGGCGGGCCCGGTGCGCGGAGGCCGTCAGGAACTCCGTCGCCAGCGGGCCGGCTTCCGGGGTCACCCGCCGGGCCGCGGCCAGGCGTTCGCCCCGGTAGAGCAGGTCCGGATCGCGGCCGTCGCGTTCCCAGGCCGCTGCCGCCTCTTCGAGGTTCTGGCGGACGAGCCGGTCGGCGCGGTCGGACTCGATCCAGGTGCGCATGCGCGGCCAGGCGCGTACGAGGGCCTCGTGCGCGAGGGTGACGTCGTCGTGTTCCACGGTGAGCAGCCGGCCCCTCGTGAACACGTCGACGAGGCCGGCGGGCAGGTCGGACCGGGCGAGCCGGCGGCGGGTGTCGTCCGTGCCGTCGGCGCTGTCGCCGATGCGGACCAGCCGCAGGAACATCGCCCGGGCCGCGGTCCGCCCCGCCGGGTCCAGGCCGGCGTAGATCCGTTCCGCGCTGGTCGCCACGGCACGGCCGATCCCGCCGGTGGTGCGGTATCCGGCGACGGTCAGGGTGTCGCCCTGCCGCTGCTGCCAGGTGGCCCGCAAGGCGTGGGCGAGCAGGGGCAGTCGGCCGGTCTCCGGGCCCGGCCCGCCGAGGTCGGCCAGCATCAGGTCGGCCAGCCCCGGCTCCAGCGCGAGCCCGGCCGCCCGGGCGGGGAAGAGGATGACCTCCCGCAGCCCTTCCTCCGTCAGCGGGCCCACGACGATCTGGCGGTGCTGCAGCGCGGACCGCAGCCGGGGGTACGTCACGCACCGGGAGTAGAAGTCGGACCGCAGGGCGCAGACCACCCGGGCGACCGGGTCGGGACCCGCGGACAGCGCGGCGAGCAGCTCCAGGAAGGCGTGCCGTTGCGGCTCGTCGGCGCACAGGGTGAACAGTTCTTCGAGCTGGTCCACCACCAGCAGGAGCCGGGGTGTCCGGGGGGCCGTGCGCAGAAAGGCGGTGAGCGCCTCCGGGGCCGGGCCGGCCCCGGCCGCGTCGTGCCGCCGGACCTTCCCCCCGGCCTCCCCGGCGACCTGCTCCAGGAGCGCGGTCAGTTGTTCGACCGGCCGCTCGGTGGGCGTCAGCAGCAGCCGGCACCAGTCGGCCGAGCCGGGCAGGCGGCCGGCCGCCAACGCCGGCAGCACCCCGGCCCGGAGCAGCGAGGACTTCCCGGCGCCGGACGGCGCGACGATCACCACGGGACCGTCGGCGGCGCGGTCGAGTTCGGCCAGCGTCTGCGCGACGAGGTCGTCCCGGCCGAAGAACCAGCGGGCATCGCCCGTCTCGAACGGTTCCAGCCCGGGGTACGGACAGTCCGCCGCCGCGTCCACCGAGGCCCGCCGGGTCTCGCGTACGCCGTCGAGGTAGTGCAGGTGGACGTCACCGGCCTCCGCCACGACCATGTCCCCGGCGGCCTGGTAGATCCTGGCCTCGCCGCTCGCCGCAGCGCGCTGGGACGGCGCCGGCTCCGCGGCGTCCTCCGGCTCGTCCTGCCCCGTGCTGCTCACTGCTCGCCGACGCGCCGGCCCTGCACGGCCTGGCGCGCCCGTAGGACCATCCCGCCCATCGTCGGCCTCCCCCCGGATCCGCTACGCCGCCCATGATGCCACCGCGCGTCCGGGCGGGGGGCCCGGCCGCGCAGGTCGCCGGAGCCGGGCACGGTGTCGGGCGCGTCCCGTCACGAGGTCACGGGTCCCAGGGTGCCGTCGGGGCCGCAGCGCACCGTCCAGGGGGTCCGGGACGGGGTGAGGTTCTCGTGGATGCGGATGTCGACCCGGGGCGCTGGATGCCGG
>NZ_RPRY01000415.1 GCF_003949795.1 Streptomyces sp. WAC06614
GCCCGCCCCGTTGGGGCCGACCAGGGCGCAGACGCGTCCGGCCGGGATCCGCAGGTCGCAGTCCTTCAGGGCCCAGCCCCGCCGGTAGCGGCGGCCCAGGCCCACGGTCTCCAGTGCCGCGTGGTCGGGGAGGGGATCGGTGTGGTGGTTCATGGCGCCGACGCTACGGACGGGGCCGGGACGCCGGCATCGGCCCAAGGTCTGCGGCCGCCGACGAAAGGATGGTGACCAAAGACGGAGTCGCCGCGCGGGCCCCCGCAGGTGGCTACAACAGGCCCGCCCGGTAGACCAGCAGCGCGATCTGGACCCGGTTGTCCAGGCCGAGTTTCGCGAGGATGTGGGAGACGTGGGACTTGACGGTGGGGACGCTCATGTAGAGGTCCTCGGCGATCTGCGCGTTGGTGCGGCCCTTGGCCACCTCCCGGGCGACCTCCTGTTCGCGTTCCCCGAGCGAGGCGAACCGCGCCCCCGCCGGCCTCCCGCCACCGGGCTCCGCGTCCGTGGGCGAGGGTGCGGTGGTGACGTTCCCGATCAGTTTGCCCAGCGCCTCCGGCGACATCACCGGCTCCCCGGCCACGGCCCGGCGGACGGCTTCGACGATGCGGTCCGGGGCGGTGTGCTTGAGGAGGAACCCGGCGGCCCCGGCCCGCAGCGCGTGCAGGAGGTACTCGTCCGTGGTGAACGTGGTCAGGACGACCACGTGCGGCGGCTCGGGCAGGGCCCGCACCAGACGCGTCGCCTCCAGTCCGTCGAGGCCCGGCATGCGGATGTCCATCAGGACCAGGTCGGGGGAGTGTGCGCGGACCAGGGCGGGCACCTCCTGCCCGTCGGCGGCCTCGGCAACCACCGCGATGTCCTCGGCGGCGGTGAGCAGCATGCGCAGGCCGGCGCGGACCAGGGCGTCGTCGTCGGCGAGCAGGATCCTGATCATGCCGGCCACGGCAGCCTCGCCCGGACCTCGAACCGGCCGTCGCGCGGGCCGTGGGCGAGTTCGCCGCCGACGAGGGCGACGCGTTCGCCGAGGCCGCGCAGACCGGAACCGCTGCCGGGCAGGGGCGGTGCCGTGGGGGGCCGTACCGGGCCGGGCAGGGTGTTGGTGATCTCCACGGACAGTCCGGCGTCGCCCGGGGCGCCGCTCAGCTCGATGCGTACGTGCCGGCCCGGGGCGTGCTTGCGCGCGTTGGTCAGCGCCTCGCGGACGATCCGGTAGACCGTACGGCCGGTGAGCTCGGGCACGTCGGTTCCGGCGGCGAGCGCGTCGTGCAGGTCGATGCGCGTGCCCGCCGCCTCGGACTCCGCGAGCAGGGACGGCAGTTCGGCGATCCCCGGCCGGGGCGGCTCCGGGCGGTCGGCCGGCGCCGCGAGCGGCTCGGTCCGCAGCACCCCGAGGACCTGCTGGAGGTCCTCCAGGGCGCCCACCGCGCTCGCCCGGACGACGGCCGCCGCCCGGGCGACCTGCTCGCGCGGTGCGCCCGGGTTCACCTCCAGGGCGCCGGCGTGCAGGCTGAGCAGGGACAGCCGGTGGGCCAGGACGTCGTGCATCTCCCGGGCCAGTTCCTCGCGCTCGTGACGGCGTACGTGCCGCGCGGCCTCGGTGCGTTCGCGGTCCTGCTGCTCGCGCAGCGCCCGCAGGTACAGGCCGGTGAGGACGGCGACGGCCACCAGCAGGGCCGCCGTCGCCGCCCAGGCCCGGTCCCGTTCCAGTGCCAGGGCGAGCGGGAGGCACGCCAGCCCGGTCAGCGCCACGAGTTCACGCCGCGACCGCCGGGCGGCGACCCGGGCGAGGGCCACCGCCGCCGCGGGGAGCAGACCGGTCACCGTCGAGGCCAGCAGCAGGACGGCCGTCACCGCCACGGGGGCGCGCCTGCGCCCCCACCACAGCAGGGCGCCACCGGCCAGGGGGACGACGGCAGCACGTACGGACCCCACCGGCGCCCACGGTGGCAGGACCTCGCTGAGCACCCGCCGGAGCAGGTCGTCCACGACCCGCGGGTGCACGTCGAAGGCGCGCGCCTCCGACACCACCAGGCACGCCAGGACGGCCCCGGCGCACACGAGCGCGTCGACCCCGCGCCGGTGCAGCACGCCGACGATGTTCCTCCACCTCATGCGGTCCAAGGCTACGGGGCCGCGGACGCGGTCCGGCCCGGGCGGGAAATGCCCCCCTGGCGTCGTCCGATCGGCGGAGCGTCGGCCGGGAGAGTGGTCCGGAGACTGGTGGGGCCATGCAGACCCACGCCGAACAGTCCCGCGCCGAACAGTCCCGCGCCGAACAGTCCCGCGCCACGACCGCCGCCACGGCGGAACCTTCGCCCCCGGGCCCTTCGTCCGCACAGCGGGAGGGACGCTTCCCGGGGCGGCACGTCGTGGGGACGGCCGCCCTGTGGGTGCTCACGCGTGCGGTGATGGTGTACCTCCTCGTGCACGAGTCGATCGGGCAGCGAGGGGTCACCGGCGAGGTCACGGGGATCTACCGGCGCTGGTACGAGGTGCTGGTCACCGGCCGGTTCCCGGTGCACGACGCCATCTGGCAGTACCCGCCGGGCGCCGCGGCCGTGTTGCTGTCGCCCGAGGCCCTGCCGTTCCTCACCTTCTTCCAGGGGTTCGTGGCCGTCGTCGTCCTGTGCGACGTCCTGGTCACCGTGGCCCTGGCCCGGGCCGGACGGTCGTCCGGGGGCAGCAGGGCAGGCATGTGGCTGTGGCTGGCCGGGCTGCCGCTCCTGCTGCACGTGCCGTACGCCCGCTACGACCTCCAGGTGACGGCGCTCGCGGTGCTCTCGCTGCTCTGCGTGCGGCGCCGCCCGCGGGCGGCGGGGGCGCTGGCCGGGCTGGGCGCCATGGTGAAGGTCTGGCCGGCCCTCGTCCTCCTGGGGACGCCGCGCGGTCGCGGGACGCGGCAGGCCTGGGCCTCGGCGGTCGCGGCGGCGCTCGCCCTGCTGGCGGTGTTCGCCGTCCTCTTCCGCGGCTCCCTCGACTTCCTGGGCAACCAGCAGGAGCGCGGCATCCAGATCGAATCCGTCGGCGGCACCGCCCTCCAGGCCGCCCGGCTGCTGGGGCTCTGGCAGGGGCACGTGGCCTACCGGTACGGGTCGCTGGAGTACGTCGGACCGTACGTGTCGAGCGTGGCGCACCTGATGCTGGGGCTCACCGCGGTGGCGTTCTGCTGGCTGCTCCTGTGGCGGGTCAGGGCCCGCCGCTGGACGGCCGCGACCCCGTTCGACGCCGCGCTGTGCGCGGTGCTGCTCTTCGTCGTGACCAGCCGCGTCCTCAGTCCCCAGTACCTGGTGTGGCTGCTCGGGCTCGCCGCGGTCTGCCTGAGCTGCCGGCGCACCACGCAGCGTCCGGTGGCCCGGCTGGTGCTCGCCGCCACCCCGGTCACGGCGCTGGCCTACCCCCTCAACTACTCCGACGTCATGGCCGGCAACGCCTTCGGCACCGCTCTGATGGTCGTCCGCAACGGCCTGCTGCTGGCCGCCGCGTTCTGGTCCTGCCGCCGGCTGTGGGCCGCGAGCGTGGCCGGCGGGGACGTCAAGGGCGGTCGTCCCGCCTCGCGTCCTCCCGCCTCGCGTCCGTGGTCCCGTCCGTGGCCGCGCCCGTAGGCCCGTCCGTCACCCGGGTCCCCGGATGCAGCAGAGCGCACAGGAACGCCATGCCCAGAGCGAGGGCCATCCCGTAGAACACCCACTGGTTGCCCTCCGCGAAGTCCGCGCGGAAGGCCCCCATCGCACCCCGCATCAGGGCGGCGGTCGGGCCCTCGCCGGTGGGCCGGTGGTCGTCCGGATGGCCGGTGACCGCCTCCGCGACGGCTCGGGCCGCACCCCGGACCTCGCCCGCCGACGCACCCGCCGCGCTCAGCGTCGCCGCGACCCGGTCGGTCGTGACGTGGATCAGGACCGTGCCGTAGACGGCCATGCCGACGGCGGCCGCGTAGTTGCGCACGGTCTGGGTGACACCGGTGACCTCCCCGTACGAGGCCCCGATGGCCCGGTTCACCGTGTCGGTGGAGGCCGGGGAGAGCAACAGGCCGATGCCGGCTCCGGCGAGGACGGCGTAGGGCCACTGGGCATGGGGCGACAGGTCGGTCAGCTTCGCCCCCCACAGGGCGAAGCCCGCGCACCCGAACGCCGTGCCGAGCAGCATCGCCGGCCGGGCACCGCGCTTGTCGAGGATCCGGCCGCCGCCCTGGGCCGCGATGCCGAAGCCGGCGAAGAAGGAGAGCAGGTAGAGCCCGGCCTGGATCGGCGAGGCGCTGAGGGCGGTCTGGGCGTACACCGAGGCGAAGAACATGACCGGCAGGAGGGTCAGCGAGGCGAAGAAGAGGACCAGGACATCGGCCGTGAACGCCCGCTCGCGGAAGACCCGCAGGGTGACGAGCGGCTGCTCGGTGCGCAGTTCGTAGCGGCAGAAGACCGCCAGGACGGCGAGTCCGCCGCCGACGCACGCCCAGGTGGCGGGGGCGGACCAGCCCCAGGAGGAGGCCTGCTGGAGCCCGAGGACGCTCAGCCCCATGCCGAGGGCGATGAGGACGGCACCGGGCACGTCGACGCGTTCGGGCCGTCGGACGGAGGGGACGTGGGCGAGCCGGGTGAGGACCAGCGCGACCGCGGCCATGGGCACGTTGACCCAGAAGATGGCCCGCCAGGTCCACACGGTCAGCCAGCCGCCCAGCAAAGGCCCGAGCACAGTGAACCCGCTGGCGAGCACGATGAACAGGGCCACCGCCCGGCCCCGTTCGCCGACCGGGAAGGCCTCGACGACGACGGCCAGGGCGGCCGGGTACACCAGTGCCGCGCCCAGCCCCTGGGCGGCGCGGAAGAGGACGAGCCAGCTCTCGGCGAGGTCACCGGCCGGCGCCGCACTGCACAGGAGGGACGCGGCGACGAAGACGAGCGTGCCGCTCACCACCGCCCGTCGGTGCCCGAGGACGTCGGCGAGCCGGCCGCCGAGCGCGAAGAACGCGGCGAGCGCGAGCAGGTAGGCGTTGACCACCCGCTGCATCCCGGACGACGTCAGGCCGACGTCCTCGACGATGCTCGGCGCGGCGATGCTGACGATCGTCTGGTCCACGAAGATCATCGCGACGGCGAAGAGCATGGCCGTCAGCGCGAGGGGCCGGCTCGGAGCCCGTCCCCGCCGGCCCGGAGAGCCCCCGCTGCCCGTCACACCCCCAT
>NZ_RPRY01000416.1 GCF_003949795.1 Streptomyces sp. WAC06614
AGCAGGTACCCGGCGCCCCCCTCCGCTTCCTCCTCGACGTCCACCTCGGCACCCTCGCCCGCCGCCTGCGCCTCCTCGGCGTGGACGCCGCGTACGACAACGAGGACCCCGGCGACCAGGCCCTGGCCACCCGGTCCGCCGCCGAACGCCGCGTCCTGCTCTCCCGCGACCGCGGCCTGCTGCGCCGCCGCGAGATCTGGGCCGGCGGATACGTCTACAGCGACAACCCGGACGAGCAACTGCGCGACGTCCTCGGCCGGTTCGCCCCCGAGCTCGCCCCCTGGACCCGCTGCACGGCCTGCAACGGCCCCCTGCACGAGGCCGACAAGGACAGCGTCGGCGACCGCCTGGAGGACGGCACCCACCGCACCTACGACGTCTTCGCCCAGTGCTCCGACTGCGCCCGCGTCTACTGGCGCGGCGCCCACCACGCCCGCCTGGAGCGCATCGTCACGGACGCCCTGGCCGAGTTCGGCCCCGCCACCGCGGCCACCGACCCGGCCACCGAGGCCCCGGCTCAGAAGGCGTAGCTGTCCCCGGTGTCCAGCGCGAGCACCACGTGCTCGTTGTTGGCCGTGTTCCGGTCCGCCGCCCCGCCGTTCCACCACGTGTCGACCCGGACGAACACCTCCGACGGCTGCCCGGCCAGCCCCAGCGCCAGACCGATGTGCCGCCCCTGCCCGTGCGCGGGCAGGGGCCCGGTCTCGCACACCACCTCGCGCACCCCGGCCCGCGCGCACCCCTCCGCCAGCGCCTGCCGCGGCGCCAGGTCCGCCGACAGCCGCAGCCGCAGCGTCGCGGCCTCCAGCTCGGCCGGGCCCTCGTTCTCCGGCACCAGCCACACCCGCAGCCGGCCCCGGCCAGCACCAGGGCCAGGACGGGGACCACCGACGCGACGACGACCCGCCGTCGTACGCCTGCTGCTGCACGCACCGCGACCACCTCCACACGCTCGACACGCGGACGCTAACCCGCCCCCACCCCACCGGTCGGACCATCACACGAACGAGGGCGCGTCGCCCCGCCATCCGCAGGCGCCGGCCCCCGCTGGCAGGATCGTCCCCATGCTGATCGCCCGTTCCGCCGCCCTGTTCGCCCTGGCCGCCGTCCTGGAGATCGGCGGCGCCTGGCTCGTCTGGCAGGGCGTGAAGGACCACAAGGGCTGGGTGTGGATCGGCGCGGGCGTGATCGCCCTCGGCCTCTACGGCTTCGTCGCCACGCTCCAGCCACAAGGCGACTTCGCCCGGGTCCTCGCGGCGTACGGCGGTGTCTTCGTCGCCGGCTCGATCGCCTGGGGCACGGTCGCCGACGGCTACCGCCCCGACCGCTGGGACGTCACCGGCGCCCTGATCTGCCTCGCGGGCATGGCCGTCATCATGTACGCCCCCCGCGGCCACTGAGCCCGCCCCCCACCCGCCTATGCTGGCGGCACCACACGCGTACGCAGCTCCGCACGCAGCGACGTACGCACACAGGTACGCACAGGTACGCAACAGCCAGGGTCCGCACCGCTCAGGTCCGCACACCGACGGATCGCCGCGCCCCCGACCGGAGGAGAGCAGCATGTCGCCGAAGGCCACCCGCACCGCAGTCGTCACGGGGGCGAGCAGCGGCATCGGCGCCGCCACCGCCCGGCAGCTCGCCGCCGCCGGGTACCACGTGGTCCTCACCGCCCGCCGCAAGGACCGCATCGAGGCCCTCGCCGCCGAGCTGACCACCGCCGGCCTGTCGGCGGCCGCCTACGCCCTGGACGTCACCGACCGCGCCGCCGTCGACTCCTTCGCCGCCTCCCTCGACCGCTGCGACGTCCTGGTCAACAACGCCGGCGGCGCCCTCGGCGCCGACCCGGTCGCCACCGGCGACCCGGCCGACTGGCGCACGATGTACGAGGTCAACGTCATCGGCACGCTGCACCTCACCCAGGCCCTGCTGCCCGCCCTCACCGCCTCCGGCGACGGCACCGTGGTCGTGCTGTCCTCCACCGCCGGCCACGGCACGTACGAGGGCGGCGCCGGCTACGTCGCCGCCAAGAACGGCGCCCGCGTCCTCGCCGAGACCCTCCGCCTGGAGATCGTCGGCCAGCCGGTCCGCGTGATCGAGATCGCCCCCGGCATGGTCAAGACCGAGGAGTTCGCCACCACCCGCTTCCGCGGGGACCAGGAGCGGGCCGCCAAGGTCTACGAGGGCGTGGCCGAGCCCCTCACCGCCGACGACGTGGCCGACACCATCACCTGGGCCGTCACCCGCCCCAGCCACGTCAACATCGACCTCCTGGTGGTCCGCCCCCGCGCCCAGGCCTCCAACACGAAGGTCCACCGCGAAGGCTGAGCCGCGACGCGGACGCACCAGAACGCCAGGGCCAGGCCCGGGGCCGGTCTAGGACACGATCCCGGCGGCCCGGAGCTGCGGCAGGAGGGCGGCCGGCTTCAGCCCGGCCGCCCTCGCCGCGTCCAGGGCCCGCTGGAGATCGGCCGCCAGGGTCGGCGTGAAGTGCAGCAGCACGATGTCCCCCGCCTTGAGCGCGGGAGTGGGCGGCGGGGTGTCGCCCCAGGTGGTGAAGTCGTGCGTCCAGGTCACGAGCGCCTTGATCCCACAGGCCTTGGCGGCGACCCGCACCTCGTCGTTCACGGCCCCGTACGGCGGCCGCAACAGCTTCGGTGCCCGACCGAACGCCGCCTGCACCTGCTCCCCGGCCCCGCACACCTCGGCGTCCTTGCCGGCCGCGTCGAGGGTGGTCAGATCGGGATGGCTGACGGTGTGGTTCTCCACCGTGGCCCGCCCCTGCTCGACGAGCCCGGTGAAGTACTGGCCGTCGTACGCCGTCGCCCCCGGCAGCAGGAAGAGCGACACCGGCACGCGCCGCTCGATCAGCAACTGCGCGGCGGCGGGGTCGTGGTGCCACCCGTCGTCGACGGTGATGAAGACGACCTTGTCCTGCGTCGGCACGTGCGCCACGACGGGCGGCAACCCGACCCCGGCCTGCGCCGACCCGGCCACCCCGAGCCCGAGCGAGAGCGCGGCGAGAACACTGAGCACCACACGAGATCTCCTCATGCCGCCCACCTTGGTCTAGACCATCTCGCCCGTCAACCCCCTTACCACCCAACCGACTTGTCGCCGCTCCACCCCGGGGAGCCCACCAGGGTGAATGCATGCGACATGTCGGCGCCCGCGGATACGGAGGAGCCCGGGGCGCCGTGTGGCGGCCCGGGCTCCTCCATTCCCCCGACAACTGCGCTCCGGGCGTCAGCCCTTCACGCAGATGACCTGCTTGAGCTTCGCGACGACCTCCACGAGGTCCGTCTGCTGCTCGATGACCTGCTCGATCGACTTGTACGCGCCCGGGATCTCATCCACGACGCCCGAGTCCTTGCGGCACTCCACGCCCCGCGTCTGGTCCGCCAGGTCGCGCGTCGAGAACCGCTTCTTCGCCGCCGTGCGGCTCATCTTGCGGCCCGCCCCGTGCGATGCCGAGTTGAAGGACTTGGCGTTGCCGAGGCCCTTCACGATGTACGAACCCGTGCCCATCGAGCCCGGGATGATGCCGTACTCGCCGCTGCCCGCCCGGATCGCGCCCTTCCGCGTGACCAGCAGGTCCATGCCGTCGTACCGCTCCTCCGCCACGTAGTTGTGGTGGCAGCTGATCTCCTGCTCGAAGGAGACCTTCGCCTTGCGGAACTCCCTGCGCACGACCTCCTTGAGCAGGCTCATCATCACCTTGCGGTTGAACTTGGCGTACTCCTGCGCCCAGAAGAGGTCGTTGCGGTACGCGTTCATCTCCGGCGTGGCCGCCAGGAACACCGCCAGGTCGCGGTCGACCAGGTTCTGGTTGTGCGACAGGCCGCGGGCGATCTCGATGTGGTGCGCGGCCAGTTCATTGCCGATACCCCTCGATCCGGAGTGCAGCATGAGCCACACCGAATCAGACATATCTACACAAACTTCCACAAAGTGATTTCCGGAGCCCAGCGTTCCCATCTGCTTCAGCGCCCGCTCCCGCCGGAACTTCACCTCGTCCGCGACGTAGTCGAACCGCTCCCACAGGTCCCCGAACCCCGACGTCCCGAACCCGTACAGCCGGTCCGGGTCCACCGGTTCGCGGTGCATGCCCGTGCCCACCGGGATGGCCTGTTCGATGCGGGAGCGGAGGCGGGAGAGATCGCCCGGGAGGTCGTTCGCGGTCAGGGAGGTCCTGACCGCCGACATGCCGCAGCCGATGTCCACGCCGACCGCCGCCGGGCAGACGGCGTCGTGCATCGCGATGACCGAGCCGACCGTGGCGCCCTTGCCGTAGTGGACGTCCGGCATGACCGCCAGGCCCTTGATCCAGGGGAGGCCGGCGGTGTTCTGGAGCTGGCGCATCGCGTGCTCCTCGACGGTCGCCGGATCCGTCCACATCCGGATCGGGACCTTCGCCCCGGGCACCTCTACATACGACATATCGCCTCAACTACCCCGTAAACCGAAGAAAAGTCTCAATACACAAAAAGCCTCGCTCGTGGCCCCAAATACGACAAGGAACCGGCGTCAGCACCAGCGTGTGCGATAGACATTGATCCATCTGCCGTCATGCCGCGGCAACGGAATTTCCTCATCGACAGGAGGCCGACGGACGTGCAGCGTCGCAAGGGCTTCGCCGGGCTGGCCGCCTCGGCCGCCGCGGTGGCCGTGCTCACCACCGGGTGCTCCGCCGGATCCGGGTCCGGCGGGGGCAGTGACGCGAAGGGGGGCGCGGGCTCGACCTCCCCGGCCCCGGCGCCGCCGGGGAAGTACCGCAGCCTGCCCTCGCCCTGCAAGGCCGTCGACCTCAAGCGGCTGAAGGCCCTGCTCCCCGTCGCCGACAGCCTCACCCCCGAGCAGCGCGACCAGCTCTACGCCGGCGCCGCCGACACCTCCTACGACGGGGACCGCAGGGTCGGCTGCCGCTGGAACGCGCAGATGCCGGACACGACCCGGCTGCTCTACGTCGGCTTCGAGCGGGTGGTGTCCTACGACCGCTCCGCCGCCAGCGACGACGACAAGGCGAGGGCCGTCTACGCCCGGCAGCTCACCGACGCGCACATTCCGATCCCCGTGCCCGCTCCGTCCCCGACCTCCCCGGCTTCCTCTCCTTCCCCCGGCGCCTCCGCTTCCCCCGCGTCCTCGGCGTCCCCGGCC
>NZ_RPRY01000417.1 GCF_003949795.1 Streptomyces sp. WAC06614
GGGGTGAAGAGCCGGGTCAGACGCTGGTCGGGGGTGTACGGGGGCCAGCCCGGGTCCCCGTGGGTGGCGAACGAGGTCCAGGCCGTGCGCATGCCGGCGGACAGGGCCTCCGCCTCGGGCGGCGGGCCGGCGCCGATCAGGGCCGCCGGCCGGCCGCGGTCCAGGGTGCCGAGGACGAGGGGGACGTCCAGCCCGTGGCAGGCGCCGAAGGCGCCGCCCAGGCCCGGGGCGGGCCAGATCAGCTCGTAGAGGTACGCGCGACCGCCGCCGGACACCTGGGACGCGGCCAGGTGGAGCGAGGGCATCCGGAACAGCCAGTCCGAGTGGACCGTTTCGTACAGTTCGTCCGGGCCGGCCGCCGGGAAGGCCTCCCGGTAGCGTCGGGCACCGTCGGGCGCCGGCGCGAACACGTCCAGCGCCTGCGCGGCCTGCTCCTCCGTGACCTCGCCCAACTGGCCGGCCAGCGCGGTGAACAGGCGCTGCTCGTCACGGGTGTGCCCGACGACGAGGTCGACGTCCCGGCCCACCCCGGCGGCCAGGGCCTGCCACGGCGTGGCCGTCAGCACCTCGCCGTCGACGACCGGCGCGAACGGGACCGTCCGCAGGGCGACCGGCCCCCAACGGTCCGCCCACCGGTCCATGGCCGCGCAGACCGCGTCCCCCGCGGCGGGCAGCCGGTGCGGGTCGACCCCCGACAGATCGGCCACCGTGGGGCGCAGCCCCAGTTCGGCCGCGCACGCCACGGCGACGTCCGCGGCGAGCCCGGGCGTGAGGAACGTCCCCGGCACGCTCTGGGCGACCGCCCGCCGGAACAGCCCGCGGGCCCGGTCCATGGCCTCAGCGCGGCCACCGACCCGCCCCCGGCGGACTGCCCGAAGACCGTGACCCGGTCCGGATCGCCGCCGAAGGCCCGGACGTTGTCGCGGACCCAGGTGAGGGCGGCCACCTGGTCGAGCAGGCCCCGGTTCGCGGGAGCGCCCTCGATCTGGGCGAAGCCCTCGATCCCCACCCGGTAGTTGAACGTCACGACCACGACACCGCCCTCCCGTGCGAGCCGGGCACCGTCGTACTCGGGCAGGCCGGAGGTACCGAACACGTACCCGCCGCCCTGGATCCACACCATCACCGGCAGCCCCTCGTCCGGGGCCACGGCCGGGGACCAGAGGTTGAGCGTCAGCCAGTCGCCGTCGTCCGGGGCGTCCTGCGCCAGCGCGTCCATGCCGAACATCCCGGCCTGCGGCGGTGGCGGACCGTACGCCACCGTGTCCCGCACCCCGGGCCAGCCGCGTACGGGCCTGGGCGCGGCGAACCGCAGCGCGCCGACCGGCGGCTCGGCGAACGGCACGCCCCGGAAGACCGCCAGCCCCGCGTCACGGGCGCCACGCACCACACCCGCCGTCGTACGGACCACGGGGCGCGCCGGATGCGGGGACTGGGACTGGGGCAGGGGCTCGGGCGTGGCTGGGTGCACCATGGCGGACTTCCCGGTGGCAGGAGGGAGGCCGCGCGGCGGCCCCGGACCCTGGGCATCATTCGCCGCCACCTCGACACCGCGCCAGCGAATTACCTGCGGCCCGCCGGCCGGCACCGCCGACAGGGCCGGCCGGGCCGGGCGTCACCCCGACGGCGCGTCCAGGAGGGCGAGTTCGTCCTCCGACAGGCGCAGTGCGCCGGCCGCGACGTTCTCGGCGAGGGGGCGGGGTCGCCGGTGCCGGGAATGGCCAGGACATGGGGGCCGCCGTGCAGGGTCCAGGCCGGCCGTACCTGGCCGTGCTCACTCCGTGGGCGCGGGCGACGGCCTGCACCGCGTCGCTGTCGACGGGACTCGCACCGGCCGGACCCGCGCTGGCGGCGATCGGGTAGAAGCGCACGAACGCGACGCCCTGCTCACCGCAGACCCGCAGCAGCTCCTCCTGCTCCGCCGGGGCGCCGATGCCGTACATGTTCGGGACGCGGACCACCGGCGCGACGGCACGGACCTCGGCCAGGTGGTGGCGGCGGACGTCGGACAGGCCCAGGTGGCGGACGAGTCCGGCGTCGCGCAGCTCGGCGAGCGCGCCGAAGCGTTCGGCGACGGACCCGGTGCCCACGATCCGCAGGTTCACCAGGTCGAGGTGGTCGCGGCCGAGCTGGCGCAGGTTCACCTCGACCTGGCCGCGCAGCTGCTCGGGGGTGGCGTGGGGCTGCCAGTTGCCCGCGGGGTCACGCCCAGTTTCCGGCTGCTGACCTGCGCCACCCACCATCCGGTCCACCGGCCCTGGGCCGAGCAGGTACGCCCGCGGACGGTGGCCGCCGGGCTGGACCGGGTCTGGCTGCGCGAGCTGATCCCGCCCACCGGCTACGTGCCCGACTTCCTCACACCGGTGCCCGCCGGACCCGCTCCTTCGCCCGCGGCGGAGCGGGACGCGATCCCTTCGGTGTTCACCGGGCCGGGTCTGCGGACGAGCACGAGACCGGCGGACCCACCGCAGCTCGCCTGTCCGGCACGTGGCGTCGGCACGCTGGGGGAGAGCCGGCCCACCGTCGGGGCTCCCGCCCCCGTCCCCGTCCTCGGCCGCTCGCGCACCCTGCTGCTGACCGAGCCGGCGAGCCCGGCCTCCACCACCGAACCGGCCCGCCGCACCGGACCCTCCCCTGCCGGGGTGTCCCAGTGCCTCACCGCGCTGCGCGACGCCGGTCTGGTCAGTGCCCACCGGGCCGGCCGCCGCGTCCTGTATGCACGCACCTCCGCCGCCGAAACCCTCCTGGCGGCCGCCGGCGGGCCGCCGACCGGCCGGGGACCGGCCGGGGGACCGTCACCCCCGGTACCGGCGCGGTCCGGCGGCCGGATAGGGTCGTGGGCGGACTGTGCCGGTTTCCACCGAGACGGGTACATGGCCGGGCCGCTGCGGACCGATCACCGGGCCATCGGCGGGTAGCGCACCACGTGCCGGTCGTTCCGCCCGTCGCCCGCCTGTCCGCCCGCCTCCGAGAAGCACGAGAACGTCCTGCCATGCCCCGCCCTGCCGCGACACCCGCCGCGACGCCCACGACCGAGCCCGCCGAGCCCGCGGTCTCCGCCCCGGCCGAGCCCGTGATGCCCGCCGCGCGCGCGGACTCTGCTCCCGCCGCCGCGGCACCCGCCCCGCCGCGGGCTCCCGCCCGGCCGACGCCGGTGGCCGCCGTGCACACCATCAGTGCCGCCACCGCCGTCCTGCTGGCGCTGGTCGGGATCGGCGCCATGATCCACGAGCCGGTCCTCATCCCCTCGCTCGCCGCCAGCGCGGCCCTGGTGCACAGCGCCCCGGCGCTGCCGCTGGCACAGCCGCGGGGCGTCGTCGCCGGTCATATGATCGGTGCCCTGACCGGCTTCGCCGTCCTCGCCTGGCTCGGCAGCAGCCCCTGGGCCGCCGCCGGGGCGGGCGGCGTCACGCTCGCCCTGACCCTGCTCGCCCGCACCCCGCACTCCCCGGGCATCGCCACGTCCGTGATCGTGGTGCTCCAGACCCCGAGCGCAAAAACGTTCCTGCCCCTGCTCCTCGGCGCCACCGTGCTGCTCGTCCTCACCGGCTACCTGGCCTCCCGGGTCCGGCCGGGCGCCACGCGCTATCCCGCCTACTGGTGGTGAACCCCGCCCGCGGCCGGCCCGCCGCGGCTCAGCGCGGGGCGCCGGCGAAGCTCCAGGCCTCGATGTCCCGGTAGCGGATCGGCCCCGGGCCGCGGCCGACGTTGCTGCCGACCAGGTGCAGGCGCTCGGCCCGCCAGTCCCGGCCCGCGAACCCGGCCAGCCCCGCGGCGAGCGCCGGCACGCTGGCGGCGTCGTCCCGACGGGAACGGGCCAGCGTCAGGTGCGGGCGCAGCGGCCGCTCCTCGAACGCGATCCCGCACGTCCTGACCAGGGCGCGGACCTCGGCGGCCAGGGTGTGCAGCGCGTCCAGCTCGCCGTCGATCCCGCTCCACAGCACCCGCTCGTCGAAGTGCCCGCCGCCGCGCAGCGCCAGACCCACCGGCCGGCGCGCCGCCGCCAGCTCCGCGAGCGGCCGGCGCAGCGCGGGCACGGCGGCGGCCGGGAGCTCGCCCAGGAACGCCAGGGTGATGTGCCAGTCCTCGACCCGGTTCCAGCGCAGCCGCGGGTACTCCTCGTAGGCGGGCCGCAGCTCCCGCTCCAGCTCCTCCTTCGCCTCGTCCGGCGGGGCGAGCGCTATGAAGACGCGGACGGTCGGGGCCGCGGACCCGTTCTGCTCGTTCACGGATTCCTTGGTACACCATGGGCCGCGCCGGCTCCGGCCCGGGCGGCCGTCCCGGGCCGGTGGTGCGCGGCCGCGCCCAGCACGCACAGGACGCTGACCAGCAGCGCCCAGGCCCCGAACTTCTGCACCGAGACCGGCTCCCAGCCGTCCAGCTGGTACGGGTAGCGCCAGGCACCGGCGTAGGTGGCGATGTTCTCCGCCAGCCACAGGAAGAAGCCGATCAGGACGAAACTCAGCGGCATGGGCATCCAGTACGCGTGCCGGCCGACCGTGTAGTGGACCCGGGCCCTGGCCGTGACCAGCACCAGCAGGGCGGCCAGCGGCCAGCGCAGGTCGGGCAGCCAGTGGTGGGTGAGGAAGTTCAGGTACAGGGCCCCGGCGACCACGGCGGTGGCCCCCGGGCGGTACCCGCTCAGCTCCAGCTCCAGCCGCCGCCAGACGGCACAGATGTAGCTGCCGACCGCCGCGTAGAGGAACCCGCCGTACAGGGGCACCCCGCCGAACTTCAGCACCGCCGGTTCCGGGTACGACCACGAGCCGAGGGCCACCTTCACGTACTCGAAGACCAGGCCCAGCAGGTGGCAGCCGGCGATCACGGCGAGGTCGCGGCCGCGCTCCCAGCCCGCCAGGTGGAAGACCAGGCTGAGCAGCACGCCGTACCCGAAGAGCAGGTCGTAGCGGGCCACCGGTAGCTCGGGCAGCAGGGAGGAGGCGCCCACCCCGGCCAGCAGCGCCACGGCGAACGCGCAGCTCGCGCCCTGACGCAGGCCGAAGCCCACGAGCTGGCGCAGGGCATGGGTGGGCCGGCGGGGGAGTCGGAGTCCGACGGTCGGCAGGTACATGCCTGCAAGGACGCGCCGGGCCGGGCAGCGGTTCGCCGCCGGGCGGGGAGTGACGCGA
>NZ_RPRY01000418.1 GCF_003949795.1 Streptomyces sp. WAC06614
CCACCACGGCCCCGCCCGCACCTCACCGGCCTGCCGTTCCCCCGTACTGGTCATGCCCACCAGCGTACGGGCGGGCCCCCGCCCCACCGGGGCTCTGTCACACACCTTCCGGGAATCGCCCAAATCATCGACAACCGCACAGAAAGACAAGACCTACGATCGCCGCGAGCGGGTGATCTCCGTGAACAGCGACCAGCGTCACGATCCACGAGACGGCAGGCATTCCCGCCGCCGAGAAGTTCCGGGCCGATCCCGCCGGGATCGACCTCGCCGATCCGGGCACACCGTCCGAGTGCGGCAAAGCGCCGAGCTTTATCGTCGCATCGGGGGTGCTTGGTGCGGCATAGTAGGGGCAGCGCTCCGTTGAAGTAGCAAAGTATCCGATTCGTCGGGCTTGCTATCCCCTGTGGTGTAATTGGCAGCACTGGGGCTTTTGGTGCCCTATGTCCGGGTTCGAGTCCTGGCGGGGGAGCTACGAGGTTCGGGCCCCGACCACACGGTCGGGGCCCGCCCTCGTTCACGGCCCCCGACCCCCCGGTATCCTGCACGGGTCCACCACCCGAAGCCGAAGGGCACACCCGTGAGCGCCAACCGCCCGGCAGCCGTCGTCGTCCTCGCAGCGGGTGAGGGCACCCGCATGAAGTCGGCCACTCCGAAGGTTCTCCACGAGATCTGCGGGCGTTCGCTCGTCGGTCACGTCGTCGCCGCAGCCCGCGAGCTGGAACCGCAGCACCTGGTCGTCGTCGTGGGACACGCCCGGGAGCAGGTGCAGGCCCATCTTTCCGCCGTCGACAGCGGTGTGCGCACGGCCGTGCAGCACGAGCAGAACGGCACCGGCCACGCCGTCCGGATGGCTCTGGAGGAGCTCGGCGGGACGGTCGAGGGCACCGTGGTCGTCGTCTGCGGTGACACCCCGCTGCTGACCGGCGGCACCCTGTCCGCGCTGGTGGCCACGCACGACGCCGACGGCAACGCCGTCACCGTGCTGACCGCCGAGGTGCCGGACTCCACCGGTTACGGCCGCATCGTGCGCGATGTCGAGTCCGGCGCGGTGAAGGCGATCGTGGAGCACAAGGACGCCACGGACGCGCAGCGCGCCATCCGGGAGATCAACTCCGGGGTCTTCGCGTTCGACGGTGCGCTGCTCGCGGATGCTCTCGGGAAGGTCCGTACGGACAACAGTCAGGGTGAGGAGTACCTGACCGACGTGCTGGGGATCCTGCGGGAGGCCGGGCACCGGGTGGGTGCGTCGGTGGGTGCGGATCACCGGGAGATCCTGGGGATCAACAACCGCGTGCAGCTGGCGGAGGCCCGTGCGCTGCTCAATGCGCGTCTGCTGGAGCGGGCGATGCTGGGCGGGGTGACGGTGGTGGATCCGGGCAGTACGTTCGTGGATGTGACCGTCGGTTTCGGTCAGGATGCGCTGATCCATCCGGGTACGCAGCTTCTCGGTGAGACGTATGTCGGTGAGGGTGCCGAGGTGGGCCCGAACACGCGGCTGAAGGACACGCGGGTGGGTGCGGGTGCGCGGGTGGACAACACCGTGGCGGACGGTGCGGTGGTCGGTGAGGGTGCGAGCGTGGGCCCGTTCGCGTACCTGCGTCCGGGGACGAACCTGGGCGCGAGGGCCAAGGCCGGCACGTACGTGGAGATGAAGAACGCGACGATCGGTGAGGGAACGAAGGTTCCGCACCTGTCGTACGTGGGTGACGCGACGATCGGTGAGTACACGAACATCGGTGCGGCGAGCGTGTTCGTGAACTACGACGGGGAGCACAAGCACCACACGACGGTCGGTTCGCACTGCAAGACGGGGTCGGACAACATGTTTGTGGCGCCTGTCACGATCGGGGACGGTGCGTACACGGCTGCCGGCTCGGTGATCACGAAGGATGTGCCGCCCGGTGCTCTGGCCGTTGCGCGGGGTCAGCAGCGGAATATCGAGGGTTGGGTGGCTCGTAAGCGTCCGGGCAGTGCGGCTGCGCAGGCGGCTGCGTCGGCGGTTCCTACGGATGCCGACGCGCACTGACCGGAAACAGGTAGGCCGGCGACGGCGTACCGTGATAGGTGCACGCAATTCGGCTGGTTCGCCGTGCGCGGGACGGACGCGCACGGGGCCGAGCAGCTTTCAACACGTCTGAGGAGACAGTGCTGTGACCGGGATCAAGACGACCGGCGAGAAGAAGCTGATGCTCTTCTCCGGCCGCGCCCACCCCGAGCTGGCCGAGGAGGTCGCGCACCAGCTGGGTGTCGGTCTCGTGCCGACCAAGGCTTTTGATTTCGCCAACGGTGAGATCTATGTCCGCTTCGAGGAGTCGGCGCGTGGTGCGGACTGCTTTGTGATCCAGAGCCACACGGCTCCGATCAACAAGTGGGTCATGGAGCAGTTGATCATGATTGACGCGCTCAAGCGTGCGTCGGCGCGCTCGATCACGGTGATCGTGCCGTCGTACGGGTATGCGCGGCAGGACAAGAAGCACAAGGGTCGTGAGCCGATTTCGGCGCGCCTGGTGGCGGATCTGCTGAAGACGGCGGGTGCGGACCGGATCCTGACGGTGGACCTGCACACGGATCAGATCCAGGGCTTCTTCGACGGTCCGGTGGATCACCTGTCGGCGCTGAACGTGCTGGCGGACTACGTCGGCGCGAAGGTGGACCGGAGCAAGCTGACGGTGGTCTCCCCGGACGCGGGCCGGGTGCGGGTGGCCGACCGCTGGTGCGACCGGCTGGATGCGCCGCTGGCGATCGTGCACAAGCGTCGCGACAAGGACGTCGCCAACCAGGTGACCGTCCACGAGGTGGTCGGTGAGGTCAAGGGCCGCGTCTGTGTGCTGGTCGACGACATGATCGACACCGGTGGCACGATCTGCGCTGCGGCGGAGGCGCTGTTCGCGCACGGTGCGGAGGACGTGATCGTCACGGCCACGCACGGCATCCTCTCCGGGCCGGCTGCGGACCGTCTGAAGAACTCGAAGGTGAGCGAGTTCGTGTTCACGAACACGCTGCCGGATCCGTCGGACCTGGAGCTGGACAAGATCACGGTGCTGTCGATCGCTCCGATGATCGCGCGTGCGGTGCGTGAGGTGTTCGAGGACGGCTCGGTGACCAGCCTGTTCGAGGAGCAGCGGTAGTCGGGGTGTAGATCCTTTTTGGTGCGGCCTCCCGGCCGGGTAGACTCGTGGAGTTGCTCGGCGAGGGAGGCCGCACTGGTGTGCGGGTTCCGTTATCGACGCGCTCTTCGTAGCAGGCCGTTCTGTGGCCGGGTGACTGTCCGATTCCATCGTCACCCCACGAGGAGTGAACATGTCCGAGGTGAAGCTCACCGGTTCCCTGCGCACCGACTTCGGTAAGGGCGCTGCCCGCCAGGCCCGTCGCGCGAACCTGACCCCGACCGTCATCTACGGTCACGGCCAGGACCCGAAGCACGTCAACGTCGAGGCGCACGCCCTGATGATGGCGCTGAAGACGCCGAACGTCCTGATCTCCCTGGACATCGAGGGTGACGGCACCGAGCTGGTCATCCCGAAGGCCGTGCAGCGTCACCCGCTGAAGCCGGTCATCAACCACGTGGACTTCCTCGTGGTGAAGAAGGGCGAGAAGGTCACCGTCGAGGTTCCGGTGCACGCCGAGGGTGAGCTGGCTGCCGGTGGCAACCTGCTGGAGCACGTGCTGAACACCCTGTCGGTGGAGGCCGAGGCCACCCACCTGCCCGAGGCCGTGACCGTGTCGGTCGCGGGCCTGGAGGCCGGTGCTTCGGTGCACGCGAAGGACGTCACCCTGCCGGCCGGTGTCACCCTGGTGACCGACGCCGACGCCGTGGTGCTGCAGGTTCTGGCCGCTCAGGCGGAGGAGCCGGCTGCCGAGGCCGCGGAGGGTTCCGAGGAGGCCTGAGCCCTCTCGGTACCACGTTGCTGACCGACCGCCGTCCTGCTCCCGGGGAGTGGGGCGGCGGTCGTCCCGTGTGAGGAGCGAGCAGGAATGTCGGACGAGTCGAGTCCCTGGCTGGTGGTCGGGCTGGGCAATCCGGGTGGCGAGTACGCCGGTCATCGGCACAACATCGGTTTCATGGTGGTGGACCTGCTCGCGGAGCGGATGGGCGGCCGGTTCAAGTCGCACGGCAAGGCGCGGGCCCAGGTTGTGGAGGGGCGTCTCGGTGCGCCGGGGCCGGCGAGCCGGCGTGTGGTGCTGGCGAAGCCGATGTCGTTCATGAACCTGTCGGGTGGTCCGGTGGCGGCGCTGCGTGATTTCTACAAGGTTCCGGTGGAGCGGGTCGTGGCGGTGCACGACGAGCTGGACATCGATTACGCCACGCTGCGTCTGAAGCTGGGTGGTGGGGACAACGGGCACAACGGCCTGAAGTCGATGACGAAGTCGTTCGGTGCGGACTACCACCGGGTGCGGTGCGGGATCGGGCGTCCGCCGGGGCGTATGCAGGTGGCGGACTTCGTGCTGAAGGACTTCTCCTCGACGGAGCGCAAGGATCTGCCCTGGTTCGTGGACCGTGCGGCGGATGCGGTGGAGTGTCTGGTGCAGGAGGGTCTGGAGCGGGCGCAGTCGGCGTACAACTCCTGACGTTTCGGTCGTCGTCTTCGGCGTGACACGGCGAGGCCCCCGTACCCGGTTCCGGGTGCGGGGGCCTCGCCGTGTCGGCGTGGGGTCAGCCGGTGTTGCGCAGGCCGGCGGCGACGCCGTTGACGGTGAGGAGGAGGGCGCGGGCGAGGAGGGGGTCGGGGGTTTCGCCGCGGGCGGCGGCTTCGCGCTGGCGGGCCAGGAGGGAGACCTGGAGGTAGGAGATGGGGTCGAGGTAGGCGTCGCGGACGGCGAAGGTCTGCTGGAGGACGGGCTGGGAGTCGAGGAGGCGTTCGCCGCCGGTGATGCGGAGGACTTCGGCGACGGTGAGGGCGTGTTCGGCCTCGATGAGGCCGAAGATGTGCTGGAGGCCTTCGGGGACGAGGGTGTCGACGTAGTGGCGGGCGATCCGCAGGTCGGTCTTGGCCAGGGTCATTTCGACGTTGGACAGGAAGTTGCGGAAGAAGTGCCAGCGGTCGCCCATTTCGGTGAGGACGTCGTCCTGGCCGGCTTCGCGCAGCGCCTTCAGGCCGGAGCCG
>NZ_RPRY01000419.1 GCF_003949795.1 Streptomyces sp. WAC06614
CCCCGCACACCGACCCCCACCGACCGGCCGGTCCTGGAGGCCCGCGGCATCCGCAAGGCCTTCCCCGGTGTCGTCGCCCTCGACGGCGTGGACCTGCGCCTCTTCCCCGGCGAGGTGCACGCGCTGATGGGCGAGAACGGCGCCGGCAAGTCGACCCTCATCAAGGTGCTCACCGGCGTCCACGCACCCGATGCGGGGACCGTCTCCGTCGACGGCAGCCCCCGGCGGTTCACCGCACCACTGGAAGCACAGCACGCCGGAATCAGCACGGTCTACCAGGAGGTGAACCTGTGTCCCAACCTCTCGGTCGCCGAGAACGTCCTCATCGGCCGTGAGCCCCGGCGCCTGGGACTGATCCACTGGTCGGCCCTCCATGCACGCGCGGCCCGCCTCGTCACCGAACTGGAACTCGACCTCGACGTCCGCCTGCCGCTGCACACGCAGTCCCTCGCCGTCCAGCAACTCGTGGCGATCGTCAGGGCCGTGGACATCGAGGCCAAGGTCCTCGTCCTCGACGAGCCCACCTCCAGCCTCGACCGGGACGAGGTCGCCCAGCTGTTCGCCCTGGTGCGCCGGCTGCGCGACCGGGGCGTCGCGATCCTCTTCGTCACCCACTTCCTCGACCAGGTCTTCGACCTGTGCGACCGGGTGACCGTCCTGCGCAACGGCCGCCTCGAAGGCGAGCACCGGATCGAGGAACTGACCCCCGTCACCCTGGTCCACCGCATGGTCGGCGGCGAACTCCGCACGCTCGACGCCCTCGCGAAGACCTCCCGCACCGGCGCCGCCGCCCCCGCTCCTGCGCGAACCCCCTTCCTCAGCGCCCGCGGGCTCGCCCGGTCAGGTGCCGTCCAGCCCTACGACCTCGACGTCCACCGGGGCGAGGTCGTCGGCCTGGCCGGACTGCTCGGATCCGGACGGACCGAGGCGGCCAGGCTGCTCTTCGGGGCCGACCACGCCGACGCCGGAGAGCTCCGGATCGACGGCGAACCTACTCACCTGCGGTCCCCCCGGGCCGCGATCGCCCGCAGGATCGCCTTCTGTTCGGAGAACCGCAAGGAAGAGGGCCTGATCGCCGAGCTCACCGTCCGCGAGAACATCGTGCTCGCCCTCCAGGCCGCCCGTGGCTGGACCAAGCCCCTCTCGCGCGCCCGCCAGGACGAGATCGCCGCCCGGTGGACCGAGGTCCTCGACATCCGTCCG
The DNA here is from genome assembly GCF_003949795.1 of Streptomyces sp. WAC06614. Lineage (GTDB taxonomy): Bacteria > Actinomycetota > Actinomycetes > Streptomycetales > Streptomycetaceae > Streptomyces. The sequence goes on from NZ_RPRY01000419.1 coordinate 1,204, forward strand.
GCCGACCCGGAGGTCCAGGTCCGCAATCTCAGCGGCGGCAACCAGCAGAAGGTCCTGCTCGCCCGGTGGCTCCTCACCGACCCCGAGCTGCTGATCCTGGACGAACCCACCCGGGGCATCGACATCGGCGCCAAGGCGGAGATCCAGAAGCTGGTCACCCGCCTGGCGGCGGAAGGCACCGCGGTCGTCTTCATCTCCGCCGAGATCGAGGAAGTGCTGCGGCTGAGCCACCGCGTGGGGGTCCTGCGCGACCACCGACTCGTCGCCACCCTCCTCAACGACCCGGCCCTGACGCCCGATCGGATCCTGGGCACCATCGCCACCGGAGCCGTCTCATGACACCGTCCGACGACACGACCACCGGCGGACGTCCGGCCCCGGCGCCCGTCGCCCGGCAGCTCGCCGGTCACCGCCTCTTCCAGCCCGCCGCCTTCCTGGCCGCCCTGCTGCTCGGGAATGTCGCGTTCACCCCCGACTTCCTCGCCGTCCGCGTCCGCAACGGACACCTGTACGGCAGCCTGATCGACATCCTCCAGTTCGGCGCCCCGCTGATCCTGGTGGCGCTCGGCATGACGCTGGTCATCGCCACCCGGGGCATCGACCTCTCGGTCGGCTCCACGGTCGCCATCGCCGGCGCCCTCGCCTGCGAGCACCTCGCCGGCGCGAAGGACCCCGGAAGCCTGCCCACCGTCATGTCGGCGGTCGCGGTGGCGGTCGGCGTGGCCGCCGTCATCGGGCTGCTGAACGGCTTCCTCGTCGCCCGGCTGGGCGTCCAGCCCATCGTCGCCACGCTCGTGCTCATGGTCGCCGGGCGCGGCGTGGCCCAGCTGATCACCGACGGCCAGATCGTCACCGTGTCCAGCAGCACCTACAAGATGATCGGCGGCGGCTACTGGCTCACCCTCCCCTTCGCCGTCCTGCTGGCCGCGGCCGTCGTCGCCGTCACCTTCCTCGCCGTCCGGCGGACCGCGCTCGGCATGCTCATCGAGTCGGTGGGCGGCAATCCGGTCGCGAGCCGGCTCGTGGGCGTCAGGGCGGCCGGCCTCCTGGTCACGGTCTACGTCGTCAGCGCCGTGTGCGCGGCGGTGGCCGGTCTGATGATCAGCTCCAACGTGTCCAGCGCCGACGGCAACAACGCGGGCCTGTGGATCGAGCTGGACGCGATCCTCGCCGTGGTCATCGGCGGCACCGCCCTCACCGGCGGCCGTTTCTCCCTCGGCGGGACGGTCCTGGGCGCGCTGGTCATCCAGACCCTCTCGACCACGATCTACACCCTCGGCGTACCGCCGGAGACCACCCTCGTCTTCAAGGCCCTGGTCGTCATCGTCGGGTGTCTCGTCCAGTCGCCCGCGTTCCGCGCGCGACTCCCCCGCCGTCGCCGCCCCGCCGCCCCGGCCCCCGGGGTCGGCGACGCAGGAGTACGCCAGCAGGAGGTCCATCCGTGAGCACCACCTTCAGCTCCCTCGGCAGGCCGCTCCACCGGTTCTCGGTGCGGCATGCCGCCCGTCTGCCGCTCATGGTCACGGGCGCCCTGCTCATCGCCATGTTCTCCCTCGGTTCCGTGCGCTACGAGGGCTTCTTCTCCGGGCAGGTGCTGCTCAACGTCCTGATCGACAACGGCTTCCTGCTCGTCGTGGCGATCGGCACGACGTTCGTCGTCCTCACCGGCGGGATCGACCTCTCGGTCGGCTCCACGGTGGCCCTGTCGACCATGCTGACGGCCTGGCTCGTCGAACGGAACGGCGTGCCGCTCGCCCTGGTGGTGCCGCTGGTCCTGCTGGTGGGAGCAGGAGGCGGGGCACTGATGGGCTGGGTCATCCACACCTTCGAGATCCAGCCCTTCGTCGTCACCCTCGCGGGCATGTTCCTCGCCCGCGGCCTCTGCTACACGATCAGCACCGAGTCGATCTCCCTCACCGACCCGACGACCACGCGGATCGCCCAGACGCGGGTGCTCCTGCCGGGGGGACTGTTCGTCTCACCCGCCGTGGTCGTCGCCCTGGTCGTGCTGGCGCTCGCCTTCGTCGTCCTCCACCACACCCGCTTCGGCCGCACGGTGTACGCCCTCGGCGGCAGCGAGTCCTCGGCCCGTCTCATGGGGCTGCCCGTGGGACGCACCAAGATTGCGGTGTACGCCGTGAGCGGCCTGTGCTCCGCCCTGGGCGGTCTGCTGCTGACCTTCTACATGCTGTCCGGCTACGCCCTGCACGCCGTCGGCATGGAACTCGACGCCATAGCGGCCGTGGTCATCGGGGGGACGCTGCTGACCGGGGGCTCCGGTTTCGTCCTCGGCACCGCCCTGGGTGTGACGGTCCTCGGCCTGATCCAGACCGTCATCAGCTTCCAGGGCACGCTCAGCTCGTGGTGGACGCGCATCGTCATCGGCGGCCTGCTGTTCGTCTTCGTCCTCCTCCAACGGCTCTTCGGCGGATCCCGCCCGTCGCCCTAGCAGGACGGTTCCTCCCCCGCACCCGGCATTGTTAACGTTCACAATGGCGTGCCGCGAAAGGCGCTAAGGTTCTCTCGCACCGATGTGCAGCCGTGATCAGGGAGAAGGGAGGCGAACGTGGCGCATCCCGCGGAAGACGTCCGCCCGCCGACGATGGCCGACGTCGCGCGCGAGGCGGGGGTCTCCCACCAGACCGTCTCCCGGGTGCTGAGCGGCCACCCCAACGTCCGCGCGGCCACCCGGGAGCAGGTCACCCGGGCCATCGAGCACCTGGGCTACCGCCGCAACTCCGCCGCGCGCGCCCTGGTGACGCGCCGGACGAGGACGCTGGGGGTCATCGCCGTCAACACCGCCCTGTACGGCCCTGCGAGCACCCTGACCGGCCTGCAGGAGGCGGCCCGGGAGCAGGGCTACCTCGTCTCCACCGTCAGCCTGCGCACCGGCGAGGGGCAAGGCCTCAAGGGCGCCGTCGACCACCTCGCGTCCTGGGGCGTGGAAGGGGTGGTCGCCATCACCCCGCAACGCTCGCACGTGCAGGCGCTCGCCGAACTGGACGCGCCCTTCCCCGTGGTCACCGTGGAGGGCGGTCACCGGCTCGACCTGCCCGGCGTCTCCCTCGACCAGGAGCTCGGGGCCCGCATGGTCACCGAACACCTGCTCGCCGCCGGGCACCGCACCGTGTGGCACGTGGCGGGTCCCGAGGACTGGCTGGAGAGCGAGGCCCGCACCACCGGATGGCGCGCGGTCCTGGAGGAGAACGGCATCAAACCTCCGCGCGTACTGACGGGGGACTGGAGCCCGCTGTCCGGGTACCGGGCGGGACAGGAACTCGCCGGGCTCGCCCTGGCCCGTCGGGGGGCGGCCCCGGTCACCGCCGTCTTCGTCGCCAACGACCAGATGGCCCTCGGTGTCCTACGGGCGCTGCGCGAGGCGGGGATCCGCACGCCCGGCCAGGTGGCCGTGGCCGGTTTCGACGACATCCCCGAAGCCGAGTACTTCCCGCCACCGCTGACCACGGTCCGCCAGGACTTCGCGGCCATCGGCCGCCGAAGCATAGGACTCCTCGTCGACCACATCGAGGGACGCGCCCGAAGGGCCGAGCACCTCCTGGTGGAACCACAGCTCATCATGCGCGCGAGCACCCGCCCTTCGGACGAACCCTGACCCCCACGGCGCCCCTCCGCCCCACCTCGCGCCGACCGCCTCCCGCTTCGCGCCGCCCGCCGGCGCGCCGCCCACCACGTGCCGGCCGCCTCCCGCAGGCGCGCTGCCCACCTCGTGCCGACCGCCCTCGCGCCGGCATACCGCCCGCCTCGCGCCACCCGCCTCCCGCGTGCCGTTCGGCGGCCGTCGGCGAGCGACCGCCGAACCTCCGGTCGGCGCCTGTGCCGGCACCGACGTCCCGCCCCCTGTTGCGGTGGCGGGCGGCGGCCGGCACCGCAACAGGGGGC
>NZ_RPRY01000420.1 GCF_003949795.1 Streptomyces sp. WAC06614
CTCGCCGCCTACGCCCCGCGCACCGAACACCTGCCGCTGCTCCTCGTCGTGGCCTACCGGCCCGGCAGCGTACGGAACGCCTCGGCGTCGGCGGGGAGTTCGTCGGGCCGGTAGGCCACGACGAGGAGCAGCGGCAGGTGTTCGGTGCGCGGGGCGTAGGCGGCGAGCCAGCCGAGGGACTCGGCGTCGGCCCAGTGGGCGTCGTCGAGGAGGAGGACCAGCGGGGCGCGCTGGACGACGAGGTGGGTGAGCACCCAGTCGAGGCCGTCGCGCAGGCCCTGCGGGTCGGGTGCGGCACCGGCGACCGGGGCGCACAGGCCCAGGGCCGGCCCGACGATGGCGTACCAACTGCCGAGCGCGGCGCGCAGTTCGTCCTCGGTGCCGCCGGCGACGAGCTCCGGCTGGAGAAGCTGGCGGGCCACGTGGAAGGGCTGGTGCTGTTCCTGCTCGCCGCCGCGGGCGCTCAGGACGGTGCAGCCGGCGGCGTGGGCGCGGCGGCGGACCTCGGCGAGCAGGGTGGTCTTGCCGAGTCCGGCGGGGCCGGAGAGGGCGAGCACGCCGCCGCCGGTGTCGCCCTGGTGCGGGGCGGCGCCGGTGAGCCGGGCCAGGGCCTCGTCGACACTGGCGATCTCGACTTCACGTTCGAACAGATTGCGCCGTGTCCGGGTCCGGCGTTCCGTCATGGCTCGTACCCTCCACACCGGTTCGGGAAAACAGCGTACGCTCGCGTACGCGCGCGCGTACCCCGATGATCGGATCTTCCCTCCGCGGCCCCCGTACGTGGTACGGCTACGCGGACCGGGCGGCCAGGGCCTCCAGCAGGGCGACGGCCTCGGCGGCCCGGTCCTCGGGCACGAACAGGTGGTCGTGGTGGAAGCCGGCGATCACGTTGCAACTCAGCCCGTGCGCCGCGAGTTCGGCCGCGAAGGCGCCGGTCAGGCCGACGGCGTCGAGCGCGGAGTGGACGCGCAGGGTGATCCAGCCGGCGACGTGGTCGTAGGGCAGGCCGGCCGCGTCGGCGGCGTCCCGGGGCAGGACGAGGGTGATCCCCTCGGCCTCCAGGACGGTGGCGACGGGGTGCAGCCCGGCCGGGACGGCGGTGGCGCCGGGCACGGTGCAGAAGACGAACCGTCCCTCGTGCAACTCCGGCCGCATCCCGCTCAGCAGGGTCCGCAGGTCGCGCTCTCCGCTCATGCGGACAGGCTACCCTTCCGCCGGATTCGACCGGTTCACGGCCCCGGGGGAATCCACGGTCCCGGCCGGTCCACGCCCCGCCGCCCTGGCCGGAACCGTCCGCCCTGTGCGGCTACGTCAGGTCGAACTCGCCCCCGCTGGCGCCCAGGACGAAGCGGCGCCACTCGTCCGGCGCGAAGATCAGGGAGGGGCTCTCCGGCCGGCTGCCGTTGCGCATCGCGATGAAACCCTCCACGAAGGCGATCTCGACGTCACCCGCCCCCTTGCTGCTCGACTGCCAGTCCGCGTCACTGAGGTCCAGCTCGGGCTTGTGCCAGCCTCCGGCGGAACGGCCCCCCACGGACTGGGCGGTCATGCTCTCGGCCACGTGCGTGCTCCTCCCGGTCGTCGTCCGGGGGCCAGGTTAACCATGCCCCCGGACCACCGACAGGCCCTCTTTCGGGCCCCTCGGCCGGAACGGCCGGAACGGCCGGGGCGGCCAGGACCGGGGGACGGCCGGGGCGGCCAGGACCGGGGGACGGCCGGGGCGGCCAGGACCAGGGGGGCGGCCGGGCCGGCTCAGGTGCTCGGCGGCCGGCTGCCCACCAGCCACATGGCGAAGAACTGCGCGCCACCGCCGTACGCGTGGCCGAGCGCCCGCCGGGCCCCGGGCACCTGGTGCTCGCCGGCCCCGCCGCGGACCTGCAGCGCGGCCTCCGCGAAGCGGATCATGCCGGAGGCGCCGATGGGGTTGGTGGACAGCACCCCGCCGGAGGGGTTCACCGGGAGGTCGCCGTCGAGTTCGGTCACCCCGGCCTCGGTGAGCTTCCAGCCCTCGCCCTCCTCGGCGAAGCCGAGGTTCTCCAGCCACATCGGCTCGTACCAGGAGAACGGCACGTAGATCTCGACGGCGTCGATCTGCCGGCGCGGATCGGTGATCCCGGCCTGCCGGTAGACGTCGGCCGCGCAGTCCTTGCCCGCCTGCGGGGAGACGAAGTCCTTGCCCGCGAAGAGCGTGGGCTCGCTGCGCATCGCCCCGCCGTGCACCCAGGCCGGCGGCCGCGGCGAACGGGCCGCGCCGGCCCGGTCGGTGAGGACCATGGCGCACGCGCCGTCCGAGGACGGGCAGGTCTCGGAGTACCGGATGGGGTCCCAGAGCATCGGGGAGGACTGGACCTTCTCCAGGGTGAGGTCGTGCTCGTGGAGGTGTGCGTAGGGGTTCTTCAGGGCGTTGCGGCGGTCCTTGAACGCGACCAGCGAGCCGACCGTGTCCGGTGCGCCGGTGCGCCGGATGTACGCGCGCACGTGCGGGGCGAAGAACCCGCCGGCGCCCGCCAGCAGCGGCTGCTGGAACGGGACGGGCAGGGACAGGCCCCACATGGCGTTGGACTCGGACTGCTTCTCGAAGGCGAGGGTGAGCACGGTCCGGTGCACCCGGGCGGCGACCAGGTTGCTCGCGACCAGCGCGGTCGAGCCGCCGACCGAACCGGCGGTGTGCACGCGCAGCATGGGCTTGCCGACCGCGCCGAGGGCGTCGGCGAGGTAGAGCTCCGGCATCATCACGCCCTCGAAGAAGTCGGGGGCCTTGCCGATGACGACGGCGTCGACGTCGGACCAGGTCAGTTCGGCGTCGGCGAGCGCGCGCGCCGCCGCCTCGCGCACCAGCCCGGCGAGGGACACGTCGTGGCGGGCGGCGACGTGCTTGGTCTGGCCGATCCCGACGACGGCCACGGGCTCCTTGTGCGTCCTGCTCATCGGGGGTCTCCTTCCAGGACGGCCACCAGGTTCTGCTGGAGGCAGGGGCCGGAGGTGGCGTGGGCGAGGGCCCGGTCGGACGCGCCCCGGTGGATCCGGGCGGCGGCCTCGCCGATCCGGATCAGGCCGGCCGCCATCATGGGGTTGGCGGCGAGCGCACCGCCGGACGGGTTGACGCGCACGCCGTCGTCCAGGCCCAGGGCCCGGCGCAGCACCACCTCCTGGGAGCTGAACGGGGCGTGCAGCTCGGCCGTGTCCACGGCCCGGTCGAAGGCTCCGGCGCGTTCGGCGGCCAGCCGGGTGGACGGGGAGTCGGTGAGGTCCCGTACGCCCAGGCTGTGGGCCTCGATGCGGTGGTCGATGCCGGTGATCCAGGCCGGGCGGGCGCACAGCCGGCGGGCGGTGTCCCCGGCGGCGAGGACCACCGCGGCGGCCCCGTCGCCGATGGGCGGGCAGTCCCCGGTGCGCAGCGGCCGCACCTGGTAGTCGCCCTGCGGGACGGCGCCGCGCAGTTGGGCGTGCGGGTGGTCCTCGGCGGCGGCCCGGCTGCGGGCGCCGATCGCGGCGAGGGCGGCCTCGTCGGTCGCGCCGGCGTCGACGAGCGCCTGCGCCTGCAGGGCGGCCAGGGCGACGGAGTCGGGCCACAGCGGGGCGACGTAGTACGGGTCGAGCTGCCGGGTCAGCACGTCGCGGACGGAGCCCGGGGAGGACTTGCCGTACGCGTACACGAGCGCGGTGTCGGCCTCGCCGGTACGGATCTTGACCCAGGCCTCGTACAGCGCCCAGGCGCCGTCCATCTCGACGTGGGACTCGGAGATGGGGGGCCAGGCGCCCACCCCGTCGAGGGTCATGGTGAAGGAGAAGGCGCGCCCGGCGAGGTAGTCGCTGGAACCGGAGCAGGTGAAGCCGATCTCGCCGGCGGTCAGGCCGGTGTCGGCGAGCACCCGGTGCAGCACCGGCATGAGCAGTTCGACCTCGCTGAGCTCGTCCGTGCGGCGACGGTGGTCGCTCTGCGCGAAGGCCACCACCGCGACGTCGCGCGCGTCCCTGCCGTGTGCCATCAGAGCAGCTCCTTGTACGTGTCGTACGGGGCGTCGGGTTCGCCGGTGGGGCGGTAGTGGTCGGGGTGGCGGCCGCCCTCGGTCCACACCGGTTCCACCCGCAGGCCCATGCGGACCTGGTCGTACGGGATCCCGCCGATCCGGCCGTGCAGGGCGAGGTCGGCGCCGTCGAGGGCGATGTGGGCGTAGACGTAGGGCACTTCGATGTCGAGGTTCTTGGCCTTGATGTTGACGATGCAGAAGGTGGTGACGGTGCCGGCCGGGCCGACCTCGACCTGCTCGGTGGTGGCCACCCCGCAGGTGGGGCAGGCGCCGCGCGGGGGCACGTACACCTTGTGGCAGGAGGGGCAGCGCTCGCCGACGGTCCGGTGCTCGGCGAGGGCGTCGAGATACGCGGTCTGGGCGCGGCCGGGGCTGTAGGTGTAGTCGAGGCGGGCCCGGGCGACGATGCCGGTGACGGGGTCGGTGAAGGCGCCGTCGTGCGGGGCGGGCGCGGGCGCGGAGGCGGCGACGGGCCGGCGCCGGCCCCCGTCCTCGCCTCGGCCCGCGCGCCGGCCCCCGTCCTCGCCCTGGTCCTCGCCCTGGTCCTCGTAGGGCTCGAAGCAGGCGATGTCGGTGATGGCCCCGGTGCGTTCCTCGGCCCAGCGCACGCGCACCCGCATGCCGGTGGTGACGGCGTCGGGGCCGGGGGCGTCGAGGGCGTGCAGCAGGGCGGTGTCGGCGCCGTCGAGGCGGACCAGGGCCCAGGCGAAGGGGGTGTCCAGCGGCTGCTGGGGGCGGGGGTGGTCGTTCCAGGCCCAGGTGGTGACGGTGCCGGTGGGGGCGACCTCGACCAGCTCGCGCAGCTCCTCGGCGGTCACCGGGTCGTACTCGACGGGCGGGACCATGACCCGGCCGTCACCGGTGCGCACGCCCAGGACGACGCGTTCGCGCAGGCCGGTGAGGAAGGCGCTCTGCACGGGTCCGAGGGAGCGGGTGAAGGGGAACTCGACGACGAGCGGTGCGCGCAGCACCTCGGGCACGGGCGCGGCTGACATGGGCGGCTCTCCGGATTCTGGCGCGGCTGGCGGACGGGCGGGCCGGGCG
>NZ_RPRY01000421.1 GCF_003949795.1 Streptomyces sp. WAC06614
CCCCCGTCCTGTACCTGCTGGCCCACCCCGGCGACGCCCTGGCCGCCACCGGCTCGGAGCTCCACCGGGACCTCGCCGCACCGGACCGCCCGGTGGCCGTGGTCTGCCTCGCGGCGGGCGAACGGACCGACCGCGACCGGCTGCTGCACCGGCTCGGCCGGGACGCCGCCTGGCACCACCGCACCGAGGAACTCCCCGACGGCGAAAGCCTGGACGTCCACTCCGTGGCCGGGGACCCGTGCATCGAGGTGTGCTTCACCGACCCCGGACGGCCCCTGCCGGCCGACCCGCCCGAGCCCCTGGTGGACCGGGTCACGGCCCTGCTCGCCCGGTTCGCCCCGGCCACCGTCCGTACCCTCGACCCCGACCCCGAGCACACCGGCTGGAGCGAGGAGCACGGCGCCGTCCGCCCCGACCACCCGGAGCACTCCGCGGTCGCCCAGGCCCTGCTGGAGGCCGTGCACCGGGCCACCGCCGACGGCGCCGCCCCCGTGGCCGTCGAATGCTTCCGCCCGGCCGCACCCTGCACCGGCGCCCACCCGGTCCGGATCCCCGCCGTCGTCCGCTACCCCGGCCGCCGGGTCTGGCTCACCCGGGGCCCCCAGGGCCACCTGACCGCCTACGCCGCCCTGGGCGGCGCCGTGGCCCGCTGGACCGAACGCACGCCCGGCGGCCCCGACTGGAGCGGGCGCGAACTGCTGCGCACACCCCGCCTGCTCCCCTTCCTGGCCGTCGCCCAGGCCCCGGTCGGCTGGGTCCACCTGGTGTCGCTGCGCCGCACCCCGCTGCCCTCGGGCGGGGCCACCGTCGAGGTGATGCACGCCGTGCAGTACCAGAGCGGCCGGCCGGTGGGGGAGTGGCGCTCGCTCGGCAACCCCCACGGCACCGGCCACGACAAGGGCCGCGAGGTGGGCGTGCCCGCCGTCGTGGTCGACCCCGACGGCTGCGCCCACGTCTACGTCCGCAACTTCGGACGCGGCGTCAGCGCCCGCTCCCAGCGCCCCGACGGCTCCTGGGCCCCCTGGCGCGACCTGGGCGGCTCGGAGGTCCAGGACGGCCTGGCCGCCCTGCTCGACGACCGAGGCCGCCCCGAACTGTTCGCGCCCTCCACCGAGGGCGTGCTGCGCTGGCACCGCGACGACGCCGGCGAGCTGCGCCCGACGCCGCGCGAGCGGATGCCCCTGGTCGCCGCCCCCGGCACGGCCCTGGCGGCGCTCGCCTCCGGCCCCGGCCGGATCACCGTCTACGGGTGCGACGCGCGCGACCGGATGCTCTACGCCTGCCGCACCGACGGCGCCGCCACCGCCGTGGGCACCGCCGGCGGGGCCGGGGTCTGCGTCCTGCGCACCCCCGTCGACGGCTACGACTGCACGGTCCTGCTCCAGCGCTCCGCCGAAGGCGTCACCGCCGTCGGCGCCTACCCCACCGAGCAGGAGCACGCCGGGCTGTGGTGGGAGCGGACCGGCGGCCCGGGCACCCGGGAACCGGCCGCGGCGGTCGACGCGTTCGGCCGGCTGGTGGTCGCCTCGCTCGACCCCGACGGCCGGCTCGCCGTCGCCCGGCAGGACGGCGCGCTGCCCGGCCTGGTGCTCGGCGGCTGGACGACGGCCTAGGAGCGGCATGCGTTCACCCGTCATCCATCATCTATTCTTCTCATCTTGCAGCGGTTGGGGCGGGGCTCTGCAACAAGGAGTCCGGTGCGAACCCTGCGGGAAGGCTGAGCGTGGCAACCATGCCTGACGTGACGGCACGGACGCCGGAGCCGGTGGCGCTCCCGCGGATCCGGGTCGGTGACACGGGCGACGAGGCCTACGCGCACCCCGGGGCCACTCCGCTGGCCGCCCGCGAGGGCAACCGTGCCGCGGTGGCCGAGCTGCTGGACCACCTCGGCATCTTCTGCTTCGCCGTGCCCGGCCGGTCCGACCACGGCACCGTCCTCGGTGTCGCCGCCGAGGACCGCACCCGGGTGCTGGAGGCCCTCGCCCGCTGCCTGGCCCACAGCCCCGGACACGTGACCTGGCTCCAGGAGTCGCCCGTCCGCACGCCCCGGCCCCGCCCCAGCACCGACCCGCGCGCCTGGCAGGGCCCGGCCGACGCGGTCGGGGTCCAGGTGAGCTGGTACCGCACCGACCCCGGCGGGCACTTGCTGCTCGGTCACGAGTACGGCTGCGCCGTGGAGTTCTGGAACCGCCAGGGCGACCGCCTGGTCGCCCCGCGCGCCAACCGCGGCGCCTGGTCGGTGGCCGCGGCCGGCCCCAACGTCTGGGGAGCGGCCCGGCTGTTCACCCGCTTCGCCTCCGACCACACCCCGGCCGACGTCGCGCCCCCGCTGGCCACCCGCCCCGAGTTCCTGGTGCCCGGCATCGAGGACATCGACTTCCCCGTCGACGCCGTCTACACCTGGGTGGACGGCGACGACCCGGCGTGGCAGGCCCGCAAGGCCGCCGCGAAGGGCGAGGCGTACCACGCGGAGTCGGCGAGCCAGGCCCGCTTCCTCAGCCGTGACGAGCTGCGCTACTCCCTGCGTTCCCTGCACCTGTTCGCGCCCTGGATCCGCAACGTCCACGTGGTCACCGACGACCAGGTGCCCGGCTGGATGCGCACCGACGTGCCCGGCTTCCACGTCGTCCCCCACCGCGAGATCTTCCGGAACCCGGCCGACCTGCCGACGTTCAACTCGCACGCCATCGAGAGCCAGCTGCACCACATCGACGGACTGGCCGAGCACTTCCTGTACTTCAACGACGACATGTTCCTCGGCCGCCCCGTCACCCCGCACGCCTTCTTCACCCCGGTCGGCGCCGCCCGCTACTTCCCCTCGCCCAACCGCATCCCCCAAGGACCGGTGGCCGAGACCGACACCCCGGTCGACGCGGCCTGCAAGAACAACCGCGCCCTGCTGGCCGGGCGGTTCGGCCGGGTCATCACCCAGCCCATGGAACACATCCCGTACGCGCTGCGGCGCAGCGCCATGGCCGAGGCGGAGGCCGAGTTCCCCGAGGCCTGGGCGCGGACCGCGGCCAGCCGCTTCCGGGCCATGACGGACCTGTCGCCCACCTCCTCCTTCGCCCTCTACTACGCCGCCCTCACCGGCCGCGCCCAGCCCGGCTCGCTGCGCTTCGCCTACCTCCGGCTCTCCAGCGCGGACCTCGCCGACCGGCTGGACAAGCTGCTCGAAGGGCGCGACCACGACTCGTTCTGCCTCAACGACACCTTCTCCACGGTGGAGGACGTCGAGGCCCAGCAGGAACTGCTCGACCGGTTCCTCGGCTCCTACTTCCCGACCCCCAGCCCCTGCGAACACACCGGTGAGGAGCGTGTGCCGTGGCCGAACCCGATTCCATGAGCTCCGCCGCCGAGGTGTACGCCAAGCTGGTGCCGCTGCCGGTCCGGGTCGCCGCCCGCAAGGTGCCGCCGCGGATGCGGCACCGGGTGCGCACCCGCCTGGACCGCTCGCTGGCCGCCCGCGAGTCGCGGCTGCACCAGCGCGCCCTGAAGCGGGTGCGCTCCGGGGCGTTCGACAACCTTCCCGAGCGCCGGGTCAAGGCCCGCGACGGACGGGTCGGCCACGTCCACCCCGGCCTGACCGCCGACCTGGCCCGGCGCACCGACCTGGGCCTGGTCACCACCGCGCTGGACCTCGCCGGCATCCCGTGGTTCGCGGTGCCCGCGCTGGACGACCGGCGGCTCGCCCTCGCCGTGCCGCACGAGCGCAAGCCCGACGTACGGCGGGTGCTGCGGGCCCTGCTGGAGGACCAGACCGGCTACGTCGTCTCGGCCCTCCCGGCCAACGAGTCCACGGCCCGGATCCCCGGCAGTCACGTCAAGGCCTGGAAGCACTTCGCCAAGGCCCGGGTGATCCGGCTGGTCTGGCTGCGCACCGACCCGACCCTGTCCCTGTGGGTCGGCGAGGGCCAGGGCGTGGAGATCGAGTTCTGGACCCCGAACACCGCGCTGGACCACCCCCGGCTGGTCGGCCCCCGCCCCAACCGGGTCCAGCGGGTGGTGCCCGCCGGGCCGGGCCACGTCATCGAGATCCCCCACCAGCGGCTCAGCGGCTACGCCGGCACCACCACCGACGACGGGGCCGAGGCCGACCGGACCCTGACCCGCGAGCACTTCGACGTCCCGCGGATCGAGGAGGTCACCTACCCGGTGGACGCGGTCGTGCTCTGGCAGCACACCGAGCCCTGGGCGCAGGAACTGCTGCGGGCCACGCTGCGCTCGCTGCACCAGTACGCGCCCTGGGTGCAGCAGGTGCACCTGGTGGCGTCCGCGCCGGTGCCCGCCTGGGTGCGCGGCGGCGAGCGGCTGCGGGTGCTCGGCGCCGGCACCGCGACCGACCCGGCCCTGCACGTGCTGCCCGACACCGCCGCCCGCTTCCTGCTGTTCCGGCCGGGCGCCCTGCTGGGCCGGCCGGTGCGCCCGTTCGACTACTTCACCCCGATGGGCGGGACCCGGCCGCGCCGCTCCGGCTGGTCCGCCGCGGAGGCCGCCGCGCCGTGGACGGCCACGGCCTTCGCCTGGACCGGCCGGGCCGTCGCCCACGGCTGGGCGTACGGCCCCCAGCCGTACACCGTCGAGGTGCTCGCCGCCCTGGGTGAGGACCGTACGGGGGCGGGCGACGCCCCCGACCTCCAGTACGCCCCCGAACTCCCCGGCACCCACCCGCTGGACGGCCCCGTCCACCACTGCGCCCAGGCGGTGGGCCTGGCCGAACCCTCCGGCGAGGCCAGCCTGGCCCTGCACGCGGCCATGCCGGGGCTCAAGCGCTGGTTGGACCGGCTGCTGGTGCGCCGCGACATGCAGCAGTTCCACCTGATGGGCCTGGGCGCGGCCGAGGCCGCCTCCCCGGCCGTCGAGGGCGGCCGCAGCGGCACCCGGTCCGTCCTGGACTTCCTCCGCCGCTACTACCCGGTCCCCAGCCCCTACGAGTACCCGGCCCTGTCCTTCCTGCTGCTCGGCTCGCTGGCGCAGCTGTCCAGCTTCCTCTACCTGAGCACCCTGATCTTCAGCGGTGCCCGGCTGTCCGCCGCG
>NZ_RPRY01000042.1 GCF_003949795.1 Streptomyces sp. WAC06614
CCCCTCGTCCCCGAGCGCGCCGCCCCCGGCCACTGGACCGCCTCGGGCGTCCAGCTCCCGCTGGCCGGCGAGTGGCGCATCGATGTGACCGTCCGTACGTCGGACATCGACCAGACGACCGTCCAGAAGACCGTGAAGATCGGCTGAACAGCGTGACCGAGAGCACCCCCGACATCGAGATCTCCCGACGCCGCCTGCTGGGCACCGTCGGCGCCGCGGGCGCCGCCGGGCTGGCTCTCGGCGCCACCGGCGGCGCCCTGGTGCAGTCCGCCGTCTCCGACGGGACGGCCCCGGCAGGGGGTACGGGCGCCCCCGGCGCCCTGACCTCGCTCGGGGCCACCCAGGTGGCCTTCCACGGCGCCCGGCAGGCCGGGATCACCACCCCGCTGCAGGCCAAGGGGCATGTGGTCGCCTTCGACCTGGCGCCCGGTGCCGGGCGGGCGGAGGCCGTCGCCCTGATGCGCCGCTGGTCGGAGACCGCCCGCCGGCTGATGGCCGGGGAGACCGCGCCGACGGCCGACACGGGGGTCGCGCTCGACGCCGGTCCGAGCTCCCTGACCGTCACCTTCGGCTTCGGTCACTCCTTCTTCGACCGCACCGGCCTGGTCGCACGCCGCCCGGTCGCCCTGGATCCGCTGCCGGACTTCTCCGCCGACCGGCTCGACCCCCGGCGCAGCAACGGCGACCTGTGGATCCAGATCGGCGCCGACGACGGGCTGGTGGCCTTCCACGCCCTGCGTGCGCTGCAGAAGGACGCCGGGGACGCCGCCCGGGTGCGCTGGCAGATGAACGGTTTCAACCGCTCCCCCGGCGCCACCGCCCGGCCCATGACCGCCCGCAACCTGATGGGCCAGGTCGACGGGACGGGCAATCCCAAGCCGTCCGATCCCGACTTCGACAAGCGGATCTTCGTGCCCGGCAGCGGCCCCGGCCCCGCCGAGCACGCCTGGATGGGCGGGGGCTCGTACGCCGTGGTCCGGCGCATCCGGATGCTGCTCGACGACTGGGACAAGCAGTCGCTGGAGAAGCAGGAACAGGTCATCGGGCGCCGCAAGGCCGACGGCGCGCCGCTGACCGGGGGCACCGAGACCACCGAGCTGGACCTCGACCGGATCGGCCCGGACGGCAGGACGGTGATCCCCGCCAACGCCCACGCGCGGATCTCGGCGCCCGAGCAGAACGGTGGGGCGGCCATGCTGCGGCGGCCGTTCTCGTACCACGACGGGATCGGCGAGGACGGGACCCCGGACGCGGGGCTGCTCTTCATCTGCTGGCAGGCCGACCCGCTGCGGGGTTTCGTACCCGTACAGCGCAAGCTCGACCGGGGGGACGCGCTGTCGGAGTTCGTCCGGCACGAGGCCAGTGGCCTGTATGCGGTGCCGCCCGGCCCGCGGCCCGGTGAATACGTCGGCGCACACCTGCTCGAAGGATGAACAGCACCGCGAAACGGCCCCCCGCGGCATTAGGCTGACCGCATGTCGGCCACCCGTTTCACCTATCTCGGTCCCGAGGGCACCTTCACCGAGGCCGCCCTGCGCACCCTGCCGGAAGCCGCGACCCGGGAGCTCGTCCCGATGGTCTCGGTGCCGGCCGCCCTGGACGCCGTACGCAACGGTGAGGCCGCGGCCGCTCTGGTGCCGATCGAGAACTCGGTGGAGGGCGGGGTCACCGCGACCCTCGACGAGCTGGCCTCGGGCGAGCCGCTGATGATCTACCGCGAGGTGCTGCTGCCGATCGCGTTCGCCCTGCTGGTGCGGCCCGGGACCGCGCTGTCGGACATCAAGACGGTCACCGGGCACCCGGTCGCCCAGCCGCAGGTGCGCAACTGGATGCGGGAGAACCTGCCCGACGCCCTGTGGGAGTCGGCGGCCTCCAACGCCGACGGCGCCCGGCTGGTGCAGGAGGGCCGCTTCGACGCCGCCTTCGCGGGCGAGTTCGCCGCGGCCACCTACGGGCTGACGCCGCTGGTCACCGACATCCACGACGCGGAGAACGCCGAGACCCGGTTCGTGCTGGTCGGCCGGCCCGCCCGGCCCGCCGCGCCGACGGGCGCCGACAAGACCTCCGTGGTGGCCTGGCTCGGCGACGACCACCCCGGTGCGCTGCTGGAGCTGCTGCAGGAGTTCGCCATCCGCGGGGTCAACCTGATGCTGATCCAGTCCCGGCCGACGGGCGCGGGCATCGGCAACTACTGCTTCGCGATCGACGCCGAGGGCCACATCTCCGACCGCCGGGTCAGCGAGGCCCTGATGGGTCTCAAGCGCACCTGCCCGCAGGTCCGCTTCCTCGGGTCGTACCCGAGGGCGGGCGTTACTCCCGGTGACGTCCGGCCCGCACGGGCGGGTACCTCGGACGGTGACTTCACGGCGGCCTCCGACTGGCTGACGCGCTGTCTCGACGGCCGGGGCTGAGCCCTTCCTGTTGTCCACAGAGTTATCCACAGGACTGGGTGGAGACCTGTGGACTAGTCGACACTTCCGCACGGCAAGGTCGACATATCGGTCGAGGATTGAGGTTTCGCAAGAGCGAGCGGCAGGTGAACGGTGTCATCCCCGTACCGCCGATCAACTCTTTGGAGCGAGCCATTCCCACCCGAATGAGTGTGTGAGGTGGGTTTGAACCATGAATCGGTATGCTCTCCCGGCGATCAGGAATGATCGCTTTTCGTGTCCACAGAAGCGGGCCACAGCCTGTGGATAAGGGGGTGCGCAGCCCCCATTCCTGTGGACAAGCCACTGGTCACAGGGCGCCACCCCCGTCCGGACGGTCCCCTTTCCGGGGAAACGCCCCCCTTTTATTGACCGGCGGAGAACGTCCAGTTCCGGCCAGCCTTGAACATTTTTACATTCGCGGCAATTGGGACATAGCGACACGCAGCGTGATATCGGTGTGATCCACCGAAGCCCCTGCCGGTAGCCTGGAGGGGTGATTGACCTTCGGCTGCTCCGTGAAGACCCTGACCGTGTCCGCGCCTCGCAGCGCGCCCGTGGAGAGGACGTCGGTCTCGTCGACGCACTGCTCTCCGCCGACGAGCGCCGCAGGTCGTCCGGCGTGCGCTTCGACGAGCTGCGCAACGAGCAGAAGACCCTCGGCAAGCTGATCCCCAAGGCCACTCCCGAGGAGCGCGCCGAGCTCCTGCGCCGTGCCGAGCAGCTGAAGGCCGACGTGAAGGCGGCCGAGGCCGAGCAGAACGAGGCCGACGAGGCGGCCCGCGGGCTGCTGCTCCAGCTGGGCAACATCGTCCACCCCGACGTGCCGGTCGGCGGCGAGGAGGACTTCGCCGTCCTGGAGACGCACGGCACGATCCGTGACTTCGCGGCCGAGGGCTTCGAGCCCCGCGACCACCTGGAGCTCGGCGAGCTGCTGGGCGCCATCGACGTCGAGCGCGGCGCCAAGGTCTCCGGCTCTCGTTTCTACTACCTCACCGGCGTCGGCGCGCTGCTGGAGCTGGCCCTGGTCAACGCGGCCATCGCGCAGGCCACCGAGGCGGGCTTCATCCCGATGCTCACCCCCGCGCTGGTCCGCCCGCGCGCCATGGAGGGCACCGGCTTCCTCGGCCAGGCCGCCGAGAACGTCTACCACCTGGAGAAGGACGACTTCTACCTGGTCGGCACCTCCGAGGTCCCGCTCGCGGCGTACCACATGGACGAGATCATCGACGCCGAGAAGCTGCCGCTGCGCTACGCCGGCTTCTCCCCGTGCTTCCGCCGCGAGGCCGGCACGTACGGCAAGGACACCCGCGGCATCTTCCGGGTCCACCAGTTCGACAAGGTCGAGATGTTCTCGTACGTCGCTCCGGACGACGCCGAGGCCGAGCACCAGCGCCTGCTGGCCTGGGAGAAGCAGTGGCTGAACTCCCTGGAGCTGCCGTTCCAGGTGATCGACGTCGCCACCGGTGACCTCGGCGCCTCCGCCTCCCGCAAGTTCGACTGCGAGGCGTGGATCCCCACCCAGGGCAAGTACCGCGAGCTGACCTCCGCCTCGAACTGTGACGGCTTCCAGGCTCGCCGCCTGTCCGTCCGCTACCGCGACGGCAAGAAGACCCAGCCGCTGGCGACGCTGAACGGCACCCTGTGCGCCGTCCCGCGCACCATCGTGGCGCTGCTGGAGAACCACCAGCAGGCCGACGGCTCGGTCCGGGTGCCCGCGGTGCTCCGTCCGTACCTGGGCGGCCGCGAGGTGCTGGAGCCGATCGCCAAGTGAGCCACGCCCCCTTCCCGTACAAGCTGGTCGCGACGGATCTCGACGGCACGCTGCTGCGTTCCGACGACACCGTCTCGGAGCGGACCCGGGAGGCGCTCGCCGCGGTCACCGCGGCGGGTGCCCTGCACATCATCGTCACCGGCCGCTCGGTGCCGTGGACCCGCAAGGTGCTGGACGACCTCGGCTACCAGGGCCTGGCGGTCTGCGGGCAGGGGGCACAGCTCTACGACGCGGGCGCGCACAAGCTGCTCACCTCGGTGACCCTGGACCGGCAGCTGGCCGGGCTGGCGCTGGCCAAGATCGAGGCCGAGGTGGGCCCCCTGGCGCTGGCGGCCAGCCGCGACGGGGTGGACGGCGCGGTGCTGTTCGGGCCCGGCTACCGGGTCCAGGAGGGACTGCCGGCGGTCTACCTCAAGGACACCACCGAGGTCTGGACGGCCCCGCTGAACAAGCTCTACGTCCAGCACCCCGAGCTCGATGACGACGCGCTCGTGCAGGTGGCCCGGAACACCGTGGGCAGCCTCGTCGACGTGGTGATGGCCGGGCCGGGGATAGTGGAGATCCTGCCGCTGGGGCTGAGCAAGGCGACCGGCTTGTCGCTGGCCGCGCGCCGGCTCAAGGTGAAGGCCGCGGAGACGATCGCCTTCGGCGACATGCCCAACGACATCCCCATGTTCGGCTGGGCCGCGCACGGTGTGGCCATGGCCAACGCCCATGCCGATCTGAAGGCCGTGGCCGACGAGGTGACGACCTCCCACGAGGAGGACGGCATCGCGGTGGTGCTGGAGCGCCTGCTCGGCGCCGCCTAGCAGTGCTCGGGAGGTCCGGGACAGCCCGCGCCGTACGGCGCGCTCGAAGTGGCTGCCCCGGACCTTTTGTTGCTCCCCGCGAGATCCACTGTGCCTCCGCCCCCGGTCCCGTACCAGTGAATTTCGGTGCAACAGCCGTGCATCCGGCGCCACGGGCGTTCCACGGCTCATGTTTCACGTGAAACGGGGTGGCGGGTGAGCGGCCACGCCAGGAGACCGACGGCCAGGGAGATCGCATGGCCGAGGTCGGTGAAGCTGGCACCGGTGAGCAGCGGAACCCCGAAGAACGCGACGGCGCCGGCGAGGTAGAGCCAGCGCCAGGGCCCGGGGAGCCGGTAGGTGAGGACGCCGATCGAGGCGGCGAGGCCGTAGCTGACGCCGATGTCGACGACATGGACCATGCTGCGGGGGGCGCGGTGGTCCTGGATGGCCATGAGGACCACCCGCTGGCTGATCAAGGTGGCCGTGACATGGGCGGTCGCGACGATCAGCAGCCAGCGCAGGGTGCCCAGCCAGCGTTCGACGGGGGCGTGGAAGGCCTCGAAGAGCACCGCGTACAGCGGGAGGGAGGCCGGGTTCTCGATCCAGAAGGCGCTGCTGAGCAGGGCCCGGAACGGGTGGTGGTTCAGCTCGTGGATGTTGCTGCTGTTGCGGTGCAGCAGGACGTGTTCGACCCGGTCCGGAGCGATGACCACGATGAGGCTGGTGATCGCGATGATCAGCAGCCATATGTGCGTACCGGGCGTGGAGCGGATCCACGACCGCAAGGGCCGGGACGGCTCGGGCTCGGTGTGCGGCAACATGCTCCGATCATCACCCGTGACACGGCTGCCCCGCCTGGCCGGTGGGCCGGGCGGGGCAGCCGTGTCACGGTGAGCCGGGAGGCCGGGCGGTCACTCCTCCCCGGCCAGGGTGAGGCTGCGCAGCCGCTGGCCGGCGTAGACGGTGGCGCCGACGGTGACCACGAGGAGCAGGACCACCGCGGTGGGCATGCCGACCGCGGAGTCGACGTAGCCCTGCCCGGCGACCTTCTCGGCCAGGGTGAGGGACCACTGCTGGACGCTGAGGGTCTTGGCGCCGTCGACCAGGCTGCCGAAGAGCGACTCCCAGATCAGGGCGTAGACCAGGCCGAAGACGACCGCGTGCCGGCTGACGGTGCCCAGCAGCAGGAACAGCGCGCTGTAGGCGATCGAGGCGACGAGCGCGGCGATCATGTAGGCGATGGCGATGTTCTGGCCGTTGCCGTTGAGGATGAAGCCGGCGATCAGCGTGGGGATCGCGGAGAACGCCATGGTGACGGCGATGGCGACGATCAGCTTGGTCATGATGATCGTGGGCCGCTTCACCGGTTTGGCGAGCAGGTACACGATCGAGCCGTCGTCGATCTCCGGTCCGATGGCTCCGGTACCGGCGATGACCCCGATCAGCGGGACCATCGTGGCCAGGGCGAACCCGCCGAGCAGATCGGCGGCGACCTTGTCGTCGACCCCGGTGAGCAGGCGGACGGCCAGCGAGATGGCGAGGAGCAGGGCCGGCAGCGCGAAGAGGATCAGCGCGCGACGACGGCCGAGCAGGGCCCGGTAGGTGAGCCGGGCGACGGTGGGGTTGTACATGGGTGCCAGCTCCTTTCAGGCCGTGACGAGGTAGGAGAAGACGGATTCGAGGGACTCGTCCGACGGGGAGACGGTCAGCAGCCGG
This sequence comes from Streptomyces sp. WAC06614, assembly GCF_003949795.1. Taxonomy (GTDB): domain Bacteria; phylum Actinomycetota; class Actinomycetes; order Streptomycetales; family Streptomycetaceae; genus Streptomyces. Next base: position 6,711 of record NZ_RPRY01000042.1, read on the forward strand.
ATGCCGTGCGCCCGGGCGACCTGGGGCAGCAGCTCGGTGAACCGCCCGAAGTCGACGGCCTGGATGCGCAGCGCGCCCTCCTTGTGGTCGACCTCGATGCCGGCCGTGGAGGGGTCGGCGATCAGGGCCGCGGCGAGCGCCCGGTCGTCGGAGGACCGGATCAGGTAGCGGTGCGGGCGGTCGGTCATCAGGCGGCGGATCTTGCGGAAGTCGCCGGAGGCGGCGTGCCGGCCGGCGACGATCACCTCGATGTGCGAGGCGAGCTGCTCGACCTCCTCCAGGATGTGCGAGGAGAACAGCACGGTCCGGCCGTCGGCGCCCATCCGGCGCAGCAGGTCCATCAGCTGCATGCGCTGGCGCGGGTCCATGCCGTTGAACGGCTCGTCGAGCAGCAGCACCGAGGGGTCGTGGACCAGGGCGGAGGCCATCTTCACGCGCTGGCGCATGCCCTTGGAGTACGTGGCGATCTTGCGGTCCTGGGCGTACTCCATCTCGACGGTGGCCAGCGCCCGCTGGGCGGCGGCGTCGTCGAGGCCGTGCAGCTCGGCGTTGGCGACCACGAACTCCCGTCCGGTGAGGAAGTCGTACATGGCTTCGCGCTCGGGCACGACGCCGATGTGCCGGTAGACGTCCTCGTTGCGCCAGATCGGCGCGCCGTCGAGGGTGACGGTGCCGGTGGAGGGGGCGAGGAAGCCGCCCATCATGTTGATGAGGGTGGACTTGCCCGCGCCGTTGGGGCCCAGCAGTCCGGTGACGCCGGGACCGATGCGCATGGTCACGTCGTTGACGGCAACGACGTTCCCGAACCAGCGGGAGGTGTGGTCGATGTCGATGACGGTCACAGCCCGGCCTTCCGGTAGCGGGCCATCAGCGCGGTGTAGGAGCCCGCGATGAGGGCGAGGACGACCAGGAGATAGACGGCGCCGACCCCGGTGGAGACACCCTCGCCGCCCGGGAAGGCGGTGGTGGCGCCGAGGAAGGCCGTCTGCACCCCGTCGATCAGCGTGATCGGGGAGAACAGGCCGAGCCACTCGATGGCGCCGGTGTTGCCGGTGCCGTAGGCGACGGCCTGCACGGTGGAGACGGCGCCGTAGGGGATCAGCAGCAGCGCGATCACGGCGGCGACGCCGAAGCCGCGGCGCGGGGTGAGGGCGGCCATCACCAGGCCGAGGCCGGCGAAGAGCAGCGAGAGGAGCAGCACGGACACGATTCCCTGCCCGAATCCCTTGGTCTGGTCACCGAAGTCGAACTTGGCCAGCAGCGACCCGATGTACATGATCAGCAGCGGTGTGGCGGTGAGGACGAACAGCGCCGAGGCCATGGCTGCGTACTTGGCGACCACGTAGTCGACCCGCTCGATGGGCCGCGAGAAGTACAGCGGCACCGTCTTGAAGCGCAGGTCCCGGGAGACCGACTGCGGTGCCTGGGAGGCGAGGTACAGGCCGATGACCACCTGGGTGGTCAGGGCGTACGTCGTGTACTTGATCGGCAGTTCGGTGGAGCCGGGGACGGCGATGGCCACCGCCACGATGATCAGCGCGGGGACGCACATCACCGCGAAGAGGATCATCGGCAGGACCTTGGACTTGGCGGAGCGGCCCAGTCCGTAGGCACCGCGCAGGGACTGCACGTAGAGCGACTTCCGGGCGTAGGCGCGGCCGAGGCGGGCGCCGTCGTAGGACCGGTAGCCGATGTTGTGGATCTGGGTGGACGTCTCAGGCGCCATCGGGACCGGCTCCCTTCTGTGCGTACGGCTGCTGGTACTGCTGGTACTGCTGGGCGAGCTGGGCCTGGTCGTGCTCGCGGAAGACCTCCGCGATGTGGTGGCGGCGCTGCTCCATGCGGACCAGGCCGAGGCCGAGCTGGGCGACGGTGTCGCGGACGACGTCGTACGTCGCCTCGCCGGTGGCCTCCACGAGCAGGATGTGGCCGGCGCCGGGCAGGCCCTGCTCCTCGCTCCGGTGGAGCGTGACACCCATCCGGCCGAGCGCCTCGCGCAGGGCGGCGGCGCCGTCGGGGTGGGTGTCGGAGTCGGTGACCTCGACCGCGAGGGTCGTGGTGGTCGCCGTGAAGTCGCTGGTGGAGCTGGAGCGCAGCAGCTTGCCGCCGTCGACGACCACGACGTGGTCGCAGGTCCGCTCCAGCTCGCCGAGCAGGTGGGAGGTGACCAGGACCGAGATCCCGAAGTCGGTCCACACCCGTCGGATCAGGCCGAGCATCTCGTCGCGGCCGACGGGGTCGAGGCCGTTGGTGGGCTCGTCCAGGAGGACCAGCTTCGGGTCGTGCACCAGGGCCTGGGCGAGCTTGACCCGCTGCTTCATGCCGGTCGAGTAGCCGCCGATGGGGCGGTACCGCTCCTCGTAGAGGCCGACGTGGCGCAGGGTGTCGGCGGTCCGCTCGCGGGCCGCCTCGGGGGGCAGCCCCGACATGCGGGCCATGTGCACGACGAACTCGGTGGCCGAGACGTCGGGCGGCAGGCAGTCGTGCTCGGGCATGTACCCGACCCGCTCCCGGATGGCGCTGCCATGGGTGGCGACGTCCAGTCCGAGCACGGCGGCGCGCCCCTCGGTGGCGGGGGACAGTCCGAGCAGGATCTTGATCAGCGTGGACTTGCCGGCTCCGTTGGCGCCCACGAGGCCGGTCACGCCGGGCCCGATGTCCAGGGAGAGCCGGTCGAGGGCGGTCACTCGGGGGTACCGCTTGCTCAGGCTTTCGGTCGCAATGACAGTCACGGCTTCGACGGTAGTGCGCGGGTCCTCCAGTGACGTCAGACCTGGAGCGGGACCCTGTCTCCGCCTTCAGGCGTACGTGCCCCGTACGGGAGGCTGACCCGGGCGGCGGGCCGGGAGGGTCCGGACGGGTTTTCCACAGGCCGGTGCACGACCCTTGACGTGATCTCCAGGCATTGTCACATTCATCAATGTCACCTTACGGGCGCGTACGGCTCTCAACGACGGGACGGGCGGCGGGCATGGCAGCGGACACCAGGCAACTCTCGGCGGATCTGCGCGGGTTCAGAGAAGTGCAGCAGCTCGCGTACGCGTGCGCGGAGGCGGTCGCGGCACGGCTGAAGCCGGGGATCACCGAGCGCGAGGCGGCGCGGATGCAGCGCGAGTGGCTGCGCGAGCACGGCGTGCGCGACTGGTTCCACCTGCCCTTCGCCTGGTTCGGGGACCGGACGGCGTTCGTGGACTTCAAGATCCCGCTCCAGTTCTTCCCCACCGGGCGCAGGCTGGAGCCTGGGATGGCGTTCATCCTGGACGCGGCGCCGGTCCACCGCGGCTACACGGCGGACATCGGCTACTCCGGCAGCCTCGGCCTCAATCCGGTGCAGGACCGGCTGATGAGCGACCTGCGCGAGCACCGCGAGCTGATCCTGGCCGAGGTGCGCGAGCGGCGGTCGCTGCGGGAGATCTACGAGGACGTCGAGCGGCTGATGGTCCGGCAGGGCTATGCCAATCGGCACCGGGCCTATCCCTTCGGGGTGATCGCGCACAAGGTGGACCGGGTCGCGCAGCGGCGCTGGTCGCCGACGGCGTTCGGGTTCGGCACCCAGGCGCTCAAGGGGCTGGCCTCGGACGCCCTGCACGGGCACCGCGAGGGCTGGTCCCCGCTGTGGAGCCCGTACAGGTTCTCGGACCACCCGCCGCAGCCGGGGCTGTGGGCGGTCGAACCGCATCTGGGCTTCCGCGGCACGGGGGCGAAGTTCGAGGAGATCCTGGTCGTCACCGACTCCCGGGATCCCGAGGAGAGCGCGTTCTGGCTGGACGACGATCTGCCGCACGTGCGGCGCTGGGCGGAGGAGAGGGCGGCATGAGCGGGACGACCCTGACAGGGGCGCGCGAGCGCCGGGTGCGCACGGGCGGGATCGAGCTGTGCGTGGTCGAGCTGGGCGAGACGGACCGTCCGACGGTGGTGCTCGTCCACGGCTATCCCGACAGCAAGGAGGTGTGGTCGGAGGTCGCCGAGCGGCTGGCCGCCCGGTTCCACGTCGTGCTCTACGACGTCCGCGGCCATGGCCGCTCCCAGGCCCCGCAGCCGCTGCGCGGCGGGTTCACCCTGGAGAAGCTGACCGACGACTTCCTGGCCGTCGCGGACGCCGTCAGCCCGGACCGGCCGGTGCACCTGGTCGGCCACGACTGGGGTTCGGTCCAGGGGTGGGAGTTCGCCACGGTGCGCCGGACGGAGGGGCGGATCGCGTCCTTCACCTCGATCTCGGGTCCCTCCCTGGACCACTTCGGACACTGGATCAAACAGCGGATGACCCGGCCGACCCCGCGCCGGGCCGCGCAGTTGCTGGGGCAGGGCGCCCGGTCCTGGTACGTGTACCTGCTGCACACCCCGGTCCTGCCGGAGCTGGCCTGGCGCGGGCCGCTCGGCAAGCAGTGGCCGCGGCTGCTGGAGCGCGGCGAGAAGATCCCCGTCGGCAGCTACCCGACGGCCTCCCTGCCCTCGGACGCGGCCCACGGCGCCTGGCTCTACCGGGACAACGTCCGGCCCCGGCTGCGCCGGCCGCGCACCGACGCGTCCGCGCACGTGCCGGTCCAGCTGATCACCCCGACCGGGGACAGCTTCCTGTCCGAGCGGCTCTACGACGGCCTGGAGCGCTGGGCCCCTCAGCTGCTGCGGCGGACCCTGCCCGCCCGGCACTGGGTCCCGCGCACCCGGCCGGACCAGGTGGCGGGCTGGGTCACGGAGTTCGTCACCGCGACGGAGGAGCCGGGACCGGCGCCGGAGCCGGCCGGGACCGGCCGGTACGCCGACCGGTTCGGCGGGCAGCTCGTGCTGGTCACCGGTGCGGCCAGCGGCATCGGCCGGGCCACGGCCTTCGCGTTCGCCGAGGCGGGCGCGCGGGTGGTGGCCGTGGACCGGGACGCCGCGGGCGCGGCGCGCACGGCCGACATGGCCCGGCTGATCGGTGCGCCGGAGGCCTGGGGCGAATGCGTGGACGTCAGCGACGAGCAGGCGATGGAGAAGCTCGCGGCGAAGGTCGCCGCCGAGTACGGCATCGTCGACGTCCTGGTCAACAACGCGGGGACAGGCCTGTCGGGATCCTTCCTCGACACCACCACGGAGGACTGGAAGAAGGTCCTGGACGTCAATCTGTGGGGGGTCATCCACGGCTGCCGGATCTTCGGCCGGCAGATGGCCGAGCGCAACCAGGGCGGACACATCGTCAACACGGCCTCGGCGGCCGCCTATCTGCCCTCCCGGACGCTGCCGGCGTACAGCACCTCCAAGGCGGCGGTGCTGATGCTCTCGGAGTGTCTGCGGGCGGAGCTGGCCCCGAAGTCGATCGGGGTGTCCGCGATCTGCCCGGGCATCGTCAACACCAACATCACCGCCACGACCCGGTTCGCCGGGGTGGACGAGGCGGAGGAGAAGCGCCTCCAGGAGCGTTCCTCCCGGCTGTACGGGCTGCGCAACTTCCCGCCGGAGAAGGTGGCCGAGGCGATCGTGGAGGCGGTGGTGCACGACCGGGCTGTGGTCCCGGTGACCCCGGAGGCCAAGGGGGCGCGTTGGCTGGCGCGCTTCGCGCCCGGCGCGCTGCGGGCCCTGGCCCGGCGCGAACCCCGGCTGTGACCGGGCCCGGCACGGCCATACCGGGCTCCGACCGGCGGTCGTACCATCCCTCGCAGGAGGGCTCGCCGCGCGGCGCGGTCCTGTCCCCGGCGTTCCCGCCCGCGGCCCCGGCCGCGGCGGGTGCGGCCGGTCGAGCCGCCATGGCGTAGGGAGTGGACGTGTCGGATCAGGCGGTGGCCGAGTACCGGATCGAGGACCTGGCGCACCACAGCGGGGCGACGGTGCGCACGATCCGTGCGTACCAGGACCGGGGGCTGCTGCCGAAGCCGGAGCGGCGCGGCCGGTCCAACGTCTACCGGGACACGCATCTGGCGCGGCTGCGGCAGATCGCCGATCTGCTGGACCGCGGCTACACGCTGGCCTCGATCAAGGAGCTGCTGGAGGCCTGGGACGCCGGCCGCGGGCTGGGCGGCGTCCTGGGGCTGGTCGCCGAGGTGCACGGGCCGTGGACCGACGAGGAGGCGGCGAGGATCTCGCGGCGGGAGCTGGACGAGCGGTTCGGCGGCCTGCCCGACGACGCGGCGGTGGACGAGGCCTGCGAGCTGGGGGTGCTGGAGCGGATCCCGGGCCGGCCGGAGGAGTTCCTGGTGCCGTCGCCGCAGGAGCTGGCGGTGGCGGCCGAGCTGTACGCCGCCGGGGTGCCGCTGGACGCGATCACCGGGCACCTGCGGGAGCTGCGCGGGCAGGTGGAGCACATCGCCTCGCGGTTCCTGGAGTTCACCACCGAGCACGTCTTCGCCCGCTACCTGGGCCCGGTCCCGCCGACGGACGCGGACGCGGCGGAGGCGGCCACGCTGGTGCGCCGGCTCCGGCCGCTGGCCCAGCAGACGGTGGACGCGGAGCTGGCCCGGGCCATGCAGCTGTTCGCCACGCGGCACCTGCAGAAGCACCTCGGGGCGGGCGGAGCCGTGGCTCCGCCCGGCTCGGCGGCGGTGGCCCTGCCGGCCGCGACGGTCCGGGCGGTGCAGGACCTGGTCGGTGCCGAGCACGTCGCGGCCTTCGTCCGGGCCGCGACGGAACGGGAGCTCCAGGCCCGCACCCTGAACGACCTCGCCCGTCGGGGCGTCCGGGGCCCGGCGGAACCCGAGGAGTGACAGGGTCCCCGCGGACCACAGGGCCCCCGCGGCCCACGGGGACCGTAGAGGCCACTGGTACGCAAGGGGCCGCACGGCCCACTGGGACCGCAGGGGCCGCACGGGCCGGTGGGGTGCGAGGTTCCACAGGCCCGGGCCGCTGAGTCCACAGGGCGGATCGCCTGTTCGGTGACAATTACCGGCGAATCGGCTGTGGACAAGTCGATACGCCTGTGGACGAGGAAGTGTCAGCATGTGGACGCTCCGACGCGCCACGGCCGCACGCGAGCCTCAACTGACGGCCTTGTACTCCGTGTTGCTCGGCACGACCTCGGTGGTCCGGACCACGGGCCGGCCCCCGTAGAGGGCGCCCGCGAGCGTCAGACCGAGGATGCCGCCGAGGAACTGGGCCGCCACGAAGCCGGGCAGGGACTGCGGCGCGATCCCGGTGAAGGAGTCGCTGAAGGCCCGGCCGACGGTACCCGCCGGATTCGCGAAGGACCCCGACGAGGTGAACCAGATCGCGGCGGCGATGTACGCGGCGACGGCTGCCGGCACCAGCCTCTGCCGGCCGATCCGCCCGAGGCCCTGGATGACCAGGACCAGCCCGGCGGTGGCGACCACCTCGCCGACGAGCAGGTGCCCACCGCCCCGGACCTGGGTGGCGAAGCCCCCGGGCACCCGGCCGAACATGGCCTCGGCCAGCACGGCCCCGCCGACCGCCCCGGCGGTCTGCGCGGCCGCGTACACCAGGGCCTCGCGCCCGGTGAGCCCCTGGGCGTCGGCGCCGGTCCGCCGGCCCCACCAGGCGGTCAGGGTGACGACGGGGTTCAGATGGGCCCCGGAGAGCGGGCCGAAGAGGGTGATGATCAGGCCGAGTCCGATGGCCGAGGCGAGCGAGTTGGCGACGAGCGCGACCCCGGTGTCCGCGCTCAGGGCGGCCGCCTGGATCCCCGAGCCGATCACGACGACGAGCAGACCGGCGGTGCCGACGAGCTCGGCCGCCGCACGGCGTGGCAATGAGCTGCGGTGTGACATGGGCTCTCCCCCTGGACAGGAATTTTATGGAAAATATATTCCGGATTACGGAAGATCGGTGGGCGGGTTCCACCCCGGCCGCCTCGCCCGGACAGGCGGCGCCCCGGAATTCGGCTGCCCGGACCCCCACCGACCAGGCAGGCTGGGTCCCATGGACGAACGACGCACCGTCAAGGTGTCCAAATACGTCTCGAAACACCTGCGGCACCAGCCGGAACGCATCGGACTGGTGCTCGACCCCCAGGGCTGGGTGGAGATCGACGACCTGCTGGCCGCGGCCGCCGCCCACGGTTTCCCCGTCAGCCGCGCCGAGCTCGACCACGTCGTCGCCGCCAACGACAAGCAGCGCTTCGCCGTCGACGGCACCCGCATCCGCGCCCACCAGGGCCACACCGTCCCCGTGGACCTCGACCTGCCACCGGCCGAGCCGCCCGCGTACCTCTACCACGGCACCGTCGCCGCCGCCCTGGACGCCATTCGCGCCGAGGGTCTGCGCCCCATGCGCCGCCACCACGTGCACCTCTCGCCCGACCGCGAGACCGCGACCCGGGTGGGTGCCCGGCGCGGCCGCCCGGTCGTCCTCGCCGTGGACGCGGGCGCGATGCACGCCGACGGGCACGTGTTCCGGGTGAGCGGCAACGGCGTCTGGCTGGTGGACGCCGTTCCGCCGCGCTACCTGCGGCTTCCCTGACCCCGGCCGCCCTCCGACGGAGGTTTTCCACAGCCCCGGCCAACCCGGAGGAGATTGTCGGCGCCGCGCCCTAGTCTTCTGATCGTCCAGGCGTCGATGAGGGGGGAACCTCGCGAACGCCGAACCTGAAGTGCGCCTACGCGAGGTGACGCCCCATGACATCCGCACAGCCGGCCCCGCACCCGACCGACCCCCGGCCGGGGACCAACAACTTCCAGGTCGACCTGCGCGGCCTGGTCGACCTGCTCTCCCACCACCTCTACTCCAGCCCCCGCGTCTACGTCCGCGAGCTCCTGCAGAACGCGGTGGACGCGGTGACCGCCCGGCACGCCCACCAGCCCGAGGCCGAGGTCCGCATCCGGCTGACCGCCGCCGACGGCCAGGTGTCCATCGAGGACAGCGGCATCGGCCTGACCGCCGAGGAGGCCCACTCCCTGCTGGCCACCATCGGCCGCAGCTCCAAGCGCGGCGGAGAGCACGGCCTGGAGACCGCCCGCCGGGAGTTCCTCGGCCAGTTCGGCATCGGCCTGCTCGCCTGCTTCGTCGTGGCCCGCCAGATCCGGGTCGTCACCCGGTCCGCCCGCGACCCCGAGGCCCTGCCCGTCGAGTGGCTCGCCACCGACGACGGCTCGTACACCGTGCGCGAGCTGCCGCCCGAGGCCCGCCCCGAGCCCGGCACCACCGTCCTCCTCCAGGCCCGCCCGGGCGCCGAGGAGTGGCTGGTGCCCGCCACCGTCGAGCGGCTCGCCCGCGACTACGGCAGCCTCCTGCCCTACGACATCACCTTCGACGACGGCCTGGGCGGCGCGCCCCGCCCCGTCACGGACCGGCCGGCCGTGTGGGACCGTTCCTACCCCAGCCCCGCCGCCCGCCGCGTCGCGCTCGCCGGGCACTGCGCCGACCTCTTCGGCTTCACCCCGCTCGACAGCATCGACCTGGACCTGCCCCTCGCGGGGATCCGCGGTGTGGCGTACGTCCTGCCCGACCCGACCAGCCCCGCCCACCGCGCCGGCCACCGGGTCCACCTCAAGGGCATGCTGCTCACCGACCAGGCCGACAACCTCCTGCCGGACTGGGCGTTCTTCGTCCGGGCCGTGCTCGACACCGACGCGCTGCGGCCCACCGCCTCCCGCGAGAACCTCTACGACGACGAGACGCTGGCCGCCGTCCGCGAGGCCCTCGGCGTCCGCGTGCGCGGCTGGCTGACCGAGCTCGCCGCCGGCGATCCGGAGCGCCTGGCCGCCTTCCTGAACGTCCACCACCTCGGGGTGAAGTCGCTCGCCCGGCACGACGCCGAGCTGCTGGGGCTGATGCTGCCGTGGCTGCCGTTCGAGACCAGCGACGGGTCGATGAGCCTGGAGGAGTTCGCCGCCGCGCACACCGAGATCCACTTCACCCGCACCGTCGAGGAGTTCCGCCAGATCGCCCCGATCGCGGCGGCCCACGGCCTCGGCGTGGTCAACGCCGGCTACACCTACGACGCCGACCTGCTGGCCCTGCTGCCGTCCGTACGGCCCGGCCTGAAGGTCACCGAACTCGACGCCGGCGCCGTCACCGACCGCCTCGACCCCGTCCCGACCTCCGCCGAACTGGCCCTGGCCGGGTTCCTGTCCACCGCCCGCACCCGTCTGGAGCCGCAGAGCTGCGACGTGGTGCTGCGCGCCTTCCAGCCGGTGTCCGTCCCCGCCCTCTACCTCGACGACCGGCAGGCCCGCCAGGAGCGCGACCGTGCGGTCGCCGTGGAGAACGCCGACGACCTGTGGGCCGGCATCCTCGGCTCGCTGCGCGGCTCCGCGCCGCGCGCCCGCCTGGTCCTCAACCACAACAACCCCCTGGTCCGACGGCTCGCCGCCCTGCCGGACGCCCAGCTCACGGGCACCGCCGTCGAATCCCTCTACGGGCAGGCCCTGCTGATGTCCCAGCGGCCGCTGCGCCCCGCCGACTCCACCCTGCTCAACCGGGCCTTCCTCGGGCTCCTGGAATGGGCGACCCACTCCGTCACCGGCCAGGAGGACCCCAGGTGAGCACGATGAACCCCGACGAGATCCGGCGCGCCCTCCGGGAGAACCACCGGCTGCCCTACGGCGCCGCGCGCAACGCCCAGGCCGAGAGCCTGGCGGCCGCCGCCGAGGCGACCGGCGACCGCGCCCTGCTGCGCCAGGCGCTGAGCACCCAGATCGACGCCTACGAGTACAGCGCCGAGCGCACCCGCATGGTGGTGCCGTTCGCCCGGCTGCTCCAGGAGTACGACCGCGATCCGGCCGCCTTCGACGCCCACGAGACCCACTCGCTGTTCTGGCGGTTCAAGTGGGTGGCCGGACGGATCGTGGAGTCCCCCGACATACCCGTGGCGTCCGTCACCGGCTGGCTGGACGACATGGAGCGGCGCTACCGGCTGGCCGGCTACAGCGAGCGCGCGGTACGCCAGTCGGAGTTCTACCTGGCGGACGCCATCGGCGACGACGAGCGGGCCGAGCGGGCCATCAGCCGCTGGGCCACCGCCGACCGCGACCGGATGAGCGACTGCCACGCCTGCGAGACCAACACCCAGGGCTGGTTCTGGGCCCGCAAGGGCGAGGACGCCAAGGCGGTGGAGGTGTGGGAGCCCGTTCTGAACGGCAGCCAGACCTGCATGGAGGAGCCCCACCGGGTGCTCGGGCGCTCCCTGCTGCCCCTGGTCCGGCTCGGCCGCACCGACGAGGCGCGCGCCCACCACCTGCGCGGCTACCGCTTGGTGCGCGGCAAGGACAGTCTGCTGCGCGAGGTCGGCCTGCACATCGAGTTCTGCGCGCTGACCGGCAACGAGGGCCGCGGCCTGGAGATCCTCGCCGACCATGCCGGCCGGCTCGCGCCGTTGGCGGACGTCGAGTCGCAGATGGAGTTCTACGGCGGCGTGCTGGTCCTGCTGCACCGGCTGAGCGCCCTGGGCCACGGGGAGCAGCCCGCCGTCCCGTACGCGGGCAGCGCCCGCACGGTGGCCGGGCTCCACGAGGTGCTGCGCGCCGAGGCCCTGGAGATCGCCCGACGCTTCGACGTGCGCAACGGACACACCCGGGTCTCCGACGAGCTGGTGGCCCGCATCGAGGCCGAGCCGCTGCTGGACGTCCTGCCGCTGGGCGTGCGCAGCGCGGCGCTGCCGCAGCCGGCGGCGGGCCCGTCCGCGGGCGCGGGCGCGGGTGCGGGTACGGCGGCGGGTACGGCGGCGGGTGCCGGTTCGGGCACGGCCACGGCCGGCGCGGCGGACCGGCGGGCCCCCGTGGCCGCTGCGGGCCGGGCGGCCGTCGAGGACTTCGCCGAGCTGGTGGCACGGGCCCGTACGGCCCGCGCCCAGGGACACCCCGCGGCCCGGGCCCTGTGGGACGAGGTGGACCGCCGGTCCCAGGAGCCCGGGCAGGAGTCCGCGCCGGACGACGCCCTGGCCGCCGACCTGCTGGAGCACCGCGTGGTCGCGGCGGCCCGGGACGAGGACCCGACCGCCGCGGAGCGGTTCGCGGAGGTCCGCGACGCCCACCGGGCGGCGGGGCGGGAGCACCGGGCGGTCCTGGCCGAGCTGTACCTGGCCACGGTGGCGGCGCAGTCCGGTGCCGGACCGGAGGAGGTCCGCGCCCTGTTCGCCACGGCGGAGGCCCACGCCCGGGCCCTGCCCGCCGACGAGCCGGTACGGGCCCGGCGGACCGCCCAGGTGGAACTGGACCGGCTCCGCTTCGAGGCGTACCTCGACGCCACCGGCCGGGCCGACGCCACGGACACGGCCGACGGGCCCGCCGGGGCGGACGGGGCAGGGACCGGGGGCGGGACGGCGGACGCGCTGGGCGCCTTCGTCGCGAACCACGGCCAGGACCCGGAGCTGGCCGCCGAGACCGCCGAGGCCGAGGAGCTGCTGGCCCGCCGGGCGCTGGAGGCCGGGGACGTCGAGCGCGGCCTGGCGCTGCTGGCCTCGGCCGCCGAGCGGGTCGTGGCGGCGGAGCGGCCGTGGCTGGCGGTGGACCCGCTGGCCACGCGCGGCGGCGTCCTGATGCAGCTGGGCCGGTCCGAGGAGGCCGAGGAGGCCGCCCGCGCGGCGCTGGCGCACGCCGTGGAACTGACCGACGCCGAGCAGCAGGGCGCCCTGCGGCTGTCCCTGGCGGACATACTGCTGCGCCGGGAAGGAGATCCGGCGGAGGCGGCGGGCCTGGCGCTGGACAGCGCGCACTGGTTCGACCAGGCCGGTCTGGCCGCGGCCGGCGGTGCACAGGCCCGGCTCTGGCTGGCCCGCGCCTACGCGGCGGACGGGCGGACCGTGGAGGCGGTCGAGGTGCTCCAGTCCGCGTTGCCGGACCTGCTGGAGCACGGCGAGCAGCAGGCCGTGTTCACGCGGGAGCGCCTGGGCGACCTGCTGACCGAGCTGCGCGACCATCGGGGCGCCGCCGAGCAGTACCTGCGGGCGGCGGACACCGCCCAGGGCTGGGAGCACCAGGGGCCGCACGCCCATCTGGCCCAGGCAGCGGCGGACGCCCTGCGGTCGGCGGGCATGGGCGAGCAGGCCGTCGCCGCGTACGAGCGGGCCCTGCGGCTGCGCCGGGAGCTCGGGGACGCGCCCGTGGCGGTCGTCCGGATCCTGCGCTCGCTGGCCTGGCTGCGGCTGAACGAGGACTCCGCGAACGGGACCACCGACGCGATGGTGGCGGCGGCCCGGGCCCGGATGGACGAGGCCGAGGAGGTGCTGCGGGCCGCGCTCGCCGAGCACGGGGACGATCCGCAGCTGCGCTACGAACTCGCCCAGACCTGGCAGCAGCTCGCCCAGATCCTCGACCGGCGGATCGACGCGTACGTCGACGACGAGGAGGACGAGGAGGAGGGCGGCGACGTCGACGGAGGCGAGGGGGAGTTGCGCGAGCCGCTGACCGAGGCCGCGCTGCGGGCGTTGCGCGACGAGGCCGTCGTGCTGTGGGACCGGGCCGTCGGGCTCTATGCCGAGCTGGGCCCGGAGCACCTTCCGGAGCGGCTCCAGTGCCTGAACGGCATCGTGTGGACCGAGCGGGCCCTGGGCGAGGTCCCGGTGTCGGAGGACCGCCTGAAGGCGCTGCTCGAGGAGGCCCGGGCCCTGCCCGAGGGCGTGGCGCCCGGATGGCTGCTGCCGCAGGCGGAGTACCTGCTCGCCTCGCTGCACGAGCAGTAGCGGCCCCCGGCCGCGGGCCCGGCACCCGGCCTCGTCCGCGCGGGCGGCCGCTCGTGCGCCCCGGCCCCTGCCCTGGCGGATTCCGCAGGGCAGGGGGCCGGGCGGCGGGTCAGGCGCCGAGCTGCCCCAGGGCCTCCGTGGCGATCTTCTCGAAGACGGCCTCGTCGGCGGCGAAGTCGGAGTCCGGGATCGGGGCGTGGATCACGATCTCGGTGAAGCCCAGCTCACGGTGGCGACCGGCGAAGTCCACGAAGGCGTCCAGCGACTCCAGCACGGTGTTGCGCTCCGGGGTGAAGCCGGTCAGCAGGATCTTCTCCATCGGCTCCACGTCCCGGCCGATCTCCGCGCAGGCCTTGCCGAGCTTCTCCAGCTGGCCGCGCATGGCGGCCAGCGACTGCTCCGGGGTGCCCGACTCGTAGAGCTTGGGGTCGCCGGTGGTGACCCAGGCCTGCCCGTGGGCCGCGGCCAGCTTCAGCCCGCGCGGCCCGGTCGCCGCCACCGCGAACGGCAGCCGCGGACGCTGGACGCAGCCGGGGATGTTGCGCGCCTCGTCGGCGGAGTAGAAGACGCCCTGGTGGGTGACGGCGTCCTCGGTCAGCAGCCGGTCCAGCAGCGACACGAACTCGGCGAACCGGTCCGCCCGCTCCCGCGGGGTCCAGGGCTCCTGGCCCAGCGCGGTCGCGTCGAAGCCGTTGCCGCCGGCGCCGATGCCGAGGGTGACCCGGCCTCCGGAGACGTCGTCGAGCGAGATCAGCTCCTTGGCGAGGGTCACCGGGTGCCGGAAGTTCGGGGAGGTGACCAGCGTGCCCAGGCGCAGCCGCTCGGTGGCCGTCGCCGCCGCCGTCAGCGAGGGGAGCGCGCCGAACCACGGGCGGTCCCGGAACGAACGCCACGACAGGTGGTCGTAGGTGTAGCCGGTGTGGAAGCCGAGCTGCTCGGCCCGCACCCACTGGTCACGGCCTCCCTCGTGCCAGCGGCGTACCGGAAGGATCACAGTGCTCAGACGCAGACTCATGTCCCAGAGCCTACGGCGCCGCCCGCAACGAGCGCGCAGCCCACAACCCGCCCCGGTGCGTCCGCCCGGGGCACCCGCCCGGTGCCCCGGGCGGTCCGTCGCGTGCCCGGCATGGGCGAAGATGGAGCGTGACCTCGGCTCCCCAGCGCCCCGACCGGCCTGCTCCCGCGACGACCCGGCTCATCGCCACCGACCTCGACGGCACCCTGCTGCACGACGACAAATCCGTCTCCGCACGTACCGTCGCCGCGCTCGCCGCCGCGGAGGAGGCGGGCATCGAGGTCTTCTTCGTCACCGGCCGCCCGGCCCGCTGGATGGACGTCGTCAGCGACCACGTCCACGGCCACGGGCTGGCCATCTGCGCCAACGGCGCCGCGGTGGTGGACCTGCACGCAGGGCGCGAGTTCGTCCAGGTCCGGGCGCTGCCCCGGCAGGCCGCGCTGACCGTGGTGCGGACGCTGCGGGACGCCGCGCCCGGCACCTCCTTCGCGGTCGAGCTGACCACCGGCATCCACTACGAGCCGGCGTACCCGCCGTTCTTCCTTGACCCCGGTGCCACGGTGGCGACCGCCGAGAAGCTGCTGCACGAGGACCCGCCCGGCAGCGCCGCCCCGGTGCTCAAGCTGCTGGCGCACCACCCGGAGCTGTCCCCGGACGCGTTCCTCGCGCTGGCCCGGTCAGCCGCGGGCGAGTACGCCGCCATCACCCGGTCCAGCCCGACGGCCCTGCTGGAGATCAGCGGCCACGGCGTCTCCAAGGCCAGCACCCTGGCGCTGTGCTGCGAGCAGCGGGGCATCCTGCCCGAGGAGGTGGTGGCGTTCGGGGACATGCCCAACGATGTGGAGATGCTCAGCTGGGCGGGCACCTCCTACGCCATGGGCAACGCCCACCCGGACGTGATCGCGGCGGCGTCCGGCCGTACGGTCGCCAACAACGAGGACGGGGTGGCCGTGGTCATCGAGCAGATCCTCGCCGCCCGCCTCGCCCGCTGACCGCCCACCGGCCCGAGTCCGCTCGGCCGGGCCGTCCGGCCGGGCCCGTGGCCGTCCTCGCGGCCTAGAGCGGGGCCTGCCAGACCAGCGTGGTCCCGCCACCGGCTTCGCCCAGCCCGGGCCCGTACCAGCTCGCGCCACCCAGGGACTCGGCCCGCCGCCGGAGGTTGCGCAGACCGCTGCGGCGGCCGCCCTCGGGGATGCCCACCCCGTCGTCGGCGACCTCCAGCCGGACCGCGGACCGGCCGTCGTCGAGGGTGGCGGTGGAGTCCACCACCACCTCGATCCGGGAGGCCTCGGCGTGCCGGAAGGCGTTGGACAGCGCCTCGCGCAGGGCGGCGATCAGGTTCTTGCCGACGAGCTCGCCCACGGCGTTGTCGACGGGCCCGATGAACCGGTGCGCGGGCTTGAAGCCCAGCGGCACGGCCGCCATGTTGATCTCCCGCAGCACTCGGGTGCGCAGCCCGGACGGGGCCTCGGCCGGGCCCTGCTGGAGGGCGAAGATGGCGGTGCGGATCTCCTGGATGGTCACGTCCAGCTCGTCCACGGCCTTGCCGACCCCGTCGACGACCTCCGGGACGACGGACCTGCGCTGCGCGCTCTCCAGCATCATCCCGGTCGCGAACAGTCGCTGGATGACCAGGTCGTGCAGGTCCCGGGCGATCCGGTCACGGTCCTCGAACACCGCCAGCCGTTCCCGGTCGCGCTGCGCCTCGGCCATCATCAGGGCCAGCGCCGCCTGCGAGGCGAACTGGGTGGCCAGCGTCCGCTCCGCCTCGGTGAACGGCCGTGCGCCCCGCCACCGCGGGGTGACCAGGGCACCGAGCACCCGCCCCCCGCTCTGCAGGGGCAGCATCATGCACGGGCCGTAGGCACTGGTCAGCCTGCCGGTCATCCGCGGGTCGGCGGAGGCGTCGTCGGCGAACACCGGCTCCCCGCGCAGCAGGCTCTGCACCACCGGGCTGTCCACGGGGATCACCACCCCCAGCGAGGCGGCCGGTTCGTCGGCGGACACCGCGACGATCTCCATGTCGCCGTCGGTGGCCGGGAGCATCACGATGCCGGCCGCCGAGTCGGCCAGGTGGCGGGCCTGCTCGGCGACGACGGACAGCGCGTCGTCGGCGTCGCCGCCGGACAGCAGGGCGGTGGTGACGGCCACCGAGCCGTCGATCCACCGCTCGCGCTGGGTGGCGGCCTCGTAGAGCCGGGCGTTGCCGATGGCGATGCCCGCCTCGGTGGCCAGCACCCGGACCATGTGGACGTCGTAGTCGTTGAACTCCTCGCCGCCGCGCTTCTCGGCGAGGTAGAGGTTGCCGAAGATCTCGCCCTGGACCCGGATGGGGACCCCGAGGAAGGTCTTCATCGGCGGATGGTGCGGCGGGAAGCCGGCCGAGCGCGGGTCGCGGGTCAGATCGGCCAGCCGGACCGGGTCGGGATGCCGGATCAGTGCCCCGAGCAGCCCCCGCTTGCCGTCGGGCCGGTGCCCGATCCGGGCGGCGGCCGCCGGGTCGATCCCGTACGTCACGAAGTCGGACAGGCCTCGGCCTTCCGTGTCCACCACCCCGATGGCGGCGTACCGGGCGCCGGCGAGTTCGGCCGCGGTCTCGCAGATCCGGTCCAGCGTGGAGTGCAGTTCCAGCCCGGTGCCGACCGACCGCATCGCCTCCAGGAGCTGCGGGACTCGGGCGGTGAGCTCGGTGGACAGGCCCTGCAGACTCCGGGTGGCCTGGGTGGCGGCCTCCAGCGGGTCCGGTGACTCCTGCGACTCCTGCAGTGACATGGTCTTGAGCCTAGTTAGTCCCATTTACCGGGGAAAGTCGGCCGGGAGCGGCGCGCTCGCCGCCGGCGGGACCGCGGCCCGATCGCTGTCCCGCTCACGCTCCAGCATCCGCCGCAGCGGCCCGGCGATGCCCGCCAGTTCCTGGTAGGGGCCCCGCTGCACGATGCGGCCGGCGTCGAGGACGAGTACCTCGTCGACCTGGTCCAGGCCCGCCAGCCGGTGGGTGATCAGCACGGTGGTGCGGCCCTCGGTCGCGGCCAGCAGGTCCGCCGTCAGGGCATCGGCCGTGGCCAGGTCCAGGTGCTCGGCCGGCTCGTCCAGCACCAGGACGGGGAACCCGGCCAGCAGCGCCCGGGCCAGGGCCAGTCGCTGACGCTGGCCGCCGGAGATCCGCTGCCCGTGCTCGCCGACCAGCGTGTCCAGCCCGTCGGGCAGGCCGTCGGCCCACTCCAGCAGCCGGGCCCCGGCCAGCGCCGCGCGCAGCTCGTCCTCGGTGGCCGTGGGCCGGGCCAGCCTCAGGTTCTCCCGGACCGAGCTGTCGAAGAGGTGCGCGTCCTGGGCGCAGAGCCCGACCAGGCGTCGTACGTCGTCCCCGGCGCACGCCCGGGCGTCGGTCCCGCCGAGGGTGTAGGCGCCCTCGGCGACGTCGAGGAAGCGCAGCAGCACCTGGGCGAGCGTGGTCTTGCCGGAGCCGGACGGGCCGACGACGGCGATCCGGCGGCCGGCCTCCAGGGTGAGGTCGACCCCGTGCAGGGCCGCCCGCTCCTGGCCGGGGTGCCGGGCGGTGAGCCCGGTCAGCCGCAGCGGGAACGGCACGGCGGGCAGCTCGCGGGGCCGCTCGGGCTCGGCGACCGGGTCCGGGGTGGCGAGGACCTCCTGCACCCGCTCGGCGCTGCGCCGCACCCGCTGCCGGTACTGGACGGCCTGCGGCAGGCCGGTCACGGCCTCGAACGTGGCGAGCGGGGTGAGGACGACCACGGCCATGGCCACGCCGGAGAGCCGGCCGCCGGCCACGGCGTCCGCGCCGAGGGCGGCCGCCAGGACCACGGTGAGTCCGCAGACCAGGGCCGACAGCCCGCTGCCGAGCCCGGTCGCGGCGGCGCCCCGGGCGGCGATCCGGGTGAGGACGGAATCGCTCTGCCGGGCCTTGTCCGTCCGGTCGGCGAGCGCGCCGGCGACGGTCAGCTCGGCGGTCCCCGTGAGCAGGTCGGCCACCCGGGTGGCCAGCTCACCGCGGGCCGGCGCCAGCCGGCGTTCGGCCCGGCGCGCACAGGCGCCGCTGACCAGCGGCACCCCGACCCCGGCGGCCAGCAGGCCGACCGCGAGGACGGCACCTGCCTCGGGCAGCAGCCAGGCGGTGAACGCCACCGAGCCGGTGCCGACGAGCACGGCGGTGCCCAGGGGCAGCAGCCAGCGCAGCCAGTAGTCCTGCAGGGCGTCGGCATCGGCGACCAGACGGGCCAGCAGGTCCCCGCGCCGGCTGTCGCGCAGCCCGCCGGGGGCGATCCGCTCCAGCCGCCGGTAGACCGTGACCCGCAGGTCGGCGAGCATCCGCAGGACGGCGTCGTGGGAGACCAGGCGCTCGGCGTAGCGGAAGACGGCCCGGCCGATACCGAAGGCGCGGGTCGCGGTGACGGCCATCATCAGGTAGAGCACCGGGGGCTGTTCGGAGGCCCGGGAGATCAGCCATCCCGACACGGCCATCAGGCCGACGCTGCACCCGACGGCCAGCGCCCCGAGCCCCAGCGCCAGCCGGAACCGCCCCTGCCTGCCCCGGGCCATACCCCGCACCCATCGCAGCGGCTCCCTGACAGGACCACCCCACGCGCCGCCCACCTCGGCGGGCCCCGCCTCCGGCGCCCCGGCATCCGGCCGGACATCCGGGCCGGCCCCGGCACCCGCGACACCCGCGGCACCTGTGACGCCCGTGGCCCCCACGGCACCCTGGGCACCCGCCCCCGGCACGTCCGCCCCGACGAGGCCGGGACCGCTCGGCGGGGCGGGCGACTCGCCCTTCCCGGAGGCCTCGGCCCCGGTGGGCTCCAGGCGGACCACACGGTCGGCCACCGACAGCAGGGCCGGTCGGTGGACCACGAGCAGGACGGTCCGCCCGGCCGCAAGACGGCGGACGGCGTCCACCACGGCGGCCTCGGTCTCACCGTCCAGCGCGGCCGTCGGCTCGTCCAGCAGCAGCACCGGACGGTCGGCCAGGAACGCCCGGGCCAGGGCGAGCCGCTGGCGCTGCCCCGCGGACAGGCCGAGCCCGCCCTCGCCCAGCATCGTCCCGGCCCCGCGCGGCAGCGCGGAGACGAACTCCCAGGCCCCGGCGTCCCGCAGGGACCGCTCCAGCTCCTCGGCGGTGGCACCGGGCCGGGCCAGGGCCACGTTCTCGGCGATGGTCCCGGCGAACAGGTGCGGCCGCTGCGGCACCCAGGCGATCCGCTGCCGCCAGGCGTCCTGGTCCAGCTCCCCCAGGTCCACCCCGCCGACCAGCACCCGACCCGCCGTGGGCCGTACGAATCCCAGCAGGACGTTCAGGAGCGTGGACTTGCCCGTGCCACTCGGCCCGGTGAGCGCCACGCACTCCCCTGCGGCCACGGTCAGCGAGACCGCACCGGGCGAGGCCGCGGCCCGGCCGGGGTAGCGGACCTCGACGTCCTCGAACCGCAGCGCGGGGGAGTCGGGCACGGCCCGGGTCCCCTGCGCCGCGAGGCTCGGCGCCTCCAGGACCTCGAAGATCTCCTCGGCGGCGGCCAGTCCCTCGGCGGCCGCGTGGTACTGCGCCCCGACCTGCCGCATCGGCAGGTACGCCTCGGGCGCCAGGATCAGGATCACCAGCCCCGTGTACAGGTCGAGGTCCCCGTGGACCAGCCGCATACCGATGGTCACGGCGACCAGCGCCACCGAGAGGGTGGCCAGCAGTTCCAGGGCGAACGAGGAGAGGAACGCGATCCGCAGTGTCCGCAGGGTGGCCCGACGGTAGTCGTCGGTGATCCTCCGGATCGACTCGGCCTGGGCCTTGGCCCGGCCGAACACCTTGAGCGTCGGCAGGCCCGCGACCACGTCCAGGAAGTGCCCGGACAGCCGGGACAGCAGCCGCCACTGACGGTCCATCCGGGACTGGGTGGCCCAGCCGATGAGGGCCATGAACAGCGGGATCAGGGGGAGCGTGACCACGATGATGGCCGCCGACACCCAGTCCTCGGTGACGACCCGGGCGAGCACCGCCACCGGGACCACCACGGCGAGGCCCAACTGGGGCAGATAGCGGGAGAAGTAGTCGTCGAGCGCGTCCACGCCCCGGGTCGCCAGGGTCACCAGCGACCCCGTGCTCGCCCCGGCGCCCCGACCGGAGGAGGCCTGGGGACCGGCCGGGCGGCCCGGGCCCAGCTCGGCGGCCCGGGCCAGCAACCGGATGCGCAGTTCCGACTTGACCGCGGCACCGGCCCGGTGCGCGGCGAGTTCGGTCAGCCAGGCGACGAGGGCGCGCCCCAGCGCCACCGCCGCGAGCAGCAGCAGTGGCGTCCGGAGCGCGTCCCCGTCGAGGCCCTTCTGGAAGGCGCCGACCACGATCTCGGCGATGAGCATCGCCTGACCGACGACCAGACCCGCGCCGGCCAGCCCGAGGGCCACCACCGCGATCAGGAACAGGCGGGTGGACCGGGCGTGGCGCAGCAGGCGCGGGTCGATCGGTTTCACGTGAAACATGCCCCCTAGTGAGCGGCCTCGGCGATGTGCTGGGTACCGATCCGCTTGCGGAAGACCCAGTACGTCCAGCCCTGGTAGAGCAGGACCAGCGGTGTGGCGATGGCCGCGCACCAGGTCATGATCTTCAGGGTGTACGGGCTGGACGAGGCGTTGGTGACCGTGAGGTTCCACGCCGCGTCGAGCGAGGACGGCATGACGTTCGGGAAGAGGGTCAGGAACAGCATCGCGACGGCCGCCGCGATGGTGATGCCCGACAGGGCGAACGACCAGCCCTCGCGCCCGGCCAGGTTGCAGCCGAGGGCCGCGACCAGGGCCAGCACCGCCACGACCATGGCGACCAGGCTGGTGCCGTCCCCGCGCGAGACCTGGGTCCAGATCAGGAAGGCCAGCGCCAGGACGGCGGTGACCACACCGAGCCGGGTGGCCAGGGCGCGCGAGCGGTCCCGGATCTCACCGACCGTCTTGAGCGAGGTGAAGACCGCGCCGTGGAAGGTGAACAGGGTGAGGGTGACCAGTCCGCCGAGGATCGCGTAGACGTTCAGCAGGTCGAGGAACGTGCCGACGTACTCCTTGTTCTGGTCGATCTTCACCCCGCGCACGATGTTGGCGAAGGCCACGCCCCACAGGAAGGCGGGGATGAGCGAGGTCCAGAAGATCGCCTGTTCCCAGTTGGTCTGCCAGCGGTCCTCGGGCCGCTTGGCGCGGTACTCGAAGGCCACGCCCCGGATGATCAGACAGACCAGGATCAGCAGCAGCGGCAGGTAGAAGCCGGAGAACAGGGTGGCGTACCACTCGGGGAAGGCGGCGAAAGTCGCTCCGCCCGCGGTGAGCAGCCAGACCTCGTTGCCGTCCCAGACCGGGCCGATCGTGTTGATCAGCACCCGCTTCTCGGCACGGTCACGGGCCAGCAGCTTGGTCAGGACACCGACCCCGAAGTCGAAGCCCTCCAGGAAGAAGTAGCCGATCCACAGGACGGCGATGAGCACGAACCAGACGTCGTGGAGTTCCATGGTGTTCTCTCCCCGGCCTCAGTACGAGAAGGCCATCGGCCGGTCGGCGTGGGTGTCGTCGCCGCCGATGCGCTTCGGCGGGTTGAGGTCGGCCTCGGTGAGCTCCGGCGGCCCGGCCTTGACGTACTTGACCAGCAGCTTGACCTCGATCACGGCCAGCACGGCGTACAGCAGGGTGAAGACGATCATCGAGGTGAGCACCTCGGCCTGGGAGACCCCGGGGGAGACGGCGTCCCGCGTGCGCAGGACTCCGTAGACCACCCAGGGCTGGCGGCCCATCTCGGTGAAGATCCAGCCCCACGAGTTGGCGATCAGCGGGAAGCCCATCGTCCACAGGGCGACGATCCAGTACCACCGGGTCAGCTTGGGGTTCAGGGCCGTCCGGAACAGGACCAGGTGCGGCACCTCGTCCTCACCGGTCCGCAGCGCCGGCGGCAGCATGAACTTCTTGCGGGTCAGCCACAGCCCCAGCACACCGATACCGAGGGAGGCCATGCCGAAGCCGATCATCCAGCGGAAGCCCCAGTAGGCGACCGGGATGTTGGGCCGGTAGTCACCGGGGCCAAACTTCTCCTGCTCGGCCTTGTTGACGTCGTTGATGCCCGGGACGAAGGAGCTGAAGTCGTCGTTGGCGAGGAAGGACAGCAGGCCCGGGATCTCTATGGCGACCTTGTTGTGGCCCTTCTCCACGTCTCCGTAGGCGAACACGGAGAAGGGGGCGGGGGCCTCGCCGTCCCAGAGCGCCTCGGCGGCGGCCATCTTCATCGGCTGCTGCTTGAACATCACCTTGCCGAGCAGGTCACCGCTGATGGCGGTGCCCATACCCGCGATGATCAGCACGACCAGGCCGAGCCGCAGCGAGCTGCGCATGACGGGGACGTGCCGCTTGCGCGCCAGGTGGAAGGCGGAGATGCCGACCATGAACGCGCCACCGACCAGGAAGGCGGCCGTGATGGTGTGGAAGAACTGGGTGAGCGCGGTGTTCTGGGTGAGGACCGCCCAGAAGTCCGTCAGCTCGGCACGCCCGGTGGTCTCGTTGATCTTGTAGCCGACCGGGTGCTGCATCCAGGAATTGGCCGCGAGGATGAAATAGGCCGACAGCACCGTGCCGATCGAGACCATCCAGATGCAGGCCAGATGGATCTTCTTCGGCAGCTTGTCCCATCCGAAGATCCACAGTCCGATGAAGGTGGATTCGAAGAAGAAGGCGATCAGCGCCTCGAAGGCGAGCGGCGCCCCGAAGATGTCACCCACGAACCGCGAGTAGTCGGACCAGTTCATGCCGAACTGGAACTCCTGGACGATGCCGGTGACGACACCCATCGCAATGTTGATCAGGAACAGCTTGCCCCAGAACTTGGTGGCCCTGAGGTACTTCTCCTTCTCGGTCCGCACCCAGGCGGTCTGCAGGCCGGCGGTCAGCGCGGCCAGCGAGATCGTCAGGGGGACGAAGAGGAAGTGGTAGACCGTGGTGATGCCGAACTGCCAGCGCGCCAATGTCTCGGGCGCCAAAGCCAGGTCCACGTCGTCATCTCCTTATCGCCGTGGTCACAGCCGCAGTCTGCCTGGCGGGTTCCCCCCATACGGGGAGGAAGCAGGACACGCTTGTGAACGCGTTCACATTCACAAGCATTATGACGCACACACGTCCGGACCGCAGCGGCGGGGGTACCCCTAGCCAACAAATTCAACAGATTGTTGAATGTCGCCCATGCAGATACGACTCTCCTGGCCCGCCGGCCAGCTCACGGCGACCCTCGACGACACCCCGACCGCCAAGGCCCTGACCGACGCCCTGCCGATCTCCGCCTCCGCACACACCTGGGGCGAGGAGGTCTACTTCGACACCGGCGTCTCCGTGGCGCTGGAGCCCGACGCCCGGCAGGTCGTCGACCCCGGCACGGTCGCGTTCTGGACCGAGGGCGACGCGCTCGCGCTGCCCTACGGCCCGACGCCCATCTCCCGCGGGGGCGAGAGCCGCCTGGCGAGCCCGTGCAACGTGCTCGGCTCCTTCGACGGCGACCCCCGCCTGCTGGCCACCGTCCGCGACGGCGACCCCATCCGCGTGGAACGGGCCTGAGGGGCTGCGCGGCAGCCCCTGACGACTACATCTCCTTGAAGAAGGCCTCCGCCGTGTGCAGGAAGAGGTCGTTCGCCTCGGTCTCACCGATCGTGACCCGCAGGCCCTCGCCCGCGAAGGGCCGGACCACCACACCGGCCTTCTCGCAGGCCGCCGCGAAGTCGGCGGTCCGCTCGCCCAGCCGCATCCACACGAAGTTGGCCTGGCTCTCCGGGACCGTCCAGCCCTGGGCGACCAGCGCCTCGTACACCCGCTTGCGCTCGCAGACCAGCGAGCCGACCCGGCCCAGCAGCTCGTCCTCAGCCCGCAACGAGGCGACCGCCGCGTCCTGGGCGAGCTGGCTCACCCCGAACGGAACCGCCGTCTTGCGCAGTGCCGCGGCCACCGGCTCGTGCGCGATCGCGAATCCGACCCGCAGACCGGCCAGCCCGTACGCCTTGGAGAAGGTGCGCAGCACCGCCACGTTCGGGCGGTCGCGGTAGAGCTCGACGCCGTCCGGGACCTCGGGGTCGCGGATGAACTCCTTGTAGGCCTCGTCCAGCACCACCAGGACGTCCGAGGGCACCCGGTCCAGGAAACGTTCCAGCTCGGCGCGGCGCACCACGGTGCCGGTCGGGTTGTTCGGGTTGCACACGAAGATCAGCCGGGTCCGCTCAGTGATCGCGTCCGCCATCGCGTCCAGGTCGTGCACGTCACCCGGGGTCAGGGGCACCTGCACCGGCTTCGCACCCGAGATCTGCGTGATGATCGGGTACGCCTCGAACGAGCGCCAGGCGTAGATCACCTCGTCACCCGGACCGGCGGTGGACTGCACCAGCTGCTGGGCCACGCCGACCGAGCCGGTGCCCGTGGCGACGTGCTCGACCGGCACCCCGAAGCGGTCCGCGAGCTCGGCGACCAGGCCGGTGCACGCCATGTCGGGGTAGCGGTTGAACGCCCCCGCCGCGGCCACGGCCGACTCCAGGACCCCCGGCAGCGGCGGATAGGGGTTCTCGTTGGAGGACAGCTTGTAGGCGACCGCACCTCCGGACGCGGCCGGCTTGCCCGGCTTGTAGGTGGGGATGCCGTCCAGCTCGGCGCGCAGCTTCGGGCTCTTCTCGCTCACCGCAGGTCCTCCTCGACCTTCCCGTACAACTCAATACTGCTCACCTTATGAGGATTACGCCCGCCCGGAAATGGAGGGCGCCAGGATTGCGGGGGAGCGCGCGCATATATGCGTGCGCCGGTGGCCCACGCCGTGGCGCGCATCCCTCGTGCAGGTGAGTTGAGACAGGCCCGAAACCTGATCGGTTTGGCATGCTCGTACCCGCCGACAAGCGACCCCCTTACCTACAGCAACCAACTTCCTTCATTTCCAAGGTCATTGGGGGTGGCGAACCATGCAGAATCGTGCCTGTCAACGCGTGCATATGCACCCGGACCACCCACCCCACCGAGCCCTACTATCGGCTCGCCATGACAGCAGCAGGGAAGCATCAGGTGAGCCGGACCGAGACCACCCGGCGGGCCGCCGGCCGCCAGGGCCGGGCCGGCATCAGGGACGTGGCCGCCGCGGCGGGCGTCTCGATCACGACCGTCTCCGACGCGCTCAATGGCAAGGGACGGCTGCCGGACGCCACCCGCCGCCACGTCCGGGAGGTCGCCGACCGGCTGGGCTACCGCCCCTCCGCCGCCGCCCGCACCCTCCGTACCGGCAAGTCGGGCCTCATCGGCCTGACCGTGACGACGTACGGGGATGAACCTTTCACCTTCACCGAATTCGCCTACTTCGCCGAGATGGCCCGGGCCGCCACCTCCGCCGCACTCGCCCGCGGCTACGCCCTGGTCATCCTCCCCGCCACCTCCCGTCACGACGTCTGGTCGAACGTGGCCCTCGACGGCACCGTCGTCATCGACCCCTCCGACCACGACCCGGTGGTCTCCGAGCTGGTCCGGCAGGGCCTGCCCGTGGTCTCCGACGGCCGGCCCGCCGGCTCGCTGCCCGTCACCGCCTGGGTGGACAACGACCACGAGGCCGCCGTCCTGAACCTGCTCGACCACCTGGCCGCCGCCGGCGCCCGCCGGATCGGGCTGCTGACCGGCACCACCACGGACACCTACACACGGCTGTCCACCACGGCCTACCTCAACTGGTGCGACCGCGTCGGCCAGGACCCCGTCTACGAGTCCTACCCGGCCCACGACCCGTGCGCCGGCGCCGTCGCCGCCGACCGGCTGCTCGCCCGGCCCGACCGGCCCGACGCGGTCTACGGGCTCTTCGACCCCAACGGCACCGACCTGCTCGCCGCCGCCCGGCGCTACGGGCTGCGCGTCCCGGACGACCTGCTGCTCGTGTGCTGCAGCGAATCGACCGTCTACGCCAACACCGAGCCGCCGATCACCACGCTCTCGCTCAAGCCACGGCGCATCGGCACCGCGGTCGTCCAGCTCCTCATCGACGCCATCGAAGGGGTGGACACCGGACGGCCGGTGGAGCAGGTGGTGCCGACCGAACTGATCGTCCGTACGTCGTCGCAGCGCAGGCAGCCGCGCACCACCGTCAGCCCGCCGCGCTCCCCGGCGCAGAACTGACAAGTAGCCAAATCAGGAAAAACTGGCCGGAACGATCGGCTCCGGACAGGATTCACCACCCCTGGTGCGTCACACAGAGCGAGCCGCATTCCTATGATGGGCGCACGACATCACGGACCCTCCGGCCCGGAGGACAGGGGGGTCCGCAGGTGTACGGACGCGCGACGGTGGTGGAGGGGTCGATGACTCAGGGGGCCGGTCAGGGACCCGCGATGCGGACGGAGACGCTGCGGGACTTCAAGGTCCCCACGTCCGAACCCCTGGCGTACCCCGTGTCCGGCGAACAGGCCGCCGAGGCCCCCGTGTACGGCGAGTACCCCGCGTACTACGAGACGTCCGGCTCCTACGAAGCGTCCGGCTCCTACGAGGACACCGGCTCGGCCGTCCCGCCGCGCCCCGGGTACGCCCCGCAGCCCGGCTAGGCGACGTGCCCTGCCGGCGCGGCGCGGCGCGGGGGGGGGGCTGTGGGGGGGCGGGGCCGGGCTCCGGGGAGTACCCGGGGGGCGGCGGGACGGCCGAGCCGGTGTCCTCGTAGGAGCCGGACGCTTCGTAGGAGCCGGACGTCTCGTAGTACGCG
>NZ_RPRY01000422.1 GCF_003949795.1 Streptomyces sp. WAC06614
GCGTACGGGGGCTTAGGCGTCCCGGGCGGGCTCGGGCTATGCGGCCGTCGGCAGGGGGGCGAGGACGTCGAGGTACATGAGGCCGAAGACCAGCAGGCCGAGGACGCCCAGGGCGACGCCGGACCAGGCGACCGCCTTGACCCAGGTGGGGTGGACGCGGCCGGGGGCGCCGAAGGCGGGGCGCAGCAGGACGAAGACGGCCAGGAGCAGGGCCAGGGCCGAGACGAGGCCGTTGACCAGGGCGGTCATGTGCCAGGCGTTGCCGTAGAGGGCCTCGATCTTGGCCTGGGTGCTGGTGGCGGTGACCGACTGGATCTGGCCGAGGAGGGTTTCGCGCTCGGCCAGCACGCGGGAGAACCAGGTGCCGCTGAGCGCCACCAGGCCGAGGCCCGCCGCGACGGTCGCGGAGGCCGCCGAGCCCACACCCGTGGGGGTCTCCTCCACCGGCTCGTCGTGCTCGTCGCCCTCGTGGTGCTCGTCGTGCTCGTCGTGCTCGTCGGCGTCCTGGGCCCCGGCCTCGTCGAGCGGGGCGCCGGCGTCCTGGGCCCGGGCCTCGGCGAGCGGGGCGCCGGGGTCCTTGTCCTGCTCCGCCGCCGCCCCGTCCTGCGGGGTCGTGGCGTCGTCGGTGGGGGTGTCGGTCTTGGTGGTGTCCATGCGGGGCACCGTATGTGCCCCGCATGAGAGCTTCCTGAGAGGTCCTGGTGTCAGGACGCCGCGCGGTGGGCCCGCCACTCGTCGGCGAGGACCGCCCAGACCTCGGTGTCCTGGAGCACCCCGCGGTGCAGGTGGTTCTGGCGCAGCACGCCGTCCCGGGTCATGCCCAGCCGCCGGGCGGCGGCGATGCTGCGCGTGTTCCCGGAGGCCGCGTGCCACTCCACGCGGTGGATCCCGCGCACGTCGAAGGCCCAGTCGAGCAGCACCCCGCACGCGGTGGTGACCAGGCCCCGGCCGACGCCGGCCGGCTCCAGCCAGCAGCCGATCTCGGCGTTGCCGCCCGCGGCGTCGAAGGACGGGAAGAGGACACCGCCGACCAGGGTGCCGTCGAGCCGGATGCCGTACAGGCGCCGGCCGTCGTCGGCGGCCTGGTGGGCGTTGGTGGCGAGCAGGGCGCGGGCCGACTCCAGGTCCTTGGAGCGGTCCGGGAAGGGCACGAACCGGCCGATGTACTCGCGGCCCCGCTCGATGTGGGCGAAGAACTCCTCGGCGTGCCACACCTCCAGCGGGAAGAGGTGGGCGTCGTCGGTCAGGGGTATCGAGAACATCCGTCTTCCTTCGCGTTCCTACCGGTGCCGGGCGACGGCCGGCCCGGGATCGTCCGCGCCCGGCCGCTGTCCGGGCAGTGTCGCACGCGGGGTCGTGCGCTCGGGCGGCTCGATGCTGATGCGCGGCAGCCGCCGCTCCAGCCAGGCGGGCAGCCACCAGTTGGCGCCGCCCAGCAGGTGCATCAGGGCCGGGACCAGCAGCGTGCGCAGCACGAACGCGTCCAGGGCCACGGCCACGGCGAGCGCGATGCCGAACATGGCGATGATCCGGTCGCCGCTGAGGACGAACGCCAGGAAGACGGAGATCATGATGACCGCCGCCGAGTTGATCACCCGGCTGGTCTCGGCGAGGCCGACGCGTACGGCCCGCCGGTTGTCCCCGGTCTCCAGCCACTCCTCGTACATCCGGCTGACCAGGAAGACCTGGTAGTCCATCGACAGCCCGAACAGCACCGAGACCATGATCACGGGGAGGAACGGTTCGATCGGGCCGGCGCTGCCCAGGCCCATCAGCTCGCTGCCCCAGCCCCACTGGAAGACCGCCACGACCACCCCGAACGAGGAGGCGACGGCGGCCACGTTCATCGCGGCCGCCTTCAGCGGGATGCCGATCGAGCGGAACGCGAGGAGCAGCAGGGCGCAGCCGAAGGCGATCACCACGCCGACGAACAGCGGCAGTTTGCCGACGATCACCTCGGCGAAGTCGTCGTAGCCGGCCGTCACGCCGCCCACGTGGGCCTGGAGCCCGCTGCCGCGGGTGGCGCGCGGGACCACGTCCTGGCGGATCCGGTCGACCAGCTCGCTGGTGGCGCGGGACTGCGGCGCGGAGTCGGGTACGACGGTCAGCGCGGCCGTGTCACCGGCCCGGTCCACGGTGGTGGGGCCGGTGGCGGCGACGCCCGGGGTGGTCCGCAGGTCCGCGGCCAGCCGGTCGAAGGCGGCCCGGTCGGCGGGGCCGTCGAGCCGGGCGACGACGGTGAGCGGCCCGTTGGTGCCCGGCCCGAAGCCCTCGGCCAGCAGGTCGTAGGCCTTGCGGGTCGTGGTGTGGGCGGGGTTGTTGCCCTGGTCGGAGGTGCCCAGGTGGAGGGAGAGGGTGGGCAGGGCGAGGACGGCCATGGCCACGGCGGCGACGGCGCCGAGGAGCGCCGGGCGCCGCTCGACGAACGCGGCCCAGCGGGCGGCGAACCCGGTGGGCAGCTGCGGCCGGGGCCCGTGCTCGGCGAGGTCGCGGCGCTCGCGGCGGGAGAGGGCGCGCGGCCCGATGTACGACAGCAGGGCGGGCAGCAGGGTGAGCGAGGCCAGCACGGTGAGGACCACGGTGAGGCAGGCGGCGACGGCCACGCCGCCGAGGAAGTTCAGGCGCAGCACCAGCATGCCGAGCAGGGCGATGCAGACGGTGGCGCCGGCGAAGACCACGGCCCGGCCGGTGGTGGCGACGGCGGTGCGGGCGGCCTCGGTCACGTCCAGTCCGCGCTGGAGCCCCTTGCGGTGCCGGGTGACGATGAACAGCGCGTAGTCGATGCCGACGCCGAGGCCGATCAGGGTGCCGAGCATGGGGGCGAAGTCGGCGACCGGCATGACGTGCCCGAGCAGGGCGATACCGGCGTACGCGGTGCCCACGCCGACCAGGGCGGTGGCCAGCGGCAGCAGGCTCGCGGCGAGGGAGCCGAAGGCCAGGAACAGCACGACCCCGGCCACGGCCACGCCGATGACCTCGGCGAGGTGGGGCCGGGGGGCCTCGGTCAGGCCGACGGCGCGGCCGCCGAGCTCGACCTGGAGGCCGCGTTGCTCGGTGGCGGGGTTCTTGGCGGCGTCGACCACCGCGGCGGCCTGCTCCTTGGGCACGGCGTCGGCCGGGCGGTCGAAGGTGACCACGGCGTAGGCGGTGCGGCCGTCGGCGCTGATCTGCCCGGCGCCCTCGGGGGCGTAGGGGCTGGTCACGGAGGCCACGCCGGGCAGGGCGGCGAGGGTGTCGAGGGCCCGGCGCATGCGCTGCTCGACGTCGGGGGTGCGGGCGGTCTCGTGCGCCGGGGTGCGCCACACGACGGTGTCGGTGTCCCCGCCCTGGCCGGGGAAGCCGTCGCGGAGCAGGGCTCCGGCCCGGCTGGACTCGGTGCCGGGGACCTCGTAGTCGTTGGAGAAGGCGGGTCCGGCGGTGACGGCGGCGGCCGCGGTGATGCCGAGGGCGAGCAGCCAGATCAGGACGGCGAGGAGGCGGTGCCGCATGCACCAGCGGGCGATGGCTGCCAACGGACGAGCTCTCCCTGGTTCGGGTCCACACCGGGGTAGAGCCCGACGCAAGGAACACGTGAACGCCTGACCCGTGCGCGCGGGGGGTCGCCCCGGGAGGGTCTACCGGGCCACGATCGCAGCGTTTCGTGATCGTTGGTCCGTTTCGTGTGCATCGTCACAGCCCGGGGGCGGGATTCAGGGACCTTCGACTCTGTAGCCGGGGACGGAGGGCCAGCGGACGGTGAGCACCACGGACTCCTCCTCGGCCTCCCAGGAGTGGTCCACGCCGCGGCCCCAGACCACGTAGTCGCCCTGCTCGGCGAGGACGACGTCACGGCCGGGGAACTCCATCCGGAACCGGCCGCTGATCAGGACCAGCAGGGCGGTGCGGTCCTCGCCGCGCACCCATTGCGCGCGGCGCTCGCCGCGCGGGTGGACGCCCCACTTGATCTCGACGTCCTTGCTGTGGCGCGGGTCGTCCGGCTCCTTGAAGTGGCCGAGCAGCCAGCCGCGGTCCTGGGCGGCGTCGGGGCCGGGGTGGGGGCGTCATGGGGGCTCATACGCCGCCAGGCTAATGCACTTGCGGGTCGCGCCCGTTCCTGATGATCTTCGCGGATGACCTTCGAGAACGATGTGCGGGACCTCTACGACGCCCAGGAGCGCCTCGGCGCGACGACGGACCGGCCGGGGGCGGTGGTGGAACGGGCGGGGGCCGTGGTGCGGCAGACCGCGGCGGGCAACGGCTGGAACGCCGTGCTGTGGTCGGACCTGCGCGAGGACACGGCGGACGCGGAGATCGCGGCGCAGGTGGCGTACTTCGCGGGGCGGGGCGCCCCGTGGTTCGAGTGGAAGCTGTACGGGCACGACCGGCCGGCCGACCTCGGCGACCGGCTGACCGCGGCCGGGTTCACGGCGCAGCCGGCGGAGACGCTGATGGTGGCGCGCACGGCGGAGGTGGGGGCCGAGCCGCCGGCCCTGCCGGACGGGGTCCGGATCGTCGAGGTCACGGACGCGGCGGGGGTCGACCTGATGGTGGAGGCCCACCGGCTGGCCTTCGAGGAGGAGCACCCGGGGCTGCGGGAACGGCTGGTGGACCGGCTGGCCGCGGCGCCGGAGACGCTCATGGCGCTGGTCGCGCTGGCGCCGGACGGCAGTCCGGTGAGCGCGGCCCGGATGGAGATGCGGGCCGGCGGGTCCTTCGCCGGTCTGTGGGGCGGCGGTACCGCGCCGCAGTGGCGCGGCAAGGGGATCTACCGGGCGCTGGTGGCGCACCGCGCCGCCGAGGCTGCCCGGCGGGGCATTCCGTACCTCCAGG
Organism: Streptomyces sp. WAC06614; assembly: GCF_003949795.1. Taxonomy (GTDB): domain Bacteria; phylum Actinomycetota; class Actinomycetes; order Streptomycetales; family Streptomycetaceae; genus Streptomyces. Next base: position 4,810 of record NZ_RPRY01000422.1, read on the forward strand.
TGGACGCCTCGTCCGACAGCCGCCCCATCCTCCAACGCCTGTCCTTCCACCCCCTGGCCGAAACCGTCCCGTACATCTGGTCACCCCCGACCCCGTGACCCTGGCCCCGGGGGCCACCCCTAGGGGCACGGGCGCCCCCGCCGACGGGGCCCCCGGGGCCAGGGTCACGGGGTCGGGGGTGACCAGATGTAC
>NZ_RPRY01000423.1 GCF_003949795.1 Streptomyces sp. WAC06614
CCCGAGGACAGGAGTTCCCCCGTGCCGACCACCCCTCCCCCGGACGACGAGAACGACAAGGACTCGTTCAAGGTCACCGAACAGGTGCTGCTGGACTTCGCGACCAAGTTCGAGTCCCTCCTGCTGGAGTTCTCCGAGGACCCGGCCCTGCAGTCCCTGACGCAGTGGTCGCAGGGTGCCGTCTCCGGTGACGACGGTCTGCTCCTGCCCGGCAACACCAAGAACCTGCCGAGCGCCGGTCAGGTGCAGGCCGCCTTCAAGGGGCTGTGCACCCAGACGCTCAGCGCCCTCGACGTGTTCCGCGGTACGGCCGACAGCGCGTTCCTCACGCTGAAGACCGTCAAGGCGATCCTCGACGGCGCGTCCGACGACGCCATCAGCGTCACGGAGATGTGGGAGATCCTCAACTCGATCCAGCAGGGCTCGCGGAACCAGGGACCGGGGAACAGCACCCCGCCCCCGACGAACAAGTAGCCGACGGCTTACCGCGATCCAGACAGGAGTGCCGAGCCATCATGCCGGTGAGCAAGAACTGGGAAGAATCCCTCAAGGTCCTCATGAACGACACGGGGACGCTGGCGGACCGGAACGCGGTGGCCGGCCCGGGCTCCGCCCGGTGGATCGTCGACAAGAGCTTCCGGGCGCAGGCCGCGGTGCCGGAGGGGCACGACTGGAGCAAGACGTTCGACATCTACTGGACCGGCTACGTCCAGCTCACCGACCAGAACACCGGAGCGGCGATGACGCAGCCCCTCTGGTACGTGGTGGGCTTCAACGTCGACTGGGCGAACGTCTTCGACAACACCTCGTCCAAGTACAACCTGTGGTTCAAGGACACCGAGCGCAACCTCACCCCGCTGGTGGCCTCGCCCTACAAGAACGAGGTCACCAACGCCTGGTCGTTCGACCGTGCGGCGGATCAGCTCAGCGGTGTGCTCAAGTGGCTCGACGAATGGCAGCCGATCGTCAACGGCTGGTCGGAGTCGGTCGGCTCCTCCTCGGACGACTGGAGGGGCAGCGCGGCCGGCTCGTTCAAGAAGTTCCTGAACGTGATCAACGTGGAGATGAGCAAGGTCAGGCTCGATCTGGCGGCGCCGACCGACTACGTCGCCCTGCTCAGGACCACCAAGGAACAGCTCCAGAGGTCGACCATGGGCCTGTACAAGGCCTTCACCACCTGGCGCCCGGCCTGGCACGCCAACGCGGTGAACCAGCTCGCCGACGTCTTCGCCGAAGTCATGAAGAACGCGGAGATCCGGCTCAGCTGGGAGACCTACGTCCAGGGCGACTACGCCAGCTACAACGTGCGGTTCGACGGCATCTTCGACTCGAGCGGCTCCAACGTCGGCAACGCGCACTGGGTCGACGGGATCGAGGAAGTCGCCAAGCAGCGCTGGATCAAAGGTCTCGCCGAGCTCGACCAGGCGGCCGGCACCCACATCCCCCCGCTGGACACCGCCTACCTCAAGCTCGCGGGCGCCCTCAACGAGGGGGTGTACCAGCCCAGCATCACCCTGCCCGGCGGCGGCGGCCCGAACACCGGCCCGGGCGGCGGGAACACCGACAACCCGCTCAAGGACCTGCTCGACAAGAAGGGCTCGGGCGGCGGCACCGGGGGCTCCAAGGACATCCCCCACCTGAACCAGGGCGGCAAGAACGGCCCGGGCATCAAGCCGCCGGTCAACCTCCCGGGCGGCCTCAAGCCCGGAACGGGGACCGGGACCGGCCCGGGTTCCGGCCTCGGGCCCGGCTCGGGCCAGGGCGCGCCGCTCCTCGACAAGGACGGCAAGCCGGTCCTCGGCCCCGACGGAAAGCCGGTCATGGTGCCGCCCGGCTCGCGCATCGGCAAGGACGGCCGGGTCTTCGACCCGCAGGGCAATCCGGTCAGGGGCGCGGACGGCAAGCCGGTCGTCGCGCCGCCCGGCGGCAAGGTGGGGCAGCCGCAGGGCAACCAGGACCCCGGCGGCATCCCCAGGCCCGGCGCGAACCCGTACGACCAGCTCCGGCTCCCGGAGGGGGCGAAGATCCTGGAGAACGGCACGGTGGTCGACGCCGAGGGCAAACAGCTGCTGGACTCCAACGGCAATCCCTACGCCCTGCCCAAGGGCGCCACCGTCAAGGACGGCATCGTGGTCGATGCCGACGGCAAGCAGATCAGCCGCACCCACCAGCTCCTGACGAACGCCGAGCACGCGATCACCTCGCGCCCGGTCCCGAAGCCCCACACCCAGTCCGACGGTCTGCACCTGCCCGACTTCAGGACCGGCCGCGGCTCGGGCGGCAGCGGGCTGACCGGCCTGGACGGGCTCTCCTCGGGCGGCGGCACCCCCGTGAAGGGCACGACCGAGACCCGCGGCGGCATGACCGCGCTGGGCGAGCGCGCGACCGCGGCCGGGGCCTCCGTCGACGGCAGCCCGGCCGCCCGGGCGGCCAACGCCACCGGTCTGGAGCAGCGGACCGCCCTCGAAGGCCAGCCGCCCCTGCAGTCGCCGATGATGCCGCCGATGAGCCCCGGCATGGGCGCCGGCGCCGGCGCGCCGAACCAGAACAAGGACCGCACCCGCACCACGTGGCTCACCGAGGACGAGGAGACGTGGGGCACCGGCAGCGGCTCGGTCAGCGGCGTCATCGGCCGCTGACCCCCGTCCGCCCACCACCCACCCACCGTTGCCGACCGCAGGAGCAGAGGGACCATGAGCATCGACTTCGACAGCAGGATCAAGGACGCGATGGCGGCGCTGCACGAACAGCGCGACAAGATGCTCGCGGCCAAGCAGGAGCTGGAGGCGGCGACGGCCACCGTCACCTCCAAGGACCGCATGGTTTCGGTCACCGTCGGCCCCCAGGGCCAGGTGGTCTCGATGACCTTCCACACCAAGGGCTACCTGGGCATGGCACCGGCCGAACTGGCCGCCGCGCTCGTCACCGTGCTCAACGACGCCCGGGCCGAGATGGGCGCGCAGGTCATCGAACGGATCAAGGGCTTCGACACCTTCGGCGACCGGCTGCGCATGATCACCGGCATGGGCGGTATGCCCACCGACCTGGACGAGCTGATGAAGCCCCTGCGCGCGATGGGCTCCTCGTACGGGCTGGAAGAGGCGAAGGAACAGCTGCGGGCCGCCCGACAGGAGGAGTTCGTCGCCGAGGAGGAACAGCTGCGGGCCGCCAAGCAGGAGGAGTTCGTCACCGAGTCGGAGAGCCGTATCCCCACCGGAAAGCAGGAGGAATTCCATGGCTGACGGAATCCGGGTCCTCAGCGACCTGAAGAACAAGTTCGCCAACTACGAGGAGTACGAGCGCTGTCTGACCGATCTCAACCGGTACATCGTGGAGATCAACCGGATCAACAAACAGTCCGCCGGCCAGGACGAGATCGGCAAGACGTACCACCAGACCGTGGACAAGGCCACCGAAGGCCTCACGGAGCAGATCGCCTCCATCCGTAAACGGCTGGGTTCCATCGCGGACGCCGGCGACCGGACGGTGAAGAACATGAACAACGCCGACGACGAGGCCACCCAGACCATCGGGTGATTCCGAACCGGGCCGACGGCCGACCGCGTTCCCCGATGTACAGCCGTTCGCCCGACCGGAGGACCACCGCGCCATGGCCATCAATCCACCCGACGGAATCGCCGACTTCCTGGGATTCGTGTCGGGCATGCCGTGGCCCGAGGCGGACGAGGACCTGATGCGGCGGGTGTCGGAGCATTACGCCTCGATCGCACAGGACCTCGGGTCGCTCTCCGGTTACGTCCTCGAACTCATCCCGATCGTCAAGAGCGACTTCGACGGTGAGGCGGCCGATGCGTTCCTGGTCGCGATGAGGGACCTGACCGGTCAGACGGCGGGCGGGAACCAGCTGGAGGAAACGGCCACCCTCGCACGTCAGTTGTCCGAGGTGGCCCTGAAAGTCGCCAACCAGGTCGAATACACGAAGATCATGGCGATCCTCCAGCTGGTGGAACTGCTGTCGCAGATCCTCTTCGCCACCATCTTCTCCCCGTTCACCTTCGGTGCCGTGTGGGGGCCGGTGTCGGTGGCGTTCCTGGCGACCCGCGAGGGCCTCAAGAACCTCTTCCTGTGGCTGCTCAACACCATCCTGACCCAGACGTTCATCGGGCTCACCGGTGGCATCTTCCGCGACATGGTGGTGCAGCTCTACCAGCTCGGCTCGGGCCACAGCAAGCAGTGGAACACGCCGAAGTACTTGCTGTCGTCGGGGTTCTCGGCGTACTGGTGGCTCAGGACCCAGTTCTGGTACTTGACCATGACCGGTTCGAACATCCGGTGCAGGCCGCTGGAGAGCAGGCTCATGGCCACGCCGGAGGCGAACGGGCCGGCGCTGATCGAGAAGCCGTCGCCGAAGACCAGGTTGTAGAAGCCCTCGCTGAGCATCTCGTGGGTGCCCTCGTGCAGCCACGAGCCGACGGCGTCGCCGAGCTGGTAGAGCGGGTTTCCGTGGAGCGGGTTCTCCTGGAGGAAGACCCGGCCCAGGAAGGTGTTGTGCTCGGAGCGGTTGAAGAGGGTGGGCATCGCCTCGGCGAGGTTCTTCAGCGACTGGTTGTCGGCCAGGCCGCCCAGGGCCTTGGTCAGGGAGTCCACCAGCCCGTCGTGGTCGGCGCCGAGGCGAACCCACTTGCGGGTGAGCATCTCACCGAACTCACGGCCCGCCTGCTGCGCGCCCTCGTACGCGAGGTGCTTCTGGAAGACCTCGCCCATCCTGCGGGAGAACGCGTCCGCGATGGACCCGCTGCCGAAGCGCAGGAAGCCGGTCTCCAGCTGGCGGGTGACCCCGCCGAGGAGCCGGGCGACGTCGTCGGCGAACTCCTTGCGCTGCTGCTGGGTGGCCAGCAGTTCCGCCACGTCCGGCCGGGGGGCGACGGGCGGGACAGCGGTGTCGAGGTGGGTGTCCGGCACCTTGTTGACGGGGGTGGAGGGCGGCAGCTCCGGGGGGACGTCCGGGGCGCCCCCCTTCTTG
>NZ_RPRY01000424.1 GCF_003949795.1 Streptomyces sp. WAC06614
GGCGGGACGGACAGGGCGGACAGGGCGGACAGGGCGGACAGGACGGACAGGGCGGACAGGACGGACAGGACGCCGCGGGCGGGCCGGGCGCCGGGGCGCCGCGTGCGCGGCGGGGCAAGGTGCGCCGGACGGCCGCCGTGGTGGTCGTGGGCCTCCTGGTCGGCGCCGCCGCGCCGGTCCGCGGCGACGACGGACAGCGGCCGGACCCGGCCCCGCACAGCCAGGCCTCGGTGCTGCTGAAGGTCGCGACCGCCCTGAAGGGCGGGCCGGCCGGCGCCGGGGCCGAGGGCCCCCGCTGCTCCGGCGGACTCTTCCCGGCCGCCGACTGCCGCGGCCTGCGCACCCACCTGGTCCTCGCCACCGAGGAAGGGGCCCGCGCCACGCCCCACGAGGTCTCCGCCGGCCGGCTGCGGGGCACCGCACCCACCGACGCGGCCGGCCCGCTCGGGATCTCCCTCGCCGCACCGGGCCGGCTCACCGACGTCACCGTGCGCGACCGGCACGGACGCCACCTCGCCGGAGCCCTCGACGCCGACGGCACGCTCTGGGAGAACGCCGAACCGCTCAAGGCCGACGAGACGTACGTCGTCCAGGTCGGCGCCCAGGACGCCGCCGGGACCACGGTCGGCGCGGTCATGGCCCTGCGGACCGCCCCGGCGGCGCCCGGGGAGCGGCTCACCGCCTCCTTCGGGCCCGGGCCGGGCACGTACGGCGCCGGGCAGATCGTGACCGCCTCGCTCAGCAGCCCGGTCCCGGCCGCGGACCGCACCGCGCGGATCCGCGTCGAACGCGCGCTGCGGGTGACCTCCGAACCCCAGGTCGAGGGCGCCTGGCACTGGGTCGACGACTCCACCCTGCACTACCGCCCGCGCACCTTCTGGCCCGCCCACGCCGAGGTCCACGTGTACAGCGGGCTCGACGGGGTGGCGGTCGACGGCGAGCGCTACGGGGGTTCCTCCGACCCCGTCCACTTCACCGTCGGCGACCGGATCGAGGCCCTCACCGACTCCGCCGAGCACACCATGACCGTCCGCCGCAACGGCCGGGTCATCCGGACCATCCCGGTCACCACCGGCAAGGCCGGCTTCCGCACCCGCAGCGGCATCAAGGTGGTGCTGCGCAAGGAGCGGCAGGTGAGGATGCGCGGGGACTCAGTCGGCATCGGACGCGGCGACCGCGAGTTCTACGACCTGCCCGTCTCCTGGGCCACCCGGATGACCTGGAGCGGCGAGTACGTCCACGCCGCTCCGTGGTCGGTGGCGTCCCAGGGCGAGGAGAACGTCAGCCACGGCTGCACCGGCATGAGCCCGGCGGACGCCGCCTGGTTCTACGAGACCGTCCGCGAGGGCGACGTGGCCTCGTGGGTCAACACCGGCGGCGAGCCGATGACCCCGTTCGACAACGGCCTCGGCGACTGGAACCTCGACTGGCCCGCCTGGCTGGCCGGCAGCGCCCTGCACGGGACGGGCGTGACGGCCCTGGCCCCCGACCGGCGGCCGTCCGCGCCCCGGCTGACCCCGTCGGTCTGAGCCTCCGCGCCGGTTCCCTGACAGAAGGTGTCAGGAAACCCGCCCTACCGTCCCCGCATGACCTTCACCGAGAAGCTGCTCACGGTCCGGCCCCCGGTCACCGTCGGGGGCCGTCGCATCAAGCGCTACCACGTCACCGCCGATCCCGCCGGGATCGAACCGGAGGTGGAGGCGGCGGCCTACCGCTTCCTCCCCGAGCTGCTGCGCACCCTGCCGGAACCGGACGGCACCCCGCCGGGCGGCTTCGTCGTCCTGCACCGCGGCGGGGACGACGGGGCCTACCTCAACGTCTACAGCTGGATGTGGGACAACGCCCTGCACTTCGTGGGCGGGGTGGCGGGCCAGCCCGTGCTGGGCTGCCCGGACCGTGACCCCACCCGTTTCGTCCGGCTGCAGCCCGGTCTGATCGGCTGTGTCTGGGAGCTCCCGCCGCTCGCCCACGAACGCGAGGCGTGGGTGCGGCACATGCTGGTGCCGGAGCCGGGGAAGGCCGACCTCGACGCGTACCTGGCCGACGTCCTGGCCGACGGCCCGACCGGGAGCCGCCCCGCCGGGTGACGGGCGCGCTCAGCCGGGGCAGTCGGTGTCCAGGTCCGGGCGGGTGCCGGTGGTCAGGAACGCCGTGACCGCCCGGTCCCCGCAGGCGTTGCCGTTGGTCAGGTACATCCCGTGGCCGCCCTGCCCGACCGAGACCAGCCGGGCCCGGTCGCCCAGCGCCGCCCGCATCTTCAGGGCGCCCGCGTACGGGGTGGCGGGGTCGCGGCGGCTCTGCACCATCAGGATGTCGGACGGTCCGGCGGAGGTGATCCGGGTGGGCCGCTCGGCCGGCTCGTCCTTCCAGAACGCGCAGGGGGTCACGTTCACCGGCATGCCCGCCGTCAGGGGGTGGGCGGACCGGTCCGCCGCCACGGCCCGCCGGTAGCCGGCCGCCGACCGCTCGCCCCAGTCCACGTCGTTGCAGATCACGGCCACGGTCAGGGCGGCGTCCTCGTTCCGCATCGGCTGCGCCAGCTCCGGCGGCAGGACCACCGGTCGCGCCGGGTCCTGCGCGGCCTGCACCAGCCGGGCCAGGGCGGGGAAGAAGGCGTCGCCGTAGAGCGCGTTCTGCAGGACCTGGCGCAGTCCGTTGCCGGTCAGCGGGGTGCCCGGGGTGGTGGACTCCTTCGGCGCGCGGTCCAGCGTCGCCGCGAGGGCGAGGACCAGGGGCCGCACCTCCTCCGGGCGGGCCGCCAGCCGCAGCCCGTCGCCGTCGCGGTCGGGGTGGGCGGCCCAGGCCGCGAAGTCGGGGAAGCGGTCGTCGGCGCCCTGCGCCATGTTCGCCAGCCAGCCCCGGGCGACCCGCTCGGGGTCGGGGTCGCCGGTGCTGTCCAGCACCAGGCGGTCGGTGCGGTGCGGGAACTTCTGGGCGTAGACGGCCGTCACGTAGGAGCCGTACGAGGTGCCCCACGCCGACAGCTTGCGCTCGCCGAGGGCCTGGCGGAGGCGGTCCATGTCCCGGACCTGGTTGGCGGTGGTGAAGCTGCGCAGCACCGCGCCGCCGGCCCGGTCGCAGGCCTCGGCGATCCTGCGGGCCCGGGCGAGGTCGGCGTCGATGCCGCCGTCCGCGTCGGGCCAGGACCGCAGGTTCGTCAGGTACCGGTCCTCGGGGGTGAGGTCGCAGCTGGCGGTGGTGCTGCCGCCCACCCCGCGCGGGTCGAAGGCCACCAGGTCGTAGGCGCCGCCGAGTTCGCGCCGGAGCGCGGCGCCCTTCTTCGTCAGCCGCTGCACGCCCGAGCCGCCCGGCCCGCCGGGGAGCACCACGAGGGTGCCGCGCCGGGCCGCGGGGCGGTCGCTGCGGAGCCGGGTGACGGCCACGCGGAGGGACGGGCCCTGGGGCCGGGCGTAGTCGAGCGGGACGGGGAGGTCGGCGCACTCCTGTCCCGCCGGGCCGTCGGGGACGGCGCACGGGCGCCAGGTCAGCTGCGGGGCGGTGGCATCGGTGCCGGTTCCGGTCCCGGTGGAGGTGTCGGCGCCGGCGCCGGCGCCGGCGCCGGCGGCGGCGGCCGCGGGCAGGGCGGTGGCGGTGAGGGTGGTGGCCACCAGGGCGGCGGAGGCGGCGAGGAGGAGCGCCTTCCGGAAATCTTTCCTCGGGCAAGTCGTCATGGCACGAGCCTCGTTGAATTGCCGTCAGCTCCCCATCCGGTGGCCCGGTCGACCCGGGGTGGGGACAACCCCCGTCCCGTGCGTCCCTCTGTCCTATCGGTCGTATAACGCGGTCTTGGGGTCCCCATTAAGTGCGGAAATGCCCCCCTTGAGGCTGTGATCCAGGTCACAACGGGCCGCCTTCTCTTGTTGGTTGACGCCGTCGTCGGGCCCTCATTACCGTCGCATGGCGTCCTGATATCGGGACTGCCGCAAGGGGGAATCATTGAATTCCGGGGGATTCACTCGGCGTCCTCGTACGCCTCTCGTCTGATCGCGCTGCCGGCGAATTCAGCGACCCGGCATGCCCATTTCACATGCTTGCCGCGGCCGCCGGCACCGAAAGGGGAATCGTTCCCGATGGTGATGCACCACGCGCACGGGCCGGTCGTCCTGATCGGCGCCAAACCGGTGGACGGATTCCGGACGCTGGCCCGCATGGGTATTCCGTTCCTTTGCGTCGCCGACCCGGAAGAAAAGCCTCCGGCAACCGTCCCCGGGGCGATCGACGTCGTGCACGCCCCATTCCGCGCCGACCCGCTGTGCGTGCTCGGCATCCCGCTGCCACCCGCCGTGCGGGCGGTGCTGTCCTTCACCGAACTCGGCTCGCTGCCGGCCGCCCTGCTCTCCGAGGCCCTCGGCCTGCCGACCGTCCCGGTGCGGGCGGTCGTACGGGCCCGGAACAAACTGCTCATGCGCCGCACCCTCGCGGGCGTGCTGGAGCAGCCGGCGTTCGGCGTGGTCGGCCGGGACGATCCCGGGCCCGGCGACTTCCCCGTCGTCGCCAAGCCCGTCGACGGCTCCGGCAGCCGCAACGTCGAACACGTCCCCGACGCCGACACCTATGCCGGCCGCCGCACCGCCCTGGCCGGCTTCCTGTGGGAGGCGTACGTCACGGGGGCCGAGTACAGCGTCGAGGCCGTCTCCTTCGACGGCCGCCACGAGATCCTCGGTATCACCGCCAAACGCACCAACGGCCGGCCCTACTTCATAGAGACCGGCCACGAGGTCCCCGCCCGGCTGACCCCGCAGGAGGAACGGGCCGCCCACGCCTGCGTCCGGCGCTGCCTGGACGCCCTGGAGATCACCCACGGCGCCTCGCACACCGAGGTCATCCTGACCGGCGGCCGGGCCGTGCTGCTGGAGACCCACACCCGCGGTGGCGGCGACCGGATCCCGTTCCTGACCCGCCTGGTCACCGGGGTCGACCAGTACGAACTGGCCGTACGGTCCGTCCTGCCCGAGACCGGGGAGGGG
>NZ_RPRY01000425.1 GCF_003949795.1 Streptomyces sp. WAC06614
GCCGAACCCGTCGAAGCTGCTCTTCATGCCTGGCTCACTCCCCACCCCCCGTCCGGCCATGCCCTGACGAACGGAAGGACGCTCGAAGGCCGTTCGAGATTCCCCACGGCCCGGACGCCCCGCTCCTGTCCCACGAGGCCCTCCTTGATGCCGGAACGAAGAATTCCAGCCATCCATTCCGCTACGGGAACTGACGGCGCACCAGGTGTCATGTGACACATAACGGTCGTCAGGTGCCGGGACCTATCGGACAACTGGTGATCTTCGCCCGGCGCCCCGGCCGAAAACGTCCGGACAGGCCTTCGAGTGCACTCGGCGTCAGTAGTAGGCTCACGCCGTTTCATTGACGTGCGACCGACGGAACACCGACCCCCGACGGCGGGGTGGCTGGGGGAGGCTGGGGAGGCCATGCGCTTTCGCGGGAAGTCGATCCGCTGGAAGATCGTGGCGTTGCTGCTGGTGCCGCTCGTCTCCCTGACCGCCCTGTGGGGCTTCGCCACGGTCATCACCGGCCGCCAGGCCCTCAAGCTCCTCGACGTCTCCTACGTCATCGACAAGGTGGGCTACCCGGTCGAGGACGTCGTCCGCGTCATCCAGAAGGAACGCCGCCAGACCCTCGTCGTGCTCGGCGACCCGCGCGCCTCCGCCGCCACCGCCGAACTCACCAAGCGGCGCGCCGATACGGACGAACTCGTCCGCAAGATCAGCGTCAACGCCAAGGACCCCGAGGTCGTCGACGAGCTCAGCGACGACGCCCTGCGCCGGCTGCGTTCCATCCTGGACGCCTTCCACGGCATCGACGCCCTGCGCAACTCCGTGGACCAGACGCGGCTGGACCCCAGCCAGGCCCTGGAGCTCTACAACCGCCTCGTCGACCCCTGCTACGACTTCCTGCAGAACCTCCACGCGCTGGAGGACGTCCAGATGGACAAGGAAGGCCGGGCCCTCGTCGGCATCACCCGCGCCCGCGAGGCCCTCGCGCGCGAGGACGCCGTGGTCGCCGCCGCGCTGGCCGCCCGTAACGTCAGCGCCGTCGACCTGCGCCGCGTCTCCGACGCCATCGCCAACCGGCAGGTGCTCTACCAGGTCAACCTCGACATCCTCCCGGCCGACGACCGCGTGCTGTTCGAGCAGTTCTGGTCGGGCCCGCAGACCAAGCCGCTGCGCGAGGCCGAGGAGAAGCTGATCGCGGCCGGGCCGGGCAAGAACCCCAAGCTGACCTCCGCGCAGTGGGACGAGGTCGCCCTGCACGTCCTGGACGACGTCGCCGTGATGGGCACCGCCGCCGGCGACCGCTACAAGGAGCGGGTCGAGCCCGTCGCCCTCGACGTCCTGATCAAGGCCGCCGTCGCCGGCATCCTCGGATTCGCCGCTCTGATCGTCTCCCTGGTCCTGTCCGTCCGGATCGGCAGCGAGCTGATCCGCGACCTGTCGCGGCTGCGCAAGGAGGCGCACGAGGCCTCCGGCGTGCGGCTGCCCAGCGTCATGCGGCGCCTGGCCGCCGGCGAGCAGGTGGACGTCGAGACCGAGGCGCCGCGCCTGGAGTACGAGAAGGACGAGGTCGGCCAGGTCGGCCACGCCCTCAACACCCTCCAGCGCGCCGCCGTCGAGGCCGCCGTCAAGCAGGCCGAGCTGCGGCGCGGCGTCTCCGAGGTCTTCGTCAACCTCGCCCGACGCAACCAGGTCCTGCTGCACCGCCAGCTCACCCTGCTGGACACCATGGAACGGCGCACCGAGGACACCGAGGAGCTCGCCGACCTCTTCCGCCTCGACCACATGACCACCCGCATGCGCCGGCACGCCGAGGGCCTGGTGATCCTCTCCGGCGCCGCGCCCTCCCGCCAGTGGCGCAAGCCCGTCCAGCTCATGGACGTCGTCCGCGCCGCCGTCGCCGAGGTCGAGGACTACGAGCGGATCGAGGTACGGCGGCTGCCCCGGCTCGGCATCACCGGCCCGGCCGTCGCCGACATCACCCACCTCGTCGCCGAACTCCTGGAGAACGCCACCGTGTTCTCACCGCCGCACACGGCGGTCCAGGTGCACGGCGAGCGGGTCGCCAACGGCTTCACCCTGGAGATCCACGACCGCGGCCTCGGCATGACCCCCGAAGCACTGCTCGACGCGAACCTGAGGATCTCGGACTCGCCCGAGTTCGCGCTGTCCGACACCGACCGGCTCGGCCTGTTCGTGGTCAGCCGCCTCGCCCAGCGCCACCACGTCAAGGTCTCGCTCCAGCCCAGCCCGTACGGCGGTACGACCGCGGTGGTCCTGCTGCCCGCGGCCCTGCTCACCGACGCTCCCGAGACCAACGGCAGCGGCCTCCAGCTCGGCGGCCCCGACCGCTCCCGGCGGACCACCCCGGCCGTCGCCGCCGCCCGCCCCGGCGGGCGCGGAAACGGTACGGCAGGCCGGCACCCGCTGCCCGCCGCCCTGCTGGACGGCCCCGTGGAGCTGGAGGCCCCGCTCAGCGTCCTCGGCCTCGACGCCCCCGCCGCCCCCGGCGACGTCCCGGCCCTGGCCGGCGTCCGCCCGCCCATGGCCAGCCTGGACGACGAGACCCCGCCCGGCGGCACCCCGCGCAGCGCCCTGCTCGGCCTGCGCCCCGCCGAGGTCGACCGCACCGACCGGGGCGGGCGGGACAAGCGCGACCGCCGGGACCGCACCGACCCCTGGGACAAGCGCGACACCGCCGGCACCGCCGGCGCCCCCACCGGTCCGGTCCGCCTGGACGGCGCCGGCACCGAGGCCCCAGGTCCCGACGCCCCGCGCACGCCTTCGGGCGCCGTACCGCTGCCGCGCCGCCGCCGGACGCCGACCCTGGTGGCCGAGCACGGCCGCCGGGTGGGCACCCGCCCCGTGTCGGTCGTCCCGCAGCCCGGGACCGGGCCGGACACCGCCCCGGACCGGGCCCCGCGGCCGGAGGCGCCCGCCGCGCCGGCCGCCGCCCCCGGCGGCCTGCCCCGCCGGGTCCGGCAGGCGAACCTGGCCCCCCAGCTGAGGAACACCCCGCACCGCCCCGCCGCCGAGGCATCCGCCGCACCCGTCGCCGACCGCGACGCGGACGAGGTACGGGCGCGGATGTCGTCACTCCAGCGCGGCTGGACGGCGGGCCGCAGACAGAACGCAGAACAGCAGCCCGAGGCCGGCACCGGCACGACCGCCGCGACCACCGGTCCCGAGCACCAGAACGAGAACGAGGGGGACGGTCGATGACCGCACCGCAGACCGCAGGCAGCAACGAGGCCAAGGGACGCGGGGGCCAGCTCGGCTGGCTCCTGGACGAGCTGGTCGACCGGGTCGCCAGCATCCGCAAGGCGGTGATCCTCTCCGGCGACGGCCTGCCCACCGGCTCCTCCCGGGACCTGACCCGCGAGGACAGCGAGCACCTGGCCGCGGTCGCCTCCGGCTTCCACAGCCTGGCCAAGGGAGTCGGCCGGCACTTCGACTCCGGGCAGGTACGCCAGACCGTGGTCGAGCTGGACGAGGCGTTCCTGTTCGTCATGGCCGCCGGCGACGGCAGCTGCCTGGCCGTGCTCTCCGACGCCGACTCCGACGTCGGCCAGGTCGCGTACGAGATGACCCTGATGGTCAAGCGGGTGGGCGTCCACCTGGGTACGGCCCCGCGCACCGGGCTGCCAGCCGGAGGGTGAGGTCGGACCGGATGAGCGACGAGGTCCAGGACGCCACCGGCACCCCGCACGCCCCCGACGGCGCCCCGGGCGCCCACCCGCACTGGTTCGACGAGGACGCGGGCCCCGTCGTCCGCCCGTACGCGATGACGCGCGGGCGGACGAGCCACGCGGCCCAGCACCGGCTCGACCTGATCGCGCTGGTGGTCGCCGAACCGGCGGCGGACGACCCGGCCTGGGACATGACCCTGTCCCCGGAGCACGCCCACATCCTCCAGCTGTGCCGGCAACAGCCGCAGTCGGTCGCCGAACTCGGCGCTGACCTGGACCTTCCGGTCGGGGTGGTCCGGGTGCTGATCGGCGACCTCGTGGACGACGAACTGGTCCACGTGACCCGGCCGGTTCCCCCGGCCGAACTCCCCGACGAATCCATTCTGCGTGAGGTGATCGATGGCCTTCGGGCGCTCTAGCCGCAGCGGCGTCATGCACGCCGTGTCGCCGATCGAGCCGCTGACCCTGAAGATCCTGGTCGCCGGCGGCTTCGGGGTCGGCAAGACCACCCTGGTCAGCGCGGTCAGCGAGATCAGACCGCTGCGCACGGAGGAACTGCTCTCCGAGCCCAGCGCCTCCGTGGACGACCTCAGCGGGGTGGAGACCAAGAGCACCACCACCGTGGCCATGGACTTCGGCCGGATCACCCTGCGCGACGACCTGGTGCTGTACCTGTTCGGCACCCCCGGCCAGGACCGGTTCTGGTTCCTGTGGGACGAACTGGCCCAGGGCGCGCTCGGTGCGGTGGTCCTCGCCGACACCCGCCGGCTCGCGGACTGCTTCGCGGCCGTCGACTACTTCGAGCGGCGCGGCATCCCGTTCCTGGTGGCGGTCAACTGCTTCGACGGCGCCGACCGGCACCCGGTGGTGACCGTACGCGACGCACTCGACCTGGAACCGGAGGTCCCGGTCCTGCTGTGCGACGCACGGGACCGCGAGTCGGTCAAGGACGTGCTGGTCGGGGTCGTCGAGCACGCGATGTCCCTGGCCCGGGCCCGCCGTCAGGCCGCCCAGGTCTGACGTCCGCGCGGGGACGCGTGGAGGCGGCCCGTACCCCCGCCGACTGGGGTACGGGCCGCGGCTCTCATGGGGGGTCGGGGGTCGCGCCCGTCGGGGGCGCGAGCGACTGTGCAGGCAGTGTGAACCTGCCGCCGGGGGCCGTCAAGCGTTCGGACAACGGCACCGGTTCGGGCACCGCTCCGGGGGACCGGTTCCGGCCACCCGCGGGGCCCCCGCCGGGCTCCCGGCGCCCGCGGGCGCGGGCATGACGGCCATCCAT
>NZ_RPRY01000426.1 GCF_003949795.1 Streptomyces sp. WAC06614
GCCCTCCTGGTCCGCCCCGACGGCCACATCACCACCCACTACTCGGCCCCCCGTTCCCGTTGGGGAGATCTCCTCCAACGGTCGCGCGTCGTTCTCGGCACAAGGCAGTCATAAGGGGGTCGAAGACGGCGTGGACCACCACGCCGGTGGCCTACGACGCCTTGGAGGACTTCAGGCGGCGGACCAGTTCCTCGCTCAGGCGCCCCTGGAGTTCGGCCAGTTGGTCGTTCGTGTACTGGCTGAGGTCGGTGCCGGCGGGTGGGGCCTTGGTGGTGTCCTGCTGTTGTTTCTGTTGCTCTTGTTGTTTTTGTTGTTCGCGGCGCTGGAGTTCCTGTTCCTCGGGGGAGCCCGGTGCCGCGTAGGCACAGCGGATCAGGACACCGTCGGCGGCCTTCAGACAGGTCGCCTCCCGGCCCGCGACCAGGCCGCGTCCCTCCACCCGGTAGCGGATGTTCTGCTCACTGCCGACGGTGGCCGTCCACGTACTGCCCCCGGTGGGTGCCACCTCGAAGACCTGGTCGTCGTTGTAGCAGCAGACGTCCCGGTACTCGGCCTTGATGAGGGCGACCAGTGCCTTCGGGGAGGACCACGTCGGGTCGAGGCGGTGGACGGTCATGGGGGCCAGGCTCCCGCCGCTGTGGCGGGTGGGCACCGTGGCGACGGCCACGACGGAGCTCGCCTCCCCCTGCGGGGTGAGCGGGGTGACGTACGCGCTGGAGCCGGCCTCGTCCCGGTAGCGCAGGGTGAACTCGGACTCGTTGCCCTCGTTGGCGCCGTCCTCGGAGGCGTCCCACCCGCTGCGCTCGAACCACCAGTCGCTGAAGCCGCCCACGGCGGCCGTGCTCTCCCGCTGCCGCGCCGCCAGGCTGATCGGATAGGAGGGCCCGGGGACCTCGGACGTGTCCGCCGTGACGGTGACCTTGCCGGTCCGCCCGTCGTAGAGCGCGACCCCGGCGGGGCGTTCGGTCACCACCAACAGGCCCGTCTGCCGCTTGAGGGGGACGACCACGACCGGGGTGCCCCCGGAGCAGACCACGTAGGCGTCGTCGGCCTCGAAGCGGACCCAGCGCTTCTCGGCGGAGATCTTCCGGCCCAGGTTGTGCGAGAACCAGCCGCTGATCCGGGCGTCCGCGACCGACGTGTCGAACGCGCACCGCTCCTGGCTACGGCTGCTGCCGCCCAGCGGTACGTCCTGCACGAGCCCGACCTCGTAGCCCGCCAGCCAGCCACGGCGTTCCACGAGGGTGGCGAACCGGTCCGAGTCGGGCAGGTACGTGATGTCGGCGATCTCGCCCGTCACATCGCCGAGGTGCGGCGCGGCCTGGGCCTTGCCCACCACGTACGGGGCCCGGGCCGACAGCGCGGGCACCGGCTCGCTCACCACGTGCGCGCTGGTCATGTACTCCCGGTCCTGGAGGTACGAGCCGTACACCAGCCAGCCCACGGCGAGGGCCAGCCCCGCGACGGCGCCGAGGCAGCCGATGACAGGAGCCGCCCCGCTCCCCGTGCCGGGGGTGTGCCCCGCCCGGCGGCGGCGCCACCCCACCAGCAGCGCCACGGCCGTGACGATCGCCACGGCGATCAGCGGCAGCGCGAACCAGGCGAAGACTTTCCGTGCCTCCCACACCAGCACCGTGGTGTAGTACGAGGCATACCAGAGTATGAATCCGACTACGGCGACGCCGAGGACGCCCGTCCCCACGCGTAGTGCCCGTCCGCTCATCAGTCCCCCCTGGACGTCATCACGGTAGTCCCCCTGGACGTCCCGGTCCGTCCGATTCTGCCTCCCCGCAGGGCCCGTGTCAGCGGCTCCGGGCGTTCCAGCCGCCGACCCGCACCTGGGGGGCGGTGCCGTTCGGGGCCGGGGTGCGGTACGTGGCGGTCAGGGTGGCCGATTCGCCCGGCCAGAGCGTGATGTGGTTGTCGCTCCAGCGGATCGGCAGCAGTGGGGTGCCGTCCGCCGAGAGGAGGTCGACGTCGACGAGCAGGGCGGGGGCTCTGGTGGCTCCGCCGGGGTGACGGAGGGTCACCGTCGTGGTGGAGGTGCCCGGTTCGCCACCGCCCGCCGCCGTGGCCGTGGCTGCCGGCGTGGTCGAGGCCGGCGTCGTGGTCTGCGCCGTCGTCTCCAGGGCGACCTGGGGCATCGAGCTCAGTCCGGTCAGGTCGGCGTAGGCCGTGGTGGGGGTGTGGTACCAGTCGGTGTCGTCGTGGTCGAGCACGTCGGCGCGGGTGGAGAGCCAGTAGACGTTGCGGCTCAGTTCCCGACCGGAGGCGTCGGTGAGCAGCAGCCGGACCAGGTACGTCCGGGCCGGACCGGGGACCGTGGCCGGGACGGTGGCGGCGGTGGTCGTCACCCCGCCCGCCTCGACGTCGATGCCCGTCACCGTGCGGTCGTAGCGCTGGGTCCCGTCGGGGTCGAAGAGCGTGACCCGCGCGCTGAGCCCGGTGGCGGGGGTGGTCCGCCGGTTGACGACGCTCACCGTGCGGTGGTCGTAGCCGTACTGCACGTGGAGGGGCTCGCCCGCCTTCTTCGCGCCGAAGTAGGACCCGTTCTGGTCGAGGTAGCGGTCGATGAGCTGCCAGTGGAGCGAGGTCCAGCCGCTGTTGAGCATCCAGTGGACGACGCCGGTCGCGGGCGCGGTGGCGTCCTTGGCGTTGCGGGAGTACGCCTCGAACTGCGCGCGGACGTTCTCGTACTGGGCCAGCTGCGCCTTGCGCACGTAGTCGGCGAGATCCGCCGGGCGGCCGTAACGGCCGGTCAGCGCGTCGTCGTACAGCTCGAGCGTCGAGAACACCGGTGAGGGGGAGCGGTGGTACTGGGCCGCGGACGGCTCCTTCCAGAGGGTCTCCAGCTCGGCCGGGCTCAGCATCCGCCGCAGCGTGTCGAGGGTGGGGATGCTCGGGCCGGCACTCGTCTCGGAGTTGAAGCCGGTGGCCCCGCCCGCCCGCTTGTCGTACCAGTAGGCCGGTGGTACCCAGTCGTAGGGGCCGGTCATCCGCATCCCGGACCGGCCGGTGACGGGCGCCGACTCCCCGGAGGCCGAGGGGACCACCGGCACCTGCCAGTCGGCGGCGCGCAGGGCCTGGAGGTACTCGGACTCGATCTCGGCGCTGGGCGCGGCGTCGCTGCCGATCAGGAACGAGATCACGCTCGGGTGGTGCCGCAGCCGTGCCGCCTCGGCGGCCATGGACGCCTTGGCCACCGCGTGGTCGGCGGCGTCCCACTCCTCCCCGGACTCCGCGCGGTTGACGTCCCCCTCCCACTTGTCGCAGCATTCCCAGCCGGGGAGCGTCAGGATTCCGTAGCGGTCCGTGAGGTCGAAGAACTCGTCGGGTTCGAGGTGGCCCTCCAGGCGCAGGGTGTTCAGGCCCAGGTCGCGGACGTACGCCAGCCGGTCCTCGGCGGAGCGGGAGTCCCAGCGCAGGAACTCGTCGGGGGACCAGCCCGCGCCCTTCACCAGCAGGGTGCGTCCGTTGATCCGGTACTGGCGCGCGCCGTCGGCGTTGAGCGGGGCCTGTACGTCCCGGATGCCGAAGGCGGAGTGCGCCGCGTCGGAGACGGTCCCGTCCACCGACACCGTCAGATCCAGCCCGTACAGGGGCTGTTCGCCCAGCCCGGCCGGCCACCACACGCGGGGCGCGGCGATCCGGAGTCCAGGGTGGTCGGTGGGGGAGAGGACCACGGTCCGGCTCTCCCCGGCCGCCAGCGCCACCTGGCGGCGCAGCGCCGTGGGCCCGGCGGTGCCGGAGAGGACGGCCGTGACCGGGGCGGAGGAGTCGTTGCGCAGCAGGGCCTTGACGGTCAGGTCGGCGGAGGCCAGGGACGGCAGGGCCAGGCCGGTGACGACATGGGCGTCACGCAGGGCCACCGGTCCGCTGCGGCGGACCAAGACATCGCGCACGAGGCCCATGTTCCGGTCCGGTGGCGCCTGCAACCAGTCGAGCCAGCCGACGGTGAGGTGCTTGCGCGGATCGTTGGGCCGGATCCGGAGCGCGACCGTATTGGTACCGGGCCGCAGCAGGGCGGTGATGTCGAACTCGTGCCGGGTGTAGACCCCGGCGACGGTGCTCGCCGTGGCGACCGGGTGGCCGTTGACGAAGACGTCGGCGGCGGAGATCACCCCGCTGACGTCGAGGTGGGTGCGGGCGGCCGGGCCGGTGGCCGGGCCGGTGACAGGGTCTGTCACCGAGAAGTCGGCGCGGTACCACCACGGGACCGCGAAGTCGGCGGCCGGGATCAGCTTCTGCCGGGTGGAGTAGAACGGGTCGGGGTGGACGCCCGCGGCGAGCAGGGCTGCGAGGACGGTGGAGCGAGGGCCGGCGGGGTACCAGCCCGTCGTCGGATAGCCGGGACTGGACACCTCGGCGGGCGGGTCCTCCACCTGGGCGGTCGACCGGATCCGCCAGTCCGCCAGGGCCGTGGCGGAGCCGGGACCGGCGGCCACCACCGCCGCGGCCCCCGGGCCGGGCACGGCCCGCGCGCCGGGCACGGCCCGCGCGGGCGAACCGGCCGGGGCCAGGGCGGCGGCCAGGGCGAGGACCAGCAGGACGGCGGCCGGTCCGGCCCACCGGGCCGCCGCGCGGGCCAGGGGAGTTCGCCGACGGGCGGGCACCCCGCCCCGGTCGTGCCGCATGGCCCCAGCATGCTGCCCGGCCGCGGGCCGACGACGCCTCCCATACCGCTCCTCACCCGATCGCAGCAAGCACGCCCGCCCCGGGGCTCGTGGGGCCGCCGCCCCTGCCCGGCCGCTACGGTGACGGGATGGAACAGCGGATCAGCCTGATCACCCTCGGGGTCGCCGACCTCGGCCGTGCCAAGGCCTTCTACGAGGCCCTCGGCTGGCGCGGCACGGAGGTGGAGGAGACGGTCTTCCACCAGGCGGGCGGCCTGGCCCTCGTCCTGTGGGACCGCCGCAAACTGGCCGCCGACTGCGGCCTCCCCGACCCCGAC
>NZ_RPRY01000427.1 GCF_003949795.1 Streptomyces sp. WAC06614
CGCTAGGCCCGCCCGCCCTCCCCGAAAGGACACCGAACACCGTGCTGGACAAGGAAGAACTGCGCGCCGTCGTCGCCCAGGTGCTGGACGTCGACGTGGCCGAGGTGGGCGACGACGTGAAGTTCGTCGACGACCTGGAGGTCGACTCGCTGATGGCCCTGGAGGTCGTGGTGGTGCTGGAGAAGAAGTACGGCATCAAGCTGGCCGAGTCCGAGCTGAAGCACATCGTCACCCTGCAGAGCGCCTACGACCTGCTCGGCGACCGGATCGCCGCGGCGCGGGCGGCCTGATGCCCGCCGCGAGCCCCCTGCGCGCCGCGATCGAGGTGCTGCCCGCCGAGGGCGAACTGGACACCGCGGCCCGGTTCACGGTGGCCGACACCGAGACCGTGCTGCCCGGCCACTACCCGGGCTTCCCCATCTTCCCCGGGGTCTGCCTGGTGGAGTGCGCCCGGCAGGGCGCCGAGGCCACCCTGCCCGAGGGCGCCAAGGGCAGCCGGCTGGCGGCCGTGGAGTCCACCCGGTTCACCGGGCCGGTCTTCCCCGGCGACCAGGTGGACATCGCCATGGCGTGGAAGCGGACCCCGGCCGGCGACTGGCAGGTGCGGGCCAAGCTCTCCACCGGGCGGGGCGCCGCGGCCGGCGTACGGCTGCGCTACGCCGCCCCCGCCGGGGCCGGGGAGGCGGCGGCATGATCGGCCAGCGCGAGATCAGGGCCCGGCTGCCCCACCGCTTCCCCATGCTCCTGGTGGACCGCGTCGTCGACCTCGTCCCCGGCGAGCACCTGATCGCCCTCAAGGCGGTCACCTGCAACGAGCCCTGGTACGAGCGGCTCGGCGCGGACAGCCCCGCCGAGGACTTCGCCTACCCCGAGTCGCTGCTCGTGGAGTCCTGGTGCCAGTCCGCCGGGGTCCTGGCCACCTGGGACGACCCCAACCCGGACGTGCTGGAGGGCCAGGTGATGCTCTTCGGCGCCATGACCGGCGTCGAGTTCCACCGGCCCGTCCTGCCCGGCGAGGTCCTGGAGCACCGGGTGCGCCTGGACCGCAAGGTCGACGACACCCTGCTGTTCGAGGGCGAGACCCGTTCGGCCGGCGAGACGGTGATGACCGTCGGCCGGATCGTCATGGCCTTCCGCCCGGCGGCGGCGCTGCGCCCCGCCACCGCCTGAGGAGACGAAACCCCATGTCAGACACGACCAAACGGGTGGCCCTGGTCACCGGCGGCTCCCGCGGCATCGGCCGGGCCACCGTGCGGGCCCTGGCCCGCGACGGCTTCGACGTCGCCTTCTGCTACCGCTCCGACGACGGCGCGGCCCGCACCCTGGAGAAGACCGGCCAGGAGTTCGGCGTCCAGGTCGTCGGCACCCGCGTGGACGTCGCCGACGGACCCGCCGTACGCGCCTGGATCGAGGCCACCGAGGAACAGCTCGGCCCGATCGACGCCGCCGTCACCGCCGCCGGGATCACCCGCGACAACCCGCTGGTCCTCATGGAGGACGAGCAGTGGCGCCAGGTCCTCGACACCAACCTGGACGGCGTCTACCACGTCTGCCGCGCGGTGGTCTTCGGGATGATGAAGCGCCGCGCCGGCGCGATCGTCAACATCTCCTCGGTCGCCGGGGTCTACGGCCACGGCACCCAGACCAACTACTCCGCCTCCAAGGCCGGGATCATCGGCTTCTCCCGCGCCCTGGCCAAGGAGACCGGCCGCGCCGGCATCCGGGTCAACGCGGTCGCCCCCGGCTTCATCGAGACCGACATGGTCGCCGCGATGAACGACAAGGCCCGCAAGGAGGCCCTGGGCTCGATCCCGCTGCGCCGCATGGGCACCGCGGAGGAGGTCGCCGACCTGGTCGCCTACCTGGTCTCCGACAAGGCCTCGTACATCACCGGCGCCGTCCTGCAGATCGACGGCGGCATCACCATCTGAACCACCCGCAACCGTACGGACCACCCGCACGACGACCGCTGGAGGCGGCCATGGCACGACGCGGACCGCGCTGGTACTTCTCCTTCCGCAGCCCCTACTCCTGGATGGCCTACCGGGACCTGCTCGAGCACCACCCGGACGTGGCCGAGCGGATCGAATGGCTGCCGTTCTGGGAGCCGGACGAGCCGGCCCTGGACGAGCTGGAGCGCAGCAACATCACGCTGCCGTACGTCCCCATGTCCAAGGAGAAGCACCTCTACATCCTCCAGGACGTACGCCGCCTGGCCCAGGCCCGAGGCCTGGACATGGTCTGGCCGGTGGACCCCGCCCCCAGGTGGGAGGTCTCCCACCTGGCGTACCTGGCCGCCGAGCGGCTCGGCGCGGGCCGGGAGTTCATCGCGCAGACCTACCGGGCCCGCTGGGAGCTCGGCGAGGACATCTCCGACCCCGACACCATGCGCAAGATCGGTGAGACGCTCGGCCTGGACCCCGAGGTGCTGGCCACGGCCCACGAGGACCCGCAGATCCGTGACCTCGGACTGCAGGCCCTGAACTCCCTGCACCGCGACGGGGTCTTCGGGGTGCCCTTCTTCATCACCGGCTTCGACAAGTACTGGGGCGTCGACCGGCTCCCCGCGTTCGTGGAGCAGCTCTCCGCCCGCGCCGCCTGAGCCGCGCCACCGCCTTTTCCGCCCACCCGACCCGACTGCACCGGAGGAAGTACCGGCCATGGCCACCAACCCGTTCGAGAACGACGACGCCCGCTACCTGGTCCTCGTCAACGAGGAGAACCAGCACTCCCTGTGGCCCGCCTTCGCCGAGGTCCCGGCCGGCTGGACCGTGGCGTACGGCGAGGACACCCGCCAGGCGTGCCTGGACCACATCAACGAGAACTGGACCGACATGCGGCCGAAGTCGCTGGCCGTCGCCATGGACGCTGCCTGACGTCCCCCGCCGGGCGGCCGGGCGACGGGCGTTGGCAGCAATCTGCAACGCCCGTTGTCCATGTCCGGGCCCGATGACAGCGTGGCTCCCACGCAGCTTCCCAGAAAGCGATGCCGCTCATGACCCACTCCCTGATGTGCCTTCCGTTCGCGGGAGGCGGCGCCGGTTTCTACCGCGCCTGGAAAGACCTGCCCGCGCACGCGCCGCGCGTGGTCCCGGTCCAGCTCCCCGGCCGTGAGGAGCTCTTCCTCGACGAGCCGTTCCGTGACGCGATCGCCGCCGCCGACGCCCTCGCCCCGCGCATCGCCGAGCTGGCCGAGGGACGCCCCATGGCCCTGTTCGGGCACAGCCTGGGCGCCGTCCTCGCCTTCGAGCTCGCGCGGCGTCTGGAGCGGGACCCGTCGGTGGAGCTCACCCACCTGTACGTGAGCGGGTCCCCCGGCCCCTGGACCGGCCGCGCCCGGCGTGCGACGGGCCTGGACGACGACGCGTTCCTCGCCCGGGTGCAGGAGTTCGCCGGGTACGAGCACGACGCGCTGGCCGACCCGGACATGCGCGAGCTGCTGCTGCCGATCCTGCGGGCGGACGTGGAGATGCACGAGGGCTACCGGCCCGCCTCCGACGAGCCGCTGCACACCCCGATCACCTCGCTGCGCGGCACCGAGGACACCCTGGTGACCCGCGAGGAGGCCGAGCAGTGGCGGCAGGCCACCACGGGGGCCTTCCGCCTGGTGGAGCCGGCCGGCGGCCACATGTACCTCACCGCGTCCCCGCTGCCGCTGATCGACGCGATCACCGCGGTGCCGGCGTCATGACCACCGCCTCGGCCGGCCTCCCGGCCACCACCGTCGCCGGTCACCCGGCCGCCGGCTCCGGCAGGCTCACCGGCCGCACGGCCGTGGTCACCGGCGCCGCGCGCGGCCTGGGCCGGTCCTGCGCCGTCCGGTTCGCGGCCGAGGGCGCCGACCTCGTCCTGGTCGACGTGGCCGGCGACGTGGCCGGCGTGCCCTACCCGCTGGGCTCGCGCAGCCAGCTGGAGCACACCGCGCAGCTCTGCCGGGCCGAGGGCGTCGGCGTGCACACCGTCGCGGCCGACGTCCGGGATCCCGCTGCCGTGGCCGCCGTGGCCGACCAGGCGCTGGAACGTTTCGGCACCATCGACGTCCTGGTCAACAACGCCGGCATCGCCGCCCCGTCCGGAAAGGCCGTCCACGAGATCGCCGAGGACGAGTGGGAGCTGATGGTCGGCATCGACCTCACCGGCGCCTGGCGCATGATGAAGGCGGTGCTGCCCGCCATGGTCGAGCAGCGCTCCGGCAGCGTCGTCAACGTCGCCTCGACCGCGGGACTGGTCGGCTACCGCCATTTCGCCGGCTACGTCGCCGCCAAGCACGGCCTGATCGGTCTGACCAAGGCCGCCGCCCTCGACTACGCCCCCTTCCGGGTCCGGGTCAACGCCCTGTGCCCCGGCTCGGTGCGCGACGACCCGCTGCACGAGGGCCGCATGCTCGCCGAGATCGCCCGCTCCCTCGACGTCGACGTCGCCGAGCACGAGGAGATATTCGTCCAGTCGCAGCCGATGAACGCCCTCATCGAGCCGCCGGACATCGCCGGAGCCGCCCTGTGGCTGGCCGGGGACGACTCCCGCCAGGTCACCGGTACCACGCTCACCGTCGACGGCGGGTTCAGCGCCCGCTGACGCCGCCTCCCCCACTTCTTCCGTACGTACAGGAGTCCGACCATGTCGAGAAGTCAGGCCGCGTCCTGCCACAGCCTGGTGGTCCGGATGCCGGGCCCTGTCGATGCCGGGGAACTTCAGCGCCGGCTGCGCTCCGGCGCGGCCGGCGCCTTCGACGGCGCCGAGCACCTGCGGCTGTGGCAGGAACGGCTGCCGTACGCCGCCGAGGACCCGGCCGCCGCGGCCCGGGTGCGGCGGGAGGCCGAACGTCCGCTGCGCACG
This sequence comes from Streptomyces sp. WAC06614, assembly GCF_003949795.1. Classification (GTDB taxonomy): domain Bacteria; phylum Actinomycetota; class Actinomycetes; order Streptomycetales; family Streptomycetaceae; genus Streptomyces. Next base: position 4,837 of record NZ_RPRY01000427.1, read on the forward strand.
GCGGGTCTGCCGCTGCGCGCCGTCCTGCTGCACCACCGGGGCGGCGACGCCGATCTCGTCCTGGTCGCCCGCCACACCCTCCGCCTCGACCCCGCCCCCCTCGCCTGCAC
>NZ_RPRY01000428.1 GCF_003949795.1 Streptomyces sp. WAC06614
GTACAGCACCGAGGACGCGCCCCACACCCCGGTGCCGGTACGGTCGAGGAACTGGCTGAGCAGCATGATCCGCGCATCCCGCCCCCCGGGCGGGATGCGCGGATCATGCTGCTCAGCCAGTTCCTCGACCGTACCGGCACCGGGGTGTGGGGCGCGTCCTCGGTGCTGTACTTCACCTTCGTCGTCGGCCTCGACGCGGGCCGGCTCGGGCTGATGCTCGGGGCCGCCGCCGTGGCCGGCGTCGTCGGCTCGCCGCTCGCCGGCCACTTGGCCGACCGGTTCGCCGTGCGCCACCTCCTGATCGCCTGTCACCTGCTGCGCCTCGTCGCCCTGTGCGCGATGCTCGCCGTCACCCGGTTCGACGCCCTGCTGCTGATCGTGGCCCTCACGCACCTCGGCGACCGGGCCGCCAAGACCCTGGAGATGCTCTTCGCCACCCGGGTGGCGGGTGAACGCCGGGCGATCTACCAGGCGTTGTTCCGTAGTGTCGCCAACGCCGGGTACGCCGTGGGCGCGGGCATCGCCGCCGTCGGCCTCGCGGTGGGGACCCGGACCGCGTACGAGGTGCTCATCCTCGCGAACGCCGCCTCCTTCCTCGCCGCGGCGGTCCTGGTGTGGCGGACCCGGGAACCGCGCGGCCACGGCCGGCTGGTCGCCGCCGCACCCACGGACGCGGACGCGGCCGTCGACGCCCCGGCGACCACCGACGGCGCGAAGTCACCCTGGCGGGACCGCGGTTACCTGCGCTTCGTACTGCTGGACGTCCCGATGAACCTCGACGACGCGATCCTCAACGTCGGGCTGCCCCTGTGGCTCGTCCACCACACCACCGCTCCGCACGCCCTCGTCCCGGCCTTCCTGGCCCTCAACACCGTGCTGGTGGTGGTCCTCCAGCTCACCGTCTCCGAGCGGGTGGCCACGCCGCGGCAGGCGGCCGGCGCGGTCGCCTGGTACGGGGTCTTCATGCTCGGCACGTGCGCCCTCATGGCCCTGGCCCCCGCCCAGGGCCCGTGGGCCGCCTCCCTGGTCCTGCTGTCGGCGGCGGCGCTGGTCACCGCGGCCGAGCTCGTCCGTTCGGTGTCCTCCTGGGAACTGGCCGTCTCGCTGGCCCCGCCCGCGGCCAAGGCCTCGTACCTGGGCGTGGCCGGGATCTCCCCCTCGGTGCAGAAGGCCGTGGGGCCCCTGCTGCTGACCGGCGCGGTCATGGCGGCCGGCCCGGCCGGCTGGCTGGCCCTCGGCGCGGGCGTGACCGGCCTGGCCCTGGTCCAGCGGCGTGCCGCCCTGTCCCGACTGGACCGGGTGCTGACGAGGTCCTGACCTGGTCCGGCCTGGTCCGGCCTGGTCCGGCCTGGTCCGGCCTGGTCCGGCCTGGTCCTGAGCAGGTCCCTGACCGTTGCCCGGCCAGGAGGGGCACCCGACGGGCAGGACGGGCAGGACGTGCACCGTACGGTCACCGTCACGGTCGCGGTCACCCGCACAGGTCGCGGGCCTGCCGGGCGATCCGCCGTACCGCCCAGGCCAGGACGACGGCGGACCGTACGGCGAGCCACAGGGTGTCCTCGTCGGGGCCGGCGGCCGGTACGTACGCCACGTGCCACAGGTACGGCGCCGCGACGAAGCCCGCGGCCAGGGCCGGAGCCAGCCGCCACAGCACGAACGGGACCGCCGCGTACCAGTCGAGGGACAGGGCGAGCAGGTCGTAGCGGGGGGCGCCCCGGTACGCGCCGACCAGGGCGGTGCCGACCAGGGCGGGCCCCGCGAGCAGCAGGGCCGTGGCGTACGCGGTGAGCGGGCCGGTGGCCGGGCCGGCCAGTGCGGCGGTCGCGTACGCCACCGCGCCCGCGGCCCAGAGCAGCCCGACCGGTACCGCCAGGTGGGCGACGGCCTGCCCACCGGGCGACTGCGGCAGCAGCAGGGCCCGGCGCGGCCGGTCGGTGTCCTGGTAGGCGGGTTCGGCGAGGGCGACCGCCGCGAGGTAGGGCGGTACGACGAGCAACAGGCCCAGCGCTGCTGCCCCGAGGGGGCCGGGCCCGGACCCGGCGGGCTCGGCCAACCGGTCGGCCACCACCCGGAGCTGCGCGAAACCGGCGGCCAGCACGGCAGCGGCCAGGACCGGCCGCCAGGGATGGCGCAGCAGGACCATGGCATCCCGCCACAGCGGTACCGCCCACGGGGCGCGGGGCATCGGGAGACGCACCGCCGGGCGGCGGCGCCCGCCGCCGGTGGACTGCAGGACCAGGGTGAGCGCGCGCAGGTCGAGGAGCGTCGCGCCCTGGGTGACCTGCCGGCCGGTACGGGCGCGGGCCAGCAGCGCGTCCGTCGGCATGCGGGAGAGGGAGCGGAACGCGGCCCGCAGGGCCACCGCCGCGGATGCGGCGAGGCAGAGCAGGGCCGCTGCCGGGACGAGGGCGGAGGCGGAACCGTGTGCGGACACCGTGGCGGTGGCCGCGCCCGCCCAGCCCCAGGGGCCGGACCAGGCCGCGACCTCGGTCACGGCGGGCACCCGGCCGCCCACGGCGAGCGCGGCCGCGCCGAGCACCGCCAGGCAGCGGCCCAGCAGGCGGACCGGGCCGGCCGGCGCCGGACGGGCCTCGACCACGGTGCCCAGGCCGACGGCGAGGCAGGCGAGTGCCAGGTGGGCGCCGAGGGTCACGGGGAGGACCTCGGGCCGCCACACGCCCTGTACGGCCAGGGCGAGCGCGGTGGCCGGCGCGCCCAGGCCGAGCGCCGCCGCGCCCGCCACCGCCACGGCCCGCACCAGCCGGGGCCGCAGCAACCGGCCCCGGTCCCCGGGCAGCGGCAGCAGCCAGGTGATCTCGGCGGGGCTCAGCAGCACCGGGCCGAGGCGTACGCACAGGGCCAGTTCGCCGGCGAACAGCAGCAGGGTGGTGCCGACCACCACGGCGCGGGCCGCCGGCCCGCCGGACCAGCCGAGGCCCTGGCCGATGCCGGGCGCCGCCTCGACCAGCCCGGCCAGGACCACCAGCGCGGACAGGGCCGCGCAGGCCCAGGTCCACAGGTCGTCGAACCGGGCGCGGCCGGCGCCGCGTTCGCGCCGGAGGCGCGCCGCGGTGGCCAGGGCCGTGCCGGTGGCCGCGGCTGCGGCTGCGGCCGCCTCTGCTTCCGTCCCGGTGGTGGTACCCGTGTCGGCGTCGGACGCGTCGCGGCCGCCGACCGGGCCGTCGGTGGTCACCGCCACGGTGACACCTCCGCCGCGCCCGTCACCTCGGCCGGGGCGCCCAGGGCGGCCACCCGCCCGCGGTCCAGCAGCAGCACCCGGTCGGCGACCTCCTCGACCGTGGCCCGGTCGTGCGAGGCCAGCAGGACGGCGGTGCCCGCCTCCTTGGCCGTCCGCAGCGCGGCCGCCAGCCGCCGCCGGGCGGCGGTGTCGAGGCGCTGCTCGGGCTCGTCGACGACGATCAGCCGGGCCGGGCGGACCAGGACCGAGGCGAGCAGCAGCATCTGCCGCTGGCCCGCCGAGAGGGCCTCGGGGAAGGCGTCGCCCCGGTGTTCCAGGCCGAGTCCGGCCAGCACCCGGTCGGCGGCCGGCCCGGCGTCGGAACCCAGTCCGTGCGCGGTGGCGACCATGCGGACGTGCTCGGCGACGGTCAGGTCGGGGAAGCATTCGGCACCGTCGAGGAGCAGTCCGACCTCCCGCCGGAAGGCGGGGTCCGCCTCGCGGGGCGGGGCGCCGGCGAAGGCGACCTCGCCCCGGTCGGGCTGTTGCCGGCCCACGCACACGCGCAGCAGCGTGGACTTGCCGGAGCCGTTGGCCCCGGCGAGCGCGAGACAGTGTCCGGGCTCCAGGGCCAGGCCTACGTCGTCCAGGACGACCTCGTCGGCGTAGGCGACGTGGACGTCCCGCGCGTGCAGCAGGGTGGCCGTCGCGGTCCGGGAACCGCCCCCGGCGGTGTCAGTCACGCCTCGCCCCTTCGGTGTCGGCGCCGGCCGTCGCCCGGAGCCGGGCGGCGACCTCCGCCAAAATGTATTCATCATGCACGAATATACCCAGGCGGTTGAGGGTCATATGGGTGTGGGAGATCAGCAGGCCCGTCGGCGTGCCGGCGGGCCGCGCGACGAGACCGGCCAGCGCCTCGGACCAGGGCGACACGGCCGAGGCGCGGGCCGTCAGGGCCGCCGCGCTCACCCGCCCGCGGGCCATGAGGAGTTCGGCCCACTCGGCGGCGTGCCGTGCGAGGTCCGCGACGGGGAACACCTCGCGCGGGGCGGAGCGGGACCAACGGCTCCAGTAGGCGGCGTGGGCCCTCAACTGGGCCAGGACCGGGTCGGTTCCGCCGTCCGGGCCGGCACCTGGGTGGGCGCCTCGGCCGACGCCGGGGCCGGCCAGGGCGGCGGCCTTGAGCAGGACCTCGGTCCCGAGCAGCCGGGTGCGGAGTTCGTCCAGGCCGGAACCGGCGGCGCGCAGGGCCAGTTCGCTGGAGTGCCGGAACACCTCCTCGGTCGCCGCCAGCGCGGCCCCGGTGCCGTAGCGGTCGGTCTCTGGCACGTAGACGGCCGCGTGGACGCCGGGCGGCAGGACCCTCGCGGCCGTCGACGGGTCCACCGTGGGGTCGGAGGCGGTGGAGGCCGCCGCCAGGTCGCCGATCGAGGCCAGGTAGCCGTCGGGGTCGTGACCGTCGTGCGGCAGGCCGGCGAAGACCCGTCGTACGGCGCCGTCCAGGGCCTGCGCGGTGGCACCGGGTCCGGCGGCGGGATGGGGCAGCAGCCGGATCCGCAGGTGCGGGCCGCCCTCCCAGTAGCGGATGAAGAACCAGCCGCGCAGCAGGCCCGCGGACCGCAGCGGTGCGATCAGGGCGGGGAGGTGCTCCTGTACGAGGGGCGTGAGCCGGTCCGTCCCGCCGGCGTCGGCGGGCACGTGGACGTGCCAGGAGAGCCAGCCGGCGGGACGGACCGGCTCACGCCCCTCGTACAGG
>NZ_RPRY01000429.1 GCF_003949795.1 Streptomyces sp. WAC06614
GTGGTTCCTCGGGCGGTACTGGTTCGGGTGGTGCGGTGCGTGCTCGTGGTGCGGGCGGAGCTCGTGGTGTGCTTCGGGTTCGTGGTGCGGGCGGCGCCGGGCGAACGCGGGGGCGGCGGCGACCTGGGCGGCGTAGGTGTCCAGTTCCTCGGCCCCGCTGCCGGGCAGGCCGGTGAGCCCGGGCAGCAGATCACCGAAGGCGTTGACCTCGGCGACGGCGAACCGCCGCCAGCCGACGGCCGGCAGCAGGTCGACTCCGACGCACAGGGTCCCGGGGAAGCAGGCCGCGGCCCGTTCGCAGATCCGCAGCGCCTCCGCCCAGTGCGGGCCCGCCGCCCCGACGGCGGCCGTCAGGTCGCCGCGCCGGCCGCCGAGGTGGAGGTTGGTGATCGGCGAACGGCTGGTGCGGACCACGGCATGGGTGGCCCGGCCGGCCACGACGACCACCCGCAGGTCGGCCGCCCGCCCGTCGCCGCAGGAGGCCTTCGGCCACCAGCGCTCCAGGTGCAGCCCGTCGGGCGCGAGGGCGTCGACCAGCGCGGCGACCTCCTTCTCGGTCGTGATCCGGCGCACCCGCAGCGAGTTGTGCAGGTGTCCGGCCGCGGTCACCTCCACGGAGGTGGTCGCCCGGATCCGGCCACGCCCGGCCGTCTCGACGGCCACCACCCCGGACGCCGACGATCCGTGCGCCGGCTTCACGAAGGCCCGCGGCATCCCGTGCGCCGCCATCAGCGCCCGTACGTCCTCCCAGCCGCGCACCGGGGCCTCGCCGCCCGAGGTCGGGGACTGCGGCACCGGCACCCCGGCCCGCTCCAGGACCCGGTGGCAGCGCCGCTTGTCGAACAGGACGCCCAGGTCCCCGGGGTCGTCCAGCCGTATCCCGCCGCGCAGGGAGCCCACGGCCGCGGTGAACGCCGCGTACCAGCGGGCTCCGCCCTCCACCCGGGTCGGTTCGGCCTGCCCGCGCAGCGCCAGGTCGACCTCCGGGTTCTCCCCGGGGGAGTCGAGGCGGACCAGCTCGTCGGGGGCGAAGTCGGCGCCGCCGGCGCGCAGGACGTCCGTCCAGGGCACGATCCGGGGCGCCGGCAGGCCGGCCTCCTCGACGGCCCGGGCGAACAGGCCGACCCGGCGGTTCTCCGGATGGCCCACGACCGCCCAGCGCGTCGGCGCGTGCCGCGTCGGTGCGTGCTGCGTCATGGCCGCGCCGCTACTCGCCGACGGCCACGAAGCGCCAGGTGCGGCCGTCCCACTCGTCCTCCTCGGCGTGGCCGGCGTCCAGGTCGAGGTCGACCCCGGCGGCCCCCAGCACCTCCTGGAAGCGCTCCCGCAGGGGCTCGCTCAGGTAGTTGTGGTGGAGGTCGAGCCCCTTGAGGTGGGTGAGCGGCTGGCCGCCGAGCAGCGCCGTCCCGCCCTCGTCGGTGAGCACGCCCATGGACAGGTCGAGGCTCTCCAGGCGGGCGACGACCGGCGCGGACGCCACCGAGGCGGCTATCTCGTCCTCGATGTCGGAGTTGCGCAGGCCCAGGTGACGCAGGCTCGGCAGGAGGTCACCGTCGAGGATCCGGGCGACGTCGCCGATCTCGCAGTCGCCGCCGTACTCGGAGGTGCCCAGCCACAGGTCCAGCCGCTCCAGCGCGGGCAGGTCGGAGGTGGCCACGCCGCGCACGGCCGCGGCCGGCATGCCGCCGGTCTGCACGGTCAGGGAACGCAGCCGCCGGTGGGCGACGGTGGGGAAGACCAGGCCGGTGCCCCCGCGGACCCCGAACTCCTCCAGCTCCGGGAACCCGTCGAGCAGCGGCCCCACGTCGCCCTGGTTGATCCAGGAGACCTCGCACTCCTCGGACTCCATGTCACCGAGGAACAGCGCGCGCAGGGCCGGCAGCCGGTCGCGGGCGTCGAGCAGCGCGGCGACGATGTCCTCGGGCCCCGAGTCGTACGCCTCCTGCCACGGGCCGACGACGATCGCCCGCACCCGGGAGAGGTCGACGGCGGCGGTGAACCGGGCGAAGACCTCCGGCCAGCTCTCCTCGCCGTCGTAGCAGTCCGAGGACAGCCGCCAGGCGACGGCCCCGGCGTCGGGCAGCGAGGACCCGCCGGTCGCGTCCCCCTCGGGGAAGTCGAAGACGGGCAGCCCGTACGACTCCTTCAGATGCCTCGCGTATGACATGGGTCCTCCGCCGTTCCTCGCCCGTCCCGTCCGATGTGCAGCAAGTTGTAGCAAGTGCCGCTGACAACGCCCGAGGCAGGGGCGGCGGAGGGCCGTTGTCGGACCCCCCGCGTACGGTCGTGGACGACGGGGCGCAGTGGGCGGCTCGACGGGAAGGGGGACCGGTATGTACCGGCAGGGGGACGTGCTCATCGTGCCGATCGACGCGTCGGCGGTGCCGGCGCACGTGGCGGAGGCGCCGCAGGAGCCGCGTGACGGGCGGGGCCGGCTGGTGCTGGCGCTGGGCGAGGTGACCGGGCACGCGCACGCCGTGGTCGGTCCGGGCCGACTGGTGCGCGAGCCGGGGCCGTTCGGGCCGCTGCTGCTGCACCTCCCGGACGGCGGACGGGTGGTCCACGAGGAGCACGCCGCGATACCGCTGCGGAAGGGCTGGTACCGCGTGGTGCGCCAGCGGGAGTACGTACCGGGCTCGGTGCGGCTCGTCGCCGACTGAGCGGACCGGGCGGACCGGGCGGGGCAAGGGCAAGGCAGCAAGTGGACGAGGGGCGAGGGGCACCGAGGGACATGGGGACGACGAAGGACATCGACATGTGGCGGGCGGCCGTGGCCGACACCGCCGCCGCACACCGGGCGGACGCGGAGGCGGGCGTCCGGCTCGCCTACCGCACGGCGGGCCTCGCCGAACCGGAGCAGATCGTCTGGGCACGCTCCCCCCGGGAGGCGCTGCGCCTGCTGGGCCCCGACGAGGGACCGTGCGGGGCGGGGGCACGGGGCCGCAGCGTCCGGGACGCGGTGCGCAGCGCCCCCTGGGCGGCCGAGCGGCAGCGAATGCAGCAGGAACTCGGTGCGCAGGGCTGGGCCGAGCGGTGGCACGCGACGGGCGGCCGGCTGTGGGAGACCACCCAGCGGCTGGTGGACCGCATCCGGGCCGGGCTGGTCGAGGAGCTGGCGGAGGACCGCGGCGAGGAGGCGGAGCTGCGGGTGCTGCTGCTCGACGCGGTGCTCGGCCAGCACGACGCGCCCTGGCTGGCCGCGTTCGACACCCGGGAGGGCACGCCCCTGCACGGGCTCGCCACGGTGGCCCGCACGGCGGGCTGGTGGTGGCCCTACGCACGCGTGGCCGTGGTCTGCGAACGCCCGGAGCAGCTCCACCGGGACGAGGCGGGCCGGCTGGACCGCGGCGACGGCCCGGCCCTCGCCTTCCCGGACGGTTTCGCCCTGCACGCATGGCGCGGCATGCCCGTACCGGCCGCGTTCCTGGCCGAGCTGGGCACCCTGACGCCGGAGCGGATCCGCGGCGAGGAGAATGCGGAGCTGCGCCGCGTGATGCTGGAGCACTACGGCTACGAGCGCTACCTGCGGGAGTCGGACGCCGAACCGGTGCACCGGGACGGGACGGGCGTGCTGTGGCGCATACCCCTGTCCGACGACGAGGACGTCGTGATGGTCGAGGTCGTCAACTCCACGCCGGAGCCCGACGGCAGCAGCCGTACGTACTGGCTGCGCGTGCCGCCGGACACCCGGACCGCGAAGCAGGGCGTGGCCTGGACGTTCGGCCTGGGAGCCGAGGCGTACGCGCCCGTGCGGGAGACCTGACGGACGGAATGCCGTGCCTGTTCGCGATGTTGCCCGGTGAGGTGATCGTCGACGACAGGGGGATGAAAGGTGACGCAGGTCAGGGAGCTCTACCTGAGCGTGGCGGAATCAGCAGGGAGGCTGCTGGCAGAGCCGGCGGTCGCAGGCGGCTGGCACCAGCCCTCCGCGCTGGCGAAGCTCAGCGTCGGTGGGCTGGCGGGCCACCTGGCCGGGCAGGTCTTCTTCATCCCCGCCGTGCTGGCCGAGCCGGAGCCCCCCGAGCCCACCCTCTCGATCCACGAGTACTACCGGCAGGTGAGTTGGATCGGCTCGGACATCGACACGCCGTTCAACCAGGGCATCCGGTCCGGCGGAGAGGACGAGGCGGCGGACGGCCCCGCCGCCCTGGCCGCGCGGGTCGCCAGGTGCGTCGACGAGTTGCGCGGCACCTTGCCGGCCACCCCGGACCGACGCGTGCGCCGCCCGACCTGGGGACCGTGGTCGATCAGTCTCGACGACTTCGTCACCAGCCGGACCCTGGAGCTCATCGTCCACTCCGACGACCTCGCGTACAGTGTCGGGCTGCCCACACCGGAGTTCCCGGCCCTGGCCGTCGAGACGGTCGTGGACGTGCTGTCGCGGATCGCACTGCGCCGCCATGGAGCGACCGATGTGCTGCGCGCACTGAGCCGCGCCGAACGCGCACCGGCCTCCGTCTCGGCGCTCTAGCGGGTCCCGGCGGCGTCCAGGGCCGGTTCGATGCGCTCCAGCACGGCCGGCCAGCCGCCGCCCATGCCTTCGTATGCCGCCCTGGCCAGCGGCGATTCGAGGTCGAAGCCGGAGTGCTCCAGGAAGAGGCGGGTGCCGGTGCCTTCTGCGACCAGGCGCCAGGTGACGGTGGTGTCCAGGGCGCCCGGGGCGAAGCTGTAGCTCAGCAGCCGTTCCGGGTCGACCGCGAGCACCTCGCACTCCTGGTGACCCCACGGTCCCATGTCGAGGGTGAACCGGTGCCCGACCTCCGCCCGTACGTCGCCGGCGGCCCACCAGCGGGCGTGCAGCTCCGGTTCGGTCAGGGCGCGCCACACGGCCCGGGGCGTGTGGGCGATGAACTGGTCGCAGTGGATGGTGCGGGTCTCCGTGCTCACGGGGCGTCGTCCTCGGGGGTGCGGGGGGTG
>NZ_RPRY01000430.1 GCF_003949795.1 Streptomyces sp. WAC06614
GCCCGACGGCCGCTCATCCCCGGCCAGAGCGCCCGTCGGGCCTCCGTCCGCTGATGCGCGACATCGCCGAGGAGCTACGCGCGTGGTGCGCCGACGGACAGGACTTCGCGCTGGCCACCGTCGCGGCCGTGAGCGGCAGTGCGCCGCGCGGCCCCGGAGCCTCGCTGGCCGTGGACGCGCACGGCACGGCCGTCGGCTCGGTGTCCGGCGGATGTGTCGAGGCCGCCGTGCACGCCCTGTGCCTGGAGGCCCTGGCCTCCGGCGAGGGCGGCCTGCACCGGTTCGGCCACAGCGACGAGGACGCTTTCGCCGTCGGCCTGACCTGTGGGGGAGTCCTCGACGTCCTGATCACCCCGGTCCGGGTCCACGACCCGGTCCGGCCCGTGCTCGGCTCGGCCCTGGACCACGTCACCCGTGGCCGGCGGATCGCCCTGGCCCGGGTGGTCTCCGGCCCGCCCGGACAGCTCGGCCGGGCCCTGGCCGTACGGCCCGACGGCTCGTACGACGGCGGGCTCGGCGGCGGCGCCGCCCTGGACCGGGCCGCCGCCGCACGGGTCCGGGACCTGCTGCTGGCCGGCCGCACCGGCACGGCCGAGCTCGGCAGCGCCGGGGGCCTGTGCGGAGAGCCGCTGACCCTGCTCGTGGAGTCGGCGGCCGAACCGCCCCGGCTGCTGGTCTACGGGGCCGTCGACTTCGCCGCGGCGCTGGCCCGGATCGGCGCGTTCCTCGGCCACCGGGTGACCGTGTGCGACGCCCGGCCGGTCTTCGCGACCCCGGCCCGGTTCCCGGACGCCCACGAAGTCGTCGTCGACTGGCCGCACCGCCACCTGGCCGCCGAGCACGCCGCCGGCCGGCTGGACGCCCGTACCGCCGTGTGCGTCCTGACCCACGACGCCAAGTTCGACGTGCCCCTGCTCACCCTGGCGCTGAGGCTGCCCGTCGGCTACGTCGGCGCCATGGGCTCGCGCCGCACCCACGCCGAACGGGTGGACCGGCTCCGCGCCGAAGGGGTGACCCCGCAGGGGCTGGCCCGGTTGCGTTCGCCCATCGGACTGGATCTGGGCGGCAGCACCCCCGAGGAGACGGCCCTGTCCATCGCCGCGGAGTTCACCGCCGTCCGCCATTCCCGCCCCGCAACCCCCCTGACCGGCGGCGCGTACCCGCTCCACGGACCGGCGTCCCCGGCCCCCGGGACCTTGGTCCCGTAGGAAAGAACCAGGTGGCACATCGTGTCCTGGAGGAAAGTCCGGGGATTGGTGAACCCCTGGACATGGGAGAATGAAGTACGTGCTTTTTCCTCGGCTGGCCGGCCGGGGATCGTTCACCATCGACTCGACTGGGATGTTCTGCACGTGCGTTTCCTCAATGACCAGAAGCCGCCGTACGACCTGACGTACGACGATGTGTTCATGGTGCCGAGCCGCTCCGCGGTGGGTTCTCGTCAGGGCGTCGACCTCTCCTCGCCCGACGGCACCGGCACCACCATCCCGCTGGTCGTCGCGAACATGACCGCGATCGCCGGCCGCCGGATGGCCGAGACGGTGGCCCGCCGCGGCGGGCTCGTCGTCATCCCCCAGGACATCCCGATCGAGGTCGTCACCGACGTCATCTCCTGGGTCAAGACCCGCCACCACGTGCTCGACACCCCGATCACCCTGGCGCCCACCCAGACCGTCGCCGACGCGCTCGCCCTGCTGCCCAAGCGCGCCCACGGCGCCGGCGTCGTGGTGGACGCCGAGAACCGCCCGGTCGGCGTCGTCACCGAGCACGACCTGTCCGGCGTGGACCGCTTCACCCAGCTCTCCGAGGTCATGTCCAAGGAGCTGCTGCTCCTCGACGCCGACATCGACCCCCGCGAGGCCTTCACCAAGCTCGACGCCGGCCACCGCAAGCTGGCCCCGGCCGTCGACGCGGACGGCAGGCTCGTCGGCATCCTCACCCGCAAGGGCGCGCTGCGCGCGACCCTGTACACCCCGGCCGTCGACGCCGGGGGCGGGCTGCGCATCGCCGCCGCCATCGGCATCAACGGCGACTACGTCGGCAAGGCCAAGCAGCTGCTCGACGCGGGCGTGGACACGCTCGTCATCGACACCGCGCACGGCCACCAGGAGTCGATGATCACCGCGATCAAGGCCGTGCGGGCGCTCGACCCGCAGGTCCCGATCGTCGCGGGCAACATCGTCGCCGCCGAGGGCGTCAAGGACCTGATCGACGCCGGCGCGGACATCATCAAGGTCGGCGTGGGCCCCGGCGCCATGTGCACCACCCGGATGATGACCGGCGTGGGCCGGCCGCAGTTCTCCGCGGTGCTGGAGTGCGCCGCCGAGGCGAAGAAGTACGGCAAGCACGTGTGGGCCGACGGTGGCGTCCGCCACCCGCGCGACGTGGCGATGGCGCTGGCCGCCGGCGCCTCCAACGTGATGATCGGCTCCTGGTTCGCCGGCACGTACGAGTCCCCGGGCGACCTCCAGCAGTCCGCCGACGGCCGGCTCTACAAGGAGTCCTTCGGCATGGCCTCGGCCCGCGCCGTGCGCAACCGCACCGCGGAGGAGTCCGCGTACGACCGGGCCCGCAAGGCCCTGTTCGAGGAGGGCATCTCCACCTCGCGCATGTTCCTCGACCCGGCCCGCCCGGGCGTCGAGGACCTGATCGACTCGATCATCGCGGGTGTCCGCTCCTCCTGCACCTACGCCGGCGCCGGCTCCCTCGAGGAGTTCGCCGAGCGCGCGGTCGTCGGCGTCCAGTCCGCGGCCGGCTACGCCGAGGGCAAGCCGCTGCACGCCAGCTGGAGCTGACCCCCCCGTCCCGAAGGCCCCGGCCCGACCGCACCCGGTCGACGCCGGGGCCTTCGGCGTACCACGGGCGGGGTGTGCGTCGCGTGCGACGGGCGGACGACGGGACGGGGGACGGGCGGACGGGCGGTCCGGGGGCGCCGTCCGGCGGGCCGTCCGACCGTTCGGCGCGGCCGGCGGTGGTATCCGCCACTCGGCGGATTACTCCACGGCTCCGTACCGTCACGCTCTGGTCACGACCTCCGCCAGCCCGGCCCCCCGCCCCCACGCGAAGGAGCGACCCGGTGACCACGACCCTGACGCACCGCACCGACGAGCACCTCCTCGCCCAGCTCCAGCAGGCCTACGGCAAGGCCCTCTTCGGCTTCCTCCTCGGCCTCACCTACGGCGACCGGCAGCGCGCCGAGGACCTGGTCCAGGAGACCCTCGTGCGCGCCTGGAAACACCCCGAGGCCCTGGAGAACGGCGGCCTGCACTCCTTACGCCCCTGGCTGTGGACCGTCGGCCGGCGCCTGGCCATCGACGCCCGGCGGGCCCGCATGGTGCGCCCGGACGAGGTCGCCACGGACGCCCTCGACCAGGCCCCGCACCTCGACGACCGGATGGACGCGGCCGTGGCCGCCCTCGACGTCCGCGAGGCGCTGCGCCGCCTCAGCCCCGAGCACCGGGCCGTCCTGGACCAGATCTACTTCCGCGGCGCCTCTGTCGGCGAGGCCGCCGAGGCCCTCGGCATCCCGCCCGGCACCGTCAAGTCCCGCACCTACTACGCCCTGCGCGTGCTGCGGACCGTCATGCCCGGCTACGGCCCGAAGCCCGCCCGGGCCGCCTGAGCCGCCACCTGCGCCCGGGTACGGACCTGGAGCTTGCCGAGGATGTGCGAGACGTGCGTCTGCACCGTCCGGCGGGACAGGAACAGCGCCGCCGCGATCTCGGGGTTCGACCGGCCCTCGGCCAGCAGCCGGGCCACCCGCAACTCGGCGGGCGTCAGCGCCTCCCAGCCGTGCCTTGCCTGGCGCCGCGCACCCCGGCTGCCCCGGCGCACCCCGAGCCGGCGCAGCCGGGCATCGGCCCGGGCCGCGTCGCACACCGCGCCCAGCCCCTCGTACGCGCCGACCGCGTCCGCCAGCGCCTGCCGGGCCCCGGCCAGGTCGCCCGCCCAGGCCCGGGACACCGCCAGGTCCTCCAGCAACTGACCCCGGGCCAGCGGGCGCGGGCCGCGCCCGGCCCGTTCCACCGCCTCGGCCAGCACCTGCGGGTCCTGGGCGAACAGGCCACGGCAGCGCAGCGCGGCCAGGGCCGTGCCCGGGCTCGCCGGATGGTGCGCGGCCTCGCCCTCGCAGGCCGCCACGGCAGCCCGGGCAGAGGCGGTGTCCCCGGTCTCCAGGGCGAGCCGGACCAGCTCGGCCAGCAGCCAGGGCCGGTCGGCCGGCGCCGTGGCGGGGGTGTCGTCGCCGAGGACCGGCAGCAGCGCGTGCAGGGCGTCGGTCGGGCGGCCGGCCACCTCGGCCAGCCGGGCCCGGGCCAGCAGCGCGTGGCCCCGGTACCGGCGGGTCGGGGCGGACTCGAACGCGTCCGGCGGCAGCAGGTCCAGCGCCGCCGCGGCGGCGTCCTCCTCGCCGCGGTGGCCCAGCACCAGCGCCCGCAGCCCGTGCGCCACCACGGGCACCCACGGCTCCCCGCCGGGCGCCTCCGTGGCCCGGGCCGCCGCCACCAGGCACTCGTCCCAGCGGCCGAACCGGTAGTGGTACTCCGCGATCCGGGCCTCCACGGCGCCCAGCGCACCCCCGTCGCGGCGGGCCAGCGCCCGGGCCTCGCCCAGGGCCGAGGCCACCACCCGCGGCTGGTCGAGCCGGGTGTGCCCGTCCGCCTGGTCGGCCAGGAGCCGCAGCCGGACCTCGCCCGCGTGCGGATGGCGCCGGGCCCGGCCGATCCCCGCGGCGACGTTCCGCACGGCCTCCACGTCCCGGCCCAGCCGGAACAGGGCCGTGGCCATCGCGTGGTAGGCCTCCGCCCCGGCGAGGTCGTCGCCCACGGCGAGGGCGTCGGCGACCACGCCCCGGGCCACCTCGTGCGCCTGTGCCCCTGTCTCTTATAACCATCTGACCATGCCGATGAC
>NZ_RPRY01000431.1 GCF_003949795.1 Streptomyces sp. WAC06614
GGCGGAGCGGAACGCGCGCTCGGCCATCGAGGACCCGGACGGGCACGGCCCGAGGGTCTTCTTCCAGCGGGTCCCGGAGGACAAGGCCGGCAAGAACCGCGTCCACCTCGACGTACGGGCCGCTCCCCCGCGTCCGCCGCGAGCTGGGCGGCCTGCCGGGCCGAGGCCGCGACGAGCTGGTTCCGCTGCCGGGACAGCTCCCGCAGCCGGTCGCCGTCCAGCCCCCGGTGCGCCGCCCTGAGCTCCTCCCCCAGCCGCAGCAGCCCCTCGGCCTGGTCCGGGTCCGCCCGGGCCAGCAGGTTCGCCGCCCACACCGCGAGGCTCGGCCGGCGCAGCGCGGCGATCCGGCGGGCCGCCTCCGGCTCCTTCCCGGCCTTCGCCCGGGCGACGTACCGGTCCCGGGCCGCCGTGAACTCACCCGGCCTCAGTCCGTACAGCTCCGTGATCACCGCATCGACGTCCATCACCCGACGATGCCCGGCAGGGCCCTGCGGAGCGTGCAACGCCACGCACGCCCCTTTCCCGACCACCCGCCCTCCATGGCGGACAGGATCTGTCCTCCATGGGTGTCAGGGTGGGGGTGGTACGGACACCGCAGACGTGAGGGAGCCATCCGATGAGCCGACACCTCCAGATCACCTTCGACGCGCACGACCCGAGGGCGCTGTCGGTCTTCTGGCGCGACGTCCTGGGCTACGTGCATCCCGGCCCGCCCGGGGCGGAGCTGCCGGACGGCGCCGATCCGCTGGCCGCGTGGGAGGAATTCCTCGCGCGGATCGGCGTACCGGAGGCGGAGCGGAACGCGCGCTCGGCCATCGAGGACCCGGACGGGCACGGCCCGAGGGTCTTCTTCCAGCGGGTCCCGGAGGACAAGGCCGGCAAGAACCGCGTCCACCTCGACGTACGGGCCGCTCCCGGGCTGCAGGGTCCGGAGCGGATGGCGGCGCTGGAGGCCGAGTGCGAGCGGCTGGTCGCGCGGGGGGCGACCCGGGTACGGCGCCACGAGCCGGCGCCGCCGATGGCCTTCGGGCATATCGTCATGCGGGACCCCGAGGGCAACGAGTTCTGCCTGGACTGAGGCAGGCGCGCCGGGGCGCCTGCGCCGTGCCGGGCCGACGCCGGGGCCGCACGCCGGGCCGTTCCGGCCCGGCCCGGCACCGCCGGGCGCGCTCGCTCGAGGTGTGCGGCCCCGCGGGGCGGCGCATCATGGCGGGAGGCCCGCCCGACGGCGTGGGCACGGTGCGCGGAGGTGGTGGTGCATGCCGCTGGACGAGTCGGGTCGGGCGTGGGCCATGATCATCGGCGTGGTGGCCGTCATCCTCGCGGACCTGGCGGCGATCATCCTGATGAACACCGTGGGGCGCTGACGAAGCGGTGACGGGGCGACGCCCCTCAGCCGGCCTTCGCCGCGTTGCCGAGGACCTTGGTCGGGGTGATCCGGACGACGACGCGGACCTCCTGCGCCGGGGCCTGCTGGGCGTCCTTGCCGGAGCCCGGCCCGAGGTACTCCTCGGTGATGCGGACGGCGACGGCCCGGTCGGTGTCCGGGGCGAGGGTGGCGGTGCCGCGGATCTCGACGTAGAGGTAGGGGTTGGCGGGGTCGAAGACGGTGAGCCCGACGCGTGGGTCGGCCGCCACGTTGCGCGCCTTGCGGCGCCCTTGGAGGGTGGAGACCAGCAGCTCGCTCCCGTCCCGCGACACCCACACCACCGAACTCTGCGGGCTGCCGTCGGGGTTGAGCGTGGTCAGCACCGCCGGGTGCGGGGCGTCGAGCAGGCTGCGTACCGTGTCGTTCAGCTCAATCGGCATGGGGGTCAAGGTAGTTCGGTCATTCGGACATGCCCAGGAAGTCGCCCGTGCTTGGTGAGGTCGCCGTCGGCGGGGCGTCGTTCCACGGTCGGAGCTTGTCGGGGTTGCGTACGGCCCAGATGTGGGTGATCCGGTCGCCGGTGAGTCCGAACGCCGCCACGGTCACCGTGGTGCCGGCGAACCGGGCGACGAGGCCGGGGCGGCCGTTGACGGAGCGTTCGAGGAGGGTCAAGCGGGGCGTCGACCTGCCGCCGGTTGCGGTGAGGTAGCGGGCGATGGCCTCCGCGCCCACGACCGGGCGGAGCACCGCCCCGACGAGGCCGCCCCCGTCGGCGATCATCGTGGCGTCGGGGTCGAGCAGACCGACGAGGGCGGCGATGTCCTTGGCCTCCCAGGCCTGCTTGAACTCCCGGACCACGGCTGCGGCTGGTCGCGCGCCCGTCGCAGCCGCGTCGGGCCGGGTCGCGCGCAGCCGGCGGCGGGCCGAGGTCGCCAGTTGGCGGCAGGCCGCCGGGGTGCGGCCGACGACGGCGGCGACTTCGGCGAAGGGGTAGCGGAAGACGTCGTGGAGGATGAATGCGACGCGTTCGGCCGGGGTCATCGCCTCCAGGACGACGAGGAAGGCCATGTCCACCGACTCGTCCAGGGTGACCCGGTCGGCCGGGTCACCCCCGCCGTCCGCTCCTCCCGGCCGGCCGGTCGGCCACTCCGCACGGTCGGGCACCGGCTCCGGCACCCACTGGCCGACATAGCTCTCGCGGCGCGCCCGTGCCGAGCCGAGGAGGTCGAGGCAGATGCGGCCGGCCACGGTGGTCAGCCAGGCGCCCGGCGAGGCGATGGCCTCCTGCTGCTGCGGGGACATGGCGTACCACCGGGCGTACGTCTCCTGCACGGCGTCCTCGGCCTCGGCGAGGGAGCCGAGGAGCCGGTAGGCGACGTTGATCAGTTGCCGGCGCTCGCTCATGACCGCGTCGAGCCCCGGTACGTGTCTGCCCGCGGTGCTGCTCATCCTGCGTTCTCCCCCGCCGTCCGTCGCCCGTTCCGCTGCCGCCTCACATTCTCACGCGCTGCGTCGTCGGACGACCGAGAGATCGTTTCGATGCAGGAGGACAGGACCCGCCATGACCGCACGCACCGTCCCGACCACGGCTGACCCGGACAGCGGCCGACCCACCGGCGCCGCCGCCGACGCGCCCGCCGACAGCAGCGCCGCCCCCACGTCCACACCCACGCCCCGATCGCGCTTCCTGCGGTTCGCGGTCGCCGCGCAGACCGTGACCCTCTTCCTCCAGGCGGTCTCCGCCGGGCTGTTGCTGTCCTCCGCGCACGGCGAGCTGCTCCACGGCATCGGGGCCCGCGTCATGTACGCCGCGGCCATGCTGCACGTGCTGGCCGCGGTCCTCCGGTGGCGCCCGGGCGGCGGTTCCCCGCGGCCCGCCCTCTACGCCACGGGCTTCCTGGCACTGGCCTCGCTGCAAGTGGTCCTGGGTATCGCCCGGGTGCCGTCGGTCCATGTCCCCCTGGGCGTGCTCATGTGCACCCTGAGCTCCCTCCACCTGGCGCGCCTCCTGACGACCCGTCACCCCCTCACGGCCGCGCCCGCCGACGCACCCGGCTCCGGCGCCACACCTCACCGCCCGATCTCGAACTGAGGCGGCTTCAGGGTGGAGAGGCAGCTGGTGTCCGGGGAGTTCGGGGCGGTGAAGAAGGACCTGGTGATCTGCTGGGCGCACTTCGACGTGGCGAAGACCACGTGGGGTTCGTACGGGACCGTGACGACGGTGGCGTGGGGCAGGGTGCGGGCCACGTAGGGGCCGTTGGCGGCGCCCGTCTGGGCGTCGAAGCCGCCCGACAGGGCGAGGGTGGGGATGTCGCTGCGGGTGGCGTCACGGATCGAGGGCGGGGCCGCAGGGACGTTCCAGGCGGCGCAGTCCGGGCGGAGGGAGGTGAGTTGGGGGGCCTGGGCCTGGACCGAGCGGGGGAAGGACGGGAAGGCGCGCCGGCCGCCTTCGAGGGCCTGGGCCTGGGTCTCGTAGGGGGTCCACTCGCTGCAGAAGACTCCGTAGACGAGGCCGTGCGAGACCCTGCCCAGAGCCTGGGGGCTGAGCTTGCCGCCCGCGTACTGCTCGGCGATGCGCTGCGGCCTGCCGTGGGCCAGTTCGTCGAGGGAACGGGGGATCTGGGGGGCCACATGGGTGGCGGAGGTCATCCAGGTCACCAGGGCGTTGCCGTCCAGGACGACCTTCACCGGCTTCGCGCTGCCGGGCGGGGTGACCGTCGTGGTGACGGGGTGGGCCTCCAACTGGCGGACCAGGCGGGTGAAGGTGGCCGGC
The DNA here is from genome assembly GCF_003949795.1 of Streptomyces sp. WAC06614. Classification (GTDB taxonomy): domain Bacteria; phylum Actinomycetota; class Actinomycetes; order Streptomycetales; family Streptomycetaceae; genus Streptomyces. The sequence continues at coordinate 4,143 of NZ_RPRY01000431.1, forward strand.
AGGTTCGGGTAGCGGCGGTTGCAGGCCGGCTGCTGCGCGCAGGCCTTGAACACCCCGTCGAAGCCCTGCTTCGCGGCGCGCCAGGTCAGGGCCGAGCCGGCGGTGGACGGGGGCAGGATGCCGTCGATGCCGACCGAGCGGACGCCCTGCGGGTGCAACCGCATGTAGACCAGGGCCAGGTGGGTGCCGTACGAGATGCCGTAGACGTTCCATTCCTTCAGGCCCAGCGCGGAGCGCAGGTCGGCGAGGTCGGCGGCGCTCTCGATGTCGTTGTAGGCGCTGAGGTCGACCCCGCGGCCCGTGAACTGTTCGCGGCAGGCCCGGGTCGCCGCGACGTGCTCGCGCTCGGTGTCCGCGGCGCCGGAGACCAGGCCGACGGCGCGGGCGTTGAACTCGTCGATGGTGCGGCAGGTGAGTGCGGGGTCGGCGGAGTACGTGCCGCGCTGGGACATGAGGATCAGGTCCCGGTCCCGGTTCAGACCGCCGTCCACCGCCATCTTCGCCTCGCCGACCGCGTCGTCGCCGGGGCCGCCGGCCAGCCAGACGATCGGGTCCGGCTGCGGCTTCTCGGCCACCGCCGGTACGACCGCCACGCCGAGGGTGATCTTCCTGCCGCTCGGCCGGGCGCGGTTCTCGGGGACCGTGAGGGTGCCGCAGCGGGCGTCGTCGAGCGCGGCGATCGGCTCGGGGGTCTTGGGGCAGGGGCCCGGCTCGAAGCGGGCGTCACCCACGGTGCGGGCGACCGTGCCGAGCGGCGGCGGGG